>NZ_JBSFDW010000022.1:0-148319 GCF_053594115.1 Streptomyces sp. NPDC001970 | reverse complement strand
TGGGCGCTGCTGCGTGACGGACGGGTCTTCACCGCCGCCCCACCGGTCACGCAAGCGGCTTGACTTCGTCATTGAGACTCCCGCCCAAAGCCGCTTCACCGGCCGCGAACGTACCTGATCGCCCAGCAGTCGGGTCAGCCGAGGACGCGGGACCGACGGCAATAATCCGCTTATGGAGCACGGAGCATCAGGGCACAGAAAGATCACTGAGGCCCGCGCGAACAGGGCCCCCGGACGGGTGGTACGCATCGATTTGGATGATGGCCGATGCGCCTTCGGAAGGCAGCTCACTGGCGTGTGTGTCGAGTTTTACGACCTGGCCGGCAGGCCCGGAGCGCCTGTCGATCTCATCGAGATCGTTGCTGCACCCGTCGCCTTCAAGGTCTGGGTCATGGATGCTGCATTTCGCCGCCGTGGCGGCTGGGAGCTGCTCGACGTGGTGTCCCTGACCCACGAGGAACATACCGAAGTCCGTCTCTACAGCAAGCAAGATCCGCTCAGCGGCAGCATCACGGTCTATCGAGTCGATCCGGTCACCGGGGCCGGCAGCGAGACGCCAGCGACGTTCGAAGAGTGTCAGAAGCTGGAGCGGGCTGCTGTCTGGGCCCCTGATCACATTGAACACCGGCTACGGGACCACTTCGACGGCCGTCCGAACAAATGGGTGGAATCGTTGCGCCTGAAGCCGTGACGCCAAGGCGCGCACCCAGTAGCCCCATGGCGCTCGCGCAAACGAGCACTGGGCAGCCCTGGTCCCCTGCGTGCCCTACCCGTGCCCGATCAGGCAGTGAAGAGCGGGGAATCACGGGGAACCACGGTGGCATAGCCGCTCACCCGCAGGTCAGCGACCTCGCAGCTCAGCAGGCACCCGCATACGGGGTCTTCCGGACTGGGGCTCTGGGTGACTGGGGCCGGACGGTCCTTCCGCGGCCGGCTCGGCTGAGTCATCGACAACACGACGCTCAGCGAATGAGCGCGAGGGATGGTCTTGCGGTGGGGTCCGTATAGAGGGTGTGTGAGGACGTGGGCGCCGTCATGTGCGTCGGATGACCAGCACGGCCACGTCGTCGAGGTGGTCTACCGCGACCGCGGCGTCGAGGATGCGGTCGGCGGTCTCCTCGGCGTTCAGTCCGTCGTGGAGGGCCGCGCCGGCCAGTGTTCCGGCTCGCTCCAGTCCGTCTTCCAACGTGAGGCAGGGTCCTTCGACCACGCCGTCGGTGACCATGACCAGCGCGCTGTCCTCGTCCAGGGTGAAGGTCTCCTCGCGGTACTCGGTACCGGGCACGACTCCCAGGACCGGCCCGCCCGCCAGCTCGCGGATGCTGTGGCTGCCGTCCTTGCGCGCGTACAGCAGCGGCACGTGGCCGGCGCTGGTGCCGGTGACCCGTCCGTCGTCTGGGTCGACATGCAGCAAGGTGCAGCTGGAGAATCGTGCCGCGCCCATCGTGACGAGCAGTTCGTTGGTGCGCGTCAGCACGGTTGCGGGATCCGGTTCGTGGGCGGCGATCGCGCGCATGGAGGCGCGCACCTGTCCCATGGCTGCGGCGGCGTCGACGTCGTGCCCCTGGGCGTCGCCGATCTCGAGGGCGATCGCGCCGTCGGGCGTGACGAAGGCGTCGTACCAGTCTCCGCCGATGTCCAGCCCGTCCCGGCTCGGTCGGTAGCGGGCGGCGACCTCCAGGCCCGGGAGGTGCTCGGGCAGTGTGGGGAGCATGGTCTGCTGGAGCGCGGTGGCCAGCTCGACTCGTGCCTGCTGCAACCTGATGCGCCGCAGTGCCTGGCCTGCCAGGTCGGCCAGCGTGCCCATGAGGGTCCGCTCATCCAGGGACGGCCGGTGTCCGCTGCCGTAGGTCACCAGCCACGCCCCGAGCGGTTGATTGCCGGTCTCGCTGAGGGGGGTGATGGATGCGGTGTAGTCGGAGCCGAGTCGGCTGAGCCTCGGATATTCGGCCCCCTGTGGCCAGCGGCGGATGTAATCCTCCCGGTCGAGGATCAGCTGCGGCTTGCCGGTGCGGATCGCCTCGGACAGGGCGCTTGGATGGTCCAGCGGCAGGCCGTGAATGACGTCGACCTCGCACATGGCTATCCCGGCATCGGTGGAGACACGGAGGCGGCCGTCGTCGACGAGCGCGAGCAGGGCACCGGTGGCGCCGAAGGTTGCGGCGAGCCGGGTCAGGGCGATTTGCTGCAGCTCCTGCTCCGTGGCTGCGGTGATCAAGGCGGAGGAGAAGTCGGCGATGTCTTTGGCGCGCTGTCGCTCGGCAGTCAGTGCGGCCTGCGCCTCCTCCTTGCGCTTCTCCTGCTTGGTGTCGTCGCGGACCATTCCGAAGATCCGCTCGGGGCCGCCGTATCCCAACTGGATCCGGCGGGCCTGGGCGGCCAGTTGGTGCCAGCCCTCGTGCTGGGGGAGGTACCGCAACCTCACCCAGGAGGACTGGGCGGAGGCCGAGCGCAGGAGCTGCAGCAGGGCCTCTCGGTCGTCAGGGTGCACTGCCGATATCACTGTGGAAAGTGAAATAGTGGGATCCGGAAAGAGCGTGGCCAGGGCGGGTGCGCCACCGATCCACTCCAGCTGGTGCTCATGGGGCGAATACATCCACAGGCCGAGGTGGGCGGCCGTGGTGGCCATCCGGAACGGGATCAGTAGGCTGGCCAGGTCGTTTCGCGCGTCCAGTGCGTGCACCCAGACCAGTTGCTCGTCACTTGCGGGATCCTTCACTTGCTGCGCCTGGATCAAGCAGGCAACGGGTGCTCCGCCTGGCCCGGGGAAGTCCAGCACCCGCATCGCGACCGTCTTCGTCCTGGCGGCGTGGGCCACGAGGCTGTCGGCCGACATCCGCTGGCTTGCGGGCCACAGATCACCGAAGTCACATTCCAGCAACTGCTCACCGAAGTCACGTCCCAGGCACTGCTTCGCCGGCTCGCCCAGCGCTGTGGCCATCGCAGCGTTGAGGCTGCGGATGGCACCGTCCATCGTCAGAAGAGCCGCCGGGTCAGCTCCTCGAAGGAGTTCGTCCGAGGCGTCCATTGTGACTCCCTGGCAAATACCGAAACACCTCTTTTATCATCTTCGCGCATTTTGCCACGATGTGTCGGTAAAGCAGCGTGTCTGGCCGGCTGCGTCGAGTGACGACGGCAGGGAACCCGCTGGAAACGGTGGACAGCCGCCCGTGAAGAGGGGCGACGGAGCGCGGTTGCGGTACAGCAGCGGAGTACAGCAACCCCAGCAATGGTCCATGGTCTGCAGCGTCCCCTGGAGACTTCAACGCGACCGCTATGGCCGCTGTTGACCGCTCCACATAGAGCTACGGATCAGAAGGTTGCAGGTTCGAATCCTGCCGAGTGCACAACAGACCAGAGGCCCTGTGGAGAGATCCACAGGGCCTCTGACTTTGCCTTGACGGCAGTGTTTGACGGCAACGCCCGGAGGCCCATCGGCATCGTGGTCGGAGGACGGGTCGAGCCGACGGATGACCACTGGGGCGAGACCGCGATCATCCGCCTTGACGCAGACTTCCCCGTCGAAGTGGTCCAGGGGCTTGAGGAGTTCTCCCATCTCCTCGTCGTCCGGCACTTCCACAAGGCATCCCCCGACGACGTCGCACTGCACGCCCGCAGCCCGCAGAACAACCCGAAGTGGCCCGTCACAGGCACCTTCGTCCACCGCAACCACCGCCGGCCGAACCAACTCGCCGAGTCCTTCCCTCGCCTGCTCAAGGTCGACGGCCTAGACCTTCACGTCGCGGACCTCGACGCCATCGACAGCTCGCCGATCTACGATCTGGGCCCGTACTTCAAGGAGATGGGTCCTCGCGGCGAGGTACGAGAGCCCAGTTGGCCAGGCGAGATGCTTGAGGACTACCGGAGCCAGCCGCAGCCTTGGCCGCAAGTGTCACCAGCCGGGCCGCCCAGGCACGCAGGACTGACCCCTGGGACGTTGCAACCGTCTCCGCTTTCCTGTGCCGAGGCCCGCCACACAGGAGTCAGCTGCGGATGTGGGCCCCCTCCCGGTGCTCACGCCAGGGGCCACCCCGCTTCGGCGTCCGGTCAGGGAGCAACGGCTCAATTCGCGCCCACTGCACATCAGTTAACGGCACACCCGGCCCAACGACCGACTGATCCAAACGAGACTGCCGGCCCACTTCAGTCCACCTAGGATCAGCGCGTGAAGCTGGAGAAAGGCTGACAAGCGTGCGTGAGGAGTTGGCAGGGCAGCTACGGCAGCTGCGCGACCTGACCGGACGAAGCCTGCGGGAGCTGGCCCGTGACGTCCACGGCAGCAGCTCCTCGCTGTCGCGCTACTTCTCCGGCCAGGCCGTTCCACCCTGGCCGACGGTGGTTGCGCTGTGCAAGGCAGCCGGTCGTGACCCCAGGGCGATGCGTGAGGTGTGGGAGCGGGCCAAGGACGAGCCCCAGACGAGCATCGCCGCCACTGCGCCGGTGCGCAACGACCTGCCACATGACATCACCGCCTTCACCGGGCGCCGGGAGGAGCTGGCCGCCCTCCTCGGCGCCGCGCGGAACACGACGATGGTGACGATCGACGGCATGGGCGGGGTGGGTAAGACCGCGCTGGCCGTACACGGCGCGCATCTGCTGACCGCCGACTTCCCCGGTGGCCAGCTCTACCTTGACCTGCACGGGTTCACTCCGGGCCGGGAGCCGGTTGAGCCCGCGGAGGCGCTGCGTGTGCTGCTGGCCGCGCTCGGGGTGCCGCCCGGCAGGATTCCCGAAGGAATCGCCGAGCGGGCCGCGCTATGGCGGTCGGAGCTGGCGGCGCGGTGCGCGATCGTGCTGCTGGACAATGCCGCCGACGCCGATCACGTGCGCGATCTGCTCCCCGGCGCCGGCCAGAGCTTCGTCGTGATCACCAGCCGCCGGCGGATGGTGGAGCTGGATGGCGTCCAGCCGATCTCGCTGGACGTCCTGCCGACCCAGGAGGCGGCGGAGCTGTTCGTCCAGTCGGCGGGCGGGGCTCGTCCTGGTGATGTCGGCGAGGTGCTGCGCCGATGCGGGAACCTGCCGCTGGCCATCCGGGTGGCCGCCGCGCGTCTGCGGCACCGGCCCGCGTGGACGCTCGACACCCTGGTGGAACGGCTGCGCGAGGGCGAGCTGGCGGTGTCGGACGTGTTCGAGATGTCGCTGCGGCAGCTCGACTCCGCCCAGCGGCGGATGTTCGGGCTGCTGGGGCTGGTACCAGGCGAGGACATCGACGCGTACGGCGCGGCAGCCCTGGCCGGGATCCCGCTGGCCAACGCCCGTTCCCTGCTGGAGGACCTCGTTGACGTCCATCTGCTGCAGGAGCCGGCGGCGGGCCGTTACCGGATGCACGACCTGCTGCGGCAGGCCGCCCGTGCCGAGGACGCCGCGGCGGACCCCGGACCTGCGACCGCCCGGCTGGGCGACTACTACCTGAGGGGCATGCTGGCCGCGAAAGAGGTGATCGAGCTGGTCGTCGTCCCCGTGCCGGTCATCGTGTCGCAGCAATCTCCCGCGCTTCCCGACTTCTCCCATGACGGAGCCCTCGACTGGCTGGACACCGAGTGGGCCAACATCACCGCGACGTTCTCGCTCGCCGTGGAGCTGCGCAATGATGCGTCGGCGGTCGGGCTCGGCCAGTTCGCCTTCGTGATCTCCCTCGGGCGGCGCGGTGGCATGGCGCAGGTGTGCCGCGGGCTTGAGGTCAGCATGCCTGCCGCCGAAGCGCTCGGCGAGCGACGGGTGCTCGCCTCTCACCGGTACTTGCTGGGCGCCGCGCTCATGCGGGTGGGCCGGCTGGAGGAGGCGGTGCCAGAGCTCGAAGCGGCCCGCGTGCTGATGGCGGCGGAGGACGACATCGTCGGCCAGGCCCTAGCCATCGAACAGCTGGCGGAGGTCCGGCTGTACGCCGCTGACGCCAAAGGCGCCATCGAACTCCTACGCCAGGCGACCGGACTGGTGCCACCCCGCGAGGCCGCCGTCCGCGTGTACATAGGCGCACGCCTCGGGCGGGCTCTGGTGCTGCTGGGAGAGCACGGCGAGGCCCGCGAGGTCGTCTCGGACCTGCTCGGGACCGCGCGCGAGCTGGACCGGCAGAAGGAGCGCATGTGCCTGGACGTGCTCGGCCGGGCGGCACTCGGCCTGGGTGACGCCCAGACCGCCCTCGACTTGGCTGAGCAGGCCGTCGCGATCAATCGGGAGACACGCCATCCGGTCTTCGAGGCCATCAGCCGCACGGACGTCGCCGTGGCCTTGCGCCACCTCGGTGCCACCGAGGAGGCAACGGCCATGCACGCCGAGGCCATGCTGATTCTCGAAGGGGCTGGTGAGCCGCATCGGATGGTACGCAGCCTCCTCCCCTACGCGGAGGCATGCCTGGCCACGGGCGATCGGGAAGCCGCGGCGCGGCACTTCCAGGCGGCGCTGGAGATCGCCACCGCGCACGGCGTCAACTATCTGGTGTCGACGGCGCGTACGGGTCTGGCCCGGGTGTCCTGAGCCTGTCCCAGGGGTGGCGCAGCTGTCCCGTCCCGTCCCGGAACACCCGAGAAGCAGCCGTCCGCTAGCGTGACAGCGCAGGTCAGCCGGGTATCGGTGGGATGCCATCCGTCCCGGAAGGCGCGGCATGGGTTGTCCCGGACAGGCCGCCGCGCCGAGGCTCTTCGCCATGCACACAACGCCTTCCCTGCTCGCCGAACTGGACGCGCTGCCCGCCCGGTGGGAAGTGCAAGGGACGCTCGCCGCGCCCGTCGCAGCGGTCGCCACGCTCCTGTTCACCGTTGCCGAGGGGCGGGTCGGCGATGACAACCTGCTGGTCCTGGCCCGGGCTTCGGCTGCTCGACAGGGGGCGATGACTGTTGTTGCCGGGTCCGGCGCCGGCGCCTACCGTGCCGAGCTCGCCGGGCCGGTGGAGCCGGTGGACATCCAGGTGGACCGGGCCCGGTCCAGGATGGCGGTGCAGAGCTGGTACGCCGGGGTGCACGCCGTCACCGCCTGTCCCGCAGGCACCCTGGTGACCCATCGTGTCCACCGGGTTCTCCCCGGCCATCCGGGGTTCGCGGCCGGGATCGCTGAGATCGACCTGCGTGCCCGCATGTCACGCGACCTGCGGCACGTACTGGGTGTGATTGCCGACCGGCTCGGCTGCTGACAACTTGCTCTGGCCTCAAAGTCGGTCGCCCGAGCGGGAGTTCCCGTCGGACGACGCGGCCTGAGTGATCCACATACCCCCGGCGCGAACAGGACCGCGTCCCACCATCCGTGCGTTCGATCAAAGGAGCACACATGCCCATCGCCCTCGCCGACCAGCACGACGGCTTCTCCAAGACAGGGCTGCACAGAATGCGCGACGTGCTGGCACGGCATGTCGAGTCCGGGAAGATTCCCGGGCTCGTGGCCCTGTTCAGCCGGGGCGAAGAGACGTACGTCGAAGCGCTCGGGACGGCGCGTCACGACGGTGGGGCGCCGATGCGCCGGGAAACGATCTTCCGGATGGCCTCGACGTCCAAGCCGGTCACGATGGCGGCGGCGATGGTCCTGCTCGACGAGTGCAGGCTGCGGTTGGACGACCCGGTGCAGGAGTGGCTGCCCGAACTCGCCGACCGGCAGGTGCTGAAGCGTATTGACGGCCCGCTGGACGACACCGTGCCGGCGCGGCGGCCGATCACCGTGCGGGACGTGCTGACCTCCACGTTCGGGCTCGGCATGGATATGACGGTGCTGGGCACTCCGATCATGGGCGCGGTCTTCGAGCAGGGGATCACGCCCAATCTCCCGGTGCCGATGCCCGAGCCGGACGAGTGGATGCGCCGCCTGGGCACACTTCCGCTGATGCACCAGCCCGGCGAGCGCTGGCAGTACCAGATCAGCAGCGATCTGCTCGGCGTGCTCGTCGCCCGGGTCACGGGCCAGTCGTTCGAGTCGTTCCTGCGGGAGCGCATCTTCGATCCGCTGGGGATGAAGGACACCGGTTTCCACGTGCCGGCCGACCGGATCCACCGGCTGCCGCCGCTGTATGCCCCCGACCCGGAGACCGGTGAGTTCCATGTGTGGGACGAGGCCGAGGGGGGACGTCACAGCGCGCCTCCGGCGTTCCAGGGTGGCGGCGGCGGACTGAACTCCACCGCCGACGACTACCACGCCTACTTCCGGATGCTGCTCAATGGCGGGATGCACGGGAGCGAACGGATCCTGTCCCGGGCCGCCGTCGAGCTGATGACCACCAACCGCCTCATGCCCGAACAGCAAGCCGCGCGACACGAATTGGCCACCAACAACGTCCATATCTCCTTCGGCCAAGGCCAGCACGGCGGTTGGGGGTTCGGGATGGCCGTACGCACCTACCGTGGTGACTACGCGCCCATCGGCCAGTTCGGCTGGGACGGCGGAAGCGGCACCTCGACGTACGCCGACCCGGACAACCATCTCACCGGCATCCTGCTCACCCAGGTCGGGACGTCCGTCCCGGACCCGGTGCGGCTCATGCACGACTTCTGGACCACGCTGTACCAGGCAATCGACGACTGACACCGAGCCGGCGTCCCGGTCACGGTAGGCCCGCCCTCAACCCGCTACGCCAACGGTCAGCCCCATGGCGGCCGAACCGTCGATGTGCCCGCGAGGTCTGCTCCTGGCCCTGGCCCTGACTGCCAAGGTCAGGTCGCCCGAGGGTGAGAGATCCCCTCGGACGATCCCGACCCGAGCGATCCGGATACTCCGGGCACCACAGGACCGCATTCCCGCATTCACCATCCGTCCGTTCAACCAAGGGAGCACACCGCCATGTCCATCACCCTTTCGGGCCAGGACAAGAACACCCTGCGGACCGCCGCGTACGGCGCCATCTCGCTGCTGGCCGCCGCTGACGCCACCGGCTCGCCCCACAAGATCGCCACCGAGGGCTCCATCGCCCTGTCCTCCGCGACTGGCCTGGTCGGGCACGTGCTCGCCGAGAATCCGCGGGGCGCGGACCTGGACAGTAAGTCCGTAGCCGCAATCGCCGACCAGGTGCTGCCGGCCCTGACGCAGGCGATGGGCCTGCTCAAGAAGGCGGATCCGGCGGAGGCCGACAACTTCCGCAGCACCGTCCTGGTCGCCATCGAAACGGCCACCCGGGCCCGCAAGGGCGAGCCCAGCCCCACCCTGACCGACATGACCCGAAAGATCACCGCGGCCCTCGACGCCGCCGGGGTGGCCACCGCAGGCAGCGGGCCGGCTCGCTGAGCTCGGCGTGGCCCGTCCACCTGCTCGGCCGTGGGCGTGCGTGGCCGCGGCCGTCGCGGACCGCGCCGGGACCGCGGCCCCGAACGCGCAGGGCAAGGTCGAGCCCCCACCGCAGCGTCCGCGCGTCAACGAGCCCGTCACCTGGCAACCGCCGTACGACTGGGTCGACAACACCCGCTGGCCCGGCCCCCCGACCACGCTCACCCAGGACAACCCTGGGCGTTCGCCCGAGTGCAACCGCGTCGTGCATCAGTTAACGGCACACCAAGACCAACAACCGACTGATCCAAACGAAACTGCCTAGGCCGCAACACTGATGGCAGTCGTGATGGCAACGGCGGCACACAGAGGCCCGTGATCGCCAACCTGAGCGACCAGAGCAGGAGGCCTCCGGGGCCCCTCGCAATGCGGCGCCCGATCCTACGGATCAGAAGGTTGCAGGTTCGAATCCTGCCGAGTGCACACAGGCCAGAGGCCCCGGACGATGAGTCCGGGGCCTCTCGCGTTGGGCCGTACAGCAGCGAAGTACAGCAACCTTGTCAGCCGGTGCCGCCCATCGCGTCGGACAGCTTGCCGATCGCCTCGCGCACTTCTTCCTCGCTCGCTTCGGCGTGTACCTCCATCGTCATGCCGATCTGTGAGTGCCGCAGGATGCGCTGCGCCACCTTCGGGTGGACCTTGAGCGCGACCAGGAGCGAGCTGCACGTGTGGCGGGTGTTCCGCAGCGGGATGGCCCGGAGGCCGGCACCTGCTCGACGAGCGCGGGAACTTCGTGCCGGGCGTCGTCGGTCGTCAGTTCCACCACGACCTCGACGGCGAGCTCCTCTCGGCCGTTTCATTCGGGGCTGGTGCGAAGGAGGGTCGAGCCGAGGTACCCAACGGCGAGCAGTGCGACTTCCAGATCGGTTTGCCCTTGCTGGACCGGGTGTCCAAGGCTTTCCTCGGCTTTCCGAATGCGGTACTGCACGGTGTTCTTGTGGAGAATTTGAGTGCTGGCGGTGGCGGTGTAACTGCAGCCGGTGCTCAGGAATATCTCCACCGTCTCCCGAAGTCGTGCGCTGTGCTCGTCATCGACGGCCAACGGACCCAGGACGCCCCACACCCAAGCGCGCATGTCGTCGATGTTCGTAGCCATCAAGGCGATGGGAGCGACGGTGGAGAATTCGGTGAACTGGGGGGCTGGACTGGCCGCTGCCGCAAGTTCCTGCGTGCGCAATGCCTGCCGATGCGTGGAGCGGAATCCCTCGATACCGTACCCGACGTACCCGACGTACCCGACGTACCCGACGTACCCGACGTACCCGACGCACCCGACGCACCCGGCGCACACGTGCACGGAAGGATCGCTGCGCTCGACGACATTCGACACCTGTTTCCAGGAGACGTCGCCGTGCGAGCCGAACGGCAGCCAGGCCCAGGACGCAATTGCATCTCGGGGGACGAACAGCGGCCTGGCGGGACAGCCCAGCTTCTGGGCGATCTCGTTGGTGATCCGGTCGAGTCGAGCAAGTCCCTCACCCCCACCCGTCAGTGTGGGCAACCAGGCCACCAGCCCGACGTGATGCTGTCGGAGCCGGTAACCAAGGGCTGGTTCGGCCCAGTTGAGGTCGACGTCCTTCTCGGTCAGGATGTCTCGAACGCGCGCGGCGCGCGCGGCGGTCTGGCTGAGCAGCCAGTGATCACGTTCCTCTTGGTAGACCACGATGACATGCTCGGTCACGCGGTCGATGTAACCGAAGCTCACCTGCAGCATGCGCCGGTTGGCCGCGGCGGCGATATCCTCGTCGGCGTCCTGTCGGTTGAGTTCGTCCAGACACCAGTGCAGAAAACGCCAGTGGCCGATCCTGTAGGCCCTGGCCATCGCACTGAGGGGGATACCCCGCTGAGCCAGCCTCCTGGCGTACTCATGAGCAGCTGCAGGCCCCTCGATCTTGTCCAGAGGTATGTCGTTCTCGAAAATGTGCAGCAACGTAGGACATTTTCCGCGACGCTCGCCTGCAGGATTTTGATGACGGTTGCGTCGTCCCTGAGCTCCGGGATCTGGGCAAGAACGTGCTCCCCTATGTCGCGGCTGACCTCCGTGAGGTGTGACCCCACGTTCTCCGCGACCACGGAGAGTTGTTTTGCGGCCTCTGGATGCTCCGCAGCCATACCTCAATCCTACAGAGTGGTTCGTGATCTATCCGCTGCTACGGGACGCGAGGGGCCCGACTCAGGAAATCCTGTGCGATTACGGCGGGCGGAATGGTCCATCGGCACCAATTCCCATCCGAAAGTCCTTTTGTGGCCCAGTGGTTGTCGTGCGGTCCACGCCTGGCCCCTGGTTACTGACGGGACCTTCTTACGGCAGCGGAGTACCGCAGCCACAGCGACCGCCCCGTCCGCCAACGTCTCTTCGGGGCCGCATAGCGGCCGGTCTCGTCCACCCCCAGTGCGTCGTCCACCCGCTCGGCAGCCGCGCGCAGCGCCGTCTGCATCACGTGCGCGTAGGTGTCGAGCGTCATCGTGATCGTGCTGTGCCCGGGCGTCTCCGTCATCGTGCGAGCGTCGATGCCCTGGGCCGGCAGCAGCGAGACGCACGTGCGTCGAAGATCGTGCACCCGGACCCGCCGGACAGGTCCCGACCAAGCAGCTGCACCGCCCTCTCGGTACCGTGCCGCGGAGGAGATCGATCGAGGCAGGGGTGGGCGTGGCCAGTCGCGGGAGTCAGCGGTCGCGAAAAGCGTGCACGAGGGCTGCTCTGGCGGCCTCAGTCCTCTTCTCGGCGGTGGCTTGCGGAGTTCCTGAAGTCGACATCTCGGCCGACGAGCTCGCTGGGAGCTGGTCCAACCCGGCCGGGGCCTCCGTTGAGTTCAAACGTGACGGGACCTTCGCAGCCACCGGGCTCGACAAGACCGAAGCCGCCGTGGTCTGCGACAAGATCAGTCAGAGTCAGCGCGGCACCTGGGATCTTGCCGTGCCCACCGAGGATGCGGACAGCCGTACAAGTGACGTCAGAGCGGACCACGGACGGTTCGCCGACGTCACCATTGATGGCAGCGCCTGCGAACTGGAGTTCAACGTCTACGGAGACCCGGAGAGCCCCATCGTCTGCTTCACCGGAGACATCTTTTCCGAATGCACGGTTGAGGAAGGGTTCCGTCGCGATCGCGGATGAGCCGTCCACGGCGTGCATACGGGTCGAAGCCCCCTCGGGATTCACTCCGTCCCGGAGGGGGCTTCGTCGTGTGTACAGCGGCGAAGTGATGGATCGCCGGGACAGGAAGCGGCCCCTCCACAGCCGTAGGCCGGGGCGCCTCGCGTCACGCAGAGGTCGCGGCGACGCAGAACTCGTTGCCCTCCGGGTCGGCCATCATCACGTGGTGTCCCTCGAACTTCTCCAGGACGGTCCCGCCTGCCTTCGCCAGGCGTTCGGACTCCGCCGTGATCCGCGCCCACCGCTCGTCGGGGCTGCCGTGCCCCGGCACCCGGACGTCGATGTGGAGCCGGTTCTTCGCCGTTTTGGGCTCGGGGACCTTGAGGATGGAGAGGCGAGGGCCGATGCCGTCCGGGTCGCAGAGCCACGCGCCATCGTCTTCGGAGTCGTCCTCCGGCAGGTCGAACTGCGCGAGCCATTCCTCGCGGGTCTTGAACGGAGGAGGCGGCGGCTCGTCGATGTAGCCCAGAGCCGTCTTCCAGAACGTGGCGAGGAGCTGCGCATCCGCGCAATCAAGGGTCAGGGTGATTCTGGCTGCCATGGCAGGACCGTACCGGGCCAGGGTCTGCCGTGCGGAAGGCAAGGCCCTGGCCCGTTCCTTGCTCAGCGCAGGCGTCGGCCGCGGCTCTCCGCCACGCGGAGCGCGGAGTCCAGTGCGTCGGTCAACCGCTCGGCCAGGTAGCGCAGTTCGCCGGTGGGGGCGTCGGGGAGCAGTCGGCGGGCGTGGGCCAGGAGTTCCGTGCCCATGCCGAGGTGGATGGACTCCATGGCGTCGGCCAGGCGGGACACGGGGCCGCCGTGGTCGTCCGTGATCAGGAAGCAGGGCTTGCCCTCAGGGCCGGACCAGGGCAGCAGGCGCGCCTCGCGCGGCGCGTGTTCCAGTGGCCGCTCCATCAGGCCACCTCCACGCCGTGGATCCAGCACGTGCCAGGCGTGTCCCACCCCAGAGTGGCCGGCACAAGCTCACGGCGCCGCGCGCGTTGCTCGTGCGCGGTCAGGTACGGGCGGACCAGCCGGCCCGCCTCCGCGTCGAGCAGGGTGACGTTGCCGATGCCGTACGGGCTGCGGTGGGTGGGGAGGGCGGCCTGCCCACGGGGGTGATGCGTCCGGGGCGGAGGCGAAGGATGCGGTCTGCCGTTCTCCTTGAGCAGGAGGCGCAGTAAGGCGATGAGGCGGCGGATAAGGTCGGTCATGTCGTCAGCTCCTCTTCGGTCGGCTGATGGCCGTGCCCCCGGACGTTTGCCCCGTCGCGGGGGTCACTGCCTTTCGCGCAGATCGTGCGCGGTCTACTGAAGTCTACCGCGGTCGCGCGGTAGACGGCGGTGTTTTAGCGTCCACCGCATGAGCCCGGAGCTTGATCGGACCCGTCCCGTCTGGCGGCAGGTCGCCGCCGCCATCGCCACCCGCATCGCCGACGGCGAGTACCCCGTGGGTGCCCGGGTGCCATCGGTCGTGGAGCTGTCCTCCGAGTTCGGGATCGCGGCGTCGACCGCGCAGAAGGCGCTGGCCCACCTCAAGGCGGAAGGGCTCATCCGCGCTGAGGTCGGCCTCGGCTCGTTCGTCGCCGAGCAGCACGCGAAGCCCGCCGACGGCGAAAAGGCGTAGGGCACAGCCGCACGGGGGCCGGACCATGGCGTGGCAGTGCAAGGGACTGAGCTGGGCGCGTACCCCACCCGTGCTTGTGTGGCGATCCGGGCGGACGAGCACGCTTGCGTACGGGCAGGACATCGCGTTCCGGGCCGTCGGGCAACGACAGTGCACAGGGGCGCGGGGAAATGTGTGCCCCGTCGGGGCCGTCGTGCCGGGGCGGAGTACGGGAGGGCTGTGCCCGGAGTGCGCGCGGCTGGACCGGGCGCACTCGGTGGCCGCCGACACGGTCGCCGACGACCCGCGGCCGTACCGGGTGTATCTGGCCTGGTTCGGGCCGGGGATGGTGAAGGTGGGGATCACCGCCGAGCAGCGGGGTGCGGCGCGGCTGCTGGAGCAGGGTGCGGTGGTGTTCAGCTGGCTGGGGCGCGGGCCGCTGATGGCGGCGCGGCGTACGGAGGAGCTGCTGCGGGCCGCGCTCGGGGTGCCGGACCGGATCCCGTACGCGCAGAAGCGCGTGGTGCGTGCGGCGCTGCCGGCCGGGGCGGACGAGCGGGCCGGGGAGATCACGGAGCTGTACGCGCGGGCGGTCGCGCTGGAGGGGTGGCCCGAGGCGCTGGAGCGGATCGGGTTCGAGGCCGTCGACCACATGGGGGTGTTCGGGCTCGAAGGGCTCCCGGCCGCTTGGGGCGTGGTCCGGGAACTGGTCGACGGCGGGACCGTCGCGGGACGGCTGATCGCCGCCGCCGGGCCCGATCTGCATCTGCGGACCGGTGAGGGGCGGGTGATCGTTCTGGACACTCGCCTGCTCTCCGGATGGGAGCTCGTCGGCGCCGAACGGACCGCCGGCCTCACCGTGGCCGTCGACGAGCTGCCGCACGGCGTCCAGGACGGGCTCTTCTGACCGGCGGTACCGCCGGTCCGCGTACCGCCGCACCGCCGGGTAAAGGCTTGGATCCCTTTGGGCCGCGGCCCTGGACACCGCATCGGCGCACGTCGGAGGGTGTTCGTCATGAGCGATCACCTCGTGGCGGGGATCGAACCGCCCTACTACACCGTCGTGTTCACGTCCCATCTGCAGGAGGACCCGAGCGGCTACGCCGAGACCGCCGCCCGCATGCAGGAGCTGGTCGAGCAGGTGCCCGGCTACCTCGGGTACGAGTCGGCGCGCACACCCGGCGGGCTCGGCATCACCGTCGGCTACTTCCGCGACGAGGAGGCCATTGCCGCCTGGCGGAAGAACCTGGAGCATCAGAGCGCTCAGCGCCGGGGACGCGCCGAGTGGTACCGGCGCTACAGCGTCCACGTCGGCAAGGTCGAACGGGGTTACAGCTTTGAGCGGGAGTGAGGCCGAGGCCGGGGCGGTACGGGCCTTCCGGGAGCGGCTCGGGCTGCCCGGACTCGTCGACGTCCACACGCACTTCATGCCCGAGCGGGTGCTCGACAAGGTGTGGGCGTACTTCGACGCCGTGGGGCCGCTGACCGGGATGGAGTGGCCGATCATGTACCGCGCGGAGGAGGCGCGGCGGGTCGGTGTGCTCCGGGAGTTCGGGGTGCGGGCCTTCACATCGATGCTCTATCCGCACAAGGCGGGCATGGCCGAGTGGCTCAACGGCTGGTCCGCCGACTTCGCCTCCCGGACCCCCGAGTGCCTGCACACGGCGACGCTCTATCCGGAGGAGGGCGTCGAGCGGTACGTACGCCAGGCCGTCGAGGCCGGTGCCCGCGTCTTCAAGTCGCACATCCAGGTGGGGGCGTACGACCCGAACGACGCGCGACTCGACCCGGCGTGGGGGCTGCTCGCGGAGGCGGGGATCCCGGTGGTGGTGCACTGCGGGTCGGGTCCTGCACCCGGCAAGTACACGGGGCCCGAGCCCATCGGCCGGCTCCTGGCGCGCCATCCGCGGCTGCCGCTGATCGTGGCACACATGGGGATGCCGGAGTACTCGGACTTCCTCGACCTCGCCGAGCGGTACGGGGAGGTGCGGCTGGACACCACCATGGCGTTCACGGACTTCAGCGAGCGGTTCAGCCCGTTCCCGGTGAGCGAGCATGGACGGCTGGCGGAGCTCGGGGAGCGGGTGCTGTTCGGGACGGACTTCCCGAACATCCCGTATCCGTATCTGCACCAGCTGGAGGCGCTGGAGCGGCTGGAGCTCGGGGACGACTGGCTGCGAGCGGTCTGTTACGAGAACGGCGCCCGGCTCTTCGCTGTCTCGCCCTGAGCCGGGCCTCGTTCCTGAGCCGGGCCTCGTTCCTGAGCCGGTCCCTGGCCTTGGGCCGGCCCCAGGCCCTGAGCCGATTCCGGCCCCCGAGAGGGTTCTCAGGAAATTCACAGGAAAGGGAAAGGTCGCTCTCACGGCCGGGTCCCAGGGTGGATCACCATGACGACGATCACCTCTCCCCAGGGCCGTACCGATCTGCGCAGGCCGGACGGCAGCCCCGTCCGGGTGCTCGTCGTGGACGACGAGGCGTCCCTCACCGAGCTGCTCTCCATGGCGCTGCGCTACGAGGGGTGGGAGGTGCGCAGCGCCGGTGACGGTGCGGGCGCGGTGCGCTCGGCGCGCGCCTTCCGGCCCGACGCCGTCATCCTGGACGTGATGCTGCCCGACATGGACGGGCTGGCGGTCCTCGGCAGGCTGCGGCGCGAACTCCCCGACGTGCCCGTGCTGTTCCTCACCGCGAAGGACGCCGTCGAGGACCGGATCGCGGGGCTCACGGCGGGCGGCGACGACTACGTCACCAAGCCGTTCAGCCTGGAGGAGGTCGTGGCGCGGCTGCGCGGGCTGATCAGGCGCTCGGGCGCCGCCGCCGTCCGCAGCGAGTCCGTGCTCGCGGTCGGGGACCTCACGCTCGACGAGGACAGCCACGAGGTGACCAGGGGCGGTGAGTCGATCCACCTCACCGCGACCGAGTTCGAGCTGCTGCGCTATCTGATGCGCAATCCGCGGCGCGTGCTCAGCAAGGCGCAGATCCTCGACCGCGTGTGGTCGTACGACTTCGGCGGTCAGGCCAACGTCGTCGAGCTCTACATCTCCTATCTGCGGCGGAAGATCGACGCCGGCCGGTCCCCGATGATCCACACCAGGCGCGGTGCGGGGTATCTGATCAAGCCCGGTGAATGACCGCATGCGCAGGAGATGGTCGCTGCGGACCCGGCTCGTGGTGTCCGCGGTCGCGCTGATCGCGGTCGTCGCGGCCGTCATCGGCACGGTGACGACGGTCGCGCTGCGCAGCTATCTGTACGGGCAGAAGGACGAGCAGCTGCACTCCATCGCCCTGCGGGCGGCCGGCCCGCCGCCGGACGCCCCGCGCGAGCCGCGGTCGCCGGACGACGCGCTGCGGTTCGTCACCGTGGGGGGCGCGCCGCTCGGCACGGTCGGCGTGGAGGTGGTGGCCGACGGTTCGCTCGGCGACGGGGCCGTCTCGACCCAGCAGGACTCGGACGATCTCGGTCCCGAGGTCACGGACCGGGCGCTGTCGGAGGCGGAGAAGTCGGCGCTCGCGGCCGTGCCGCGCGACAACCGCGCGCACACCGTCGCGCTGCCGGGACTCGGGGACTACCGCGTCGAGTACGTCGCCGGCGGCCACGGCACCTTCCTGGTCGGCGTACCGCTCGCCGAGGTGCACAGCACCATCGGCACCCTCGTCGTCGTCGAGATCTGTGTGACCGGGGCCGGTCTCGTCGCCGCCGGTCTGGCGGGCGGGACGCTCGTCGCGGTCGCGCTGCGGCCGCTGCGCCGGGTCGCCGCGACCGCTACCCGGGTCTCCGAACTCCCTTTGCACAGCGGTGAGGTGGCGCTGCACGAACGGGTGCCGGACGCGGAGGCGGATCCGCGCACCGAGGTGGGCCAGGTCGGTGCCGCGCTCAACCGGATGCTCGACCACGTGCACTCCGCGCTGCACGCGCGGCAGGAGAGCGAGACGCGGGTACGGCAGTTCGTCGCGGACGCCAGCCATGAGCTGCGCACGCCGCTGGCCTCGATCCGCGGGTACGCCGAGCTGACGCGCCGCGGGCGGGGCCGCGAGAAGACCGGACCCGACACCCGGCATGCGCTCGGGCGCATCGAGGCGGAGGCGACCAGGATGACCGGCCTCGTGGAGGACCTGCTGCTGCTGGCCAGGCTCGACGCGGGCCGGCCGCTCTCGTACGAGAGCACCGATCTCTCGATGCTTGTCGTGGACGCGGTGAGCGACGCCCGCGCGGCCGGGCGGGACCACGTCTGGCGCCTCGAGCTGCCGGACGAGCCGGTGACGGTTCGGGGCGACGGGGCCCGGCTCCACCAGGTGCTGGTCAATCTGCTGGCCAACGCCCGTACGCACACACCTCCCGGAACGACGGTCACGGCCCGGGTCCGCCCGCTCGACCGCGGGTCGGCGGTCGCCGTCGAGGTACGGGACGACGGGCCCGGCATCCCGTCCGGGCTGCTGCCGCATGTCTTCGAACGGTTCGCGCGCGGCGACGCGTCGCGCTCGCGCGCGGCCGGCTCCACGGGCCTCGGCCTGGCGATCGTGCAAGCGGTCGTCGCCGCGCACGCCGGCACGGTCGGCGTGCGGAGCGTGCCGGGCTGCACGGTCTTCTCCGTATGCCTGCCCGGTGCGGCCACGGCTCACGGCTCACAGACAGCGCACAGCCTCACCACACAGCCGTGACAGCAGCCCCGGCGAGAGTCGGGGCATGCGAACCGACACTGCAACGGGCACCTTGCCGGCACGGGAGCATCTGCCCGTGGGCATGGCGGGCACGCCCGTACTCGACGTGGTCATTCCCGTCTACAACGAGGAGAAGGACCTGGAGCCGTGCGTACGGCGGCTCCACAGCCACCTCGCGCGGACCTTTCCGTACGGCTTCCGGATCACCGTGGCCGACAACGCGAGCACCGATCGCACGCCGCAGGTGGCGGCGGCACTCGAGGCCTCGATTCCCGGGGTACGCACGTACCGGCTGGAGCAGAAGGGCCGCGGGCGAGCCCTGCGGACCGTCTGGGGCGCGTCCGACGCGCCCGTACTCGCGTACATGGACGTCGATCTGTCCACCGACCTCAACGCCCTGCTGCCGCTGGTCGCACCGCTCATCTCCGGGCACTCGGACCTGGCGATCGGCTCCCGGCTCGCCCGGGCGTCGCGCGTGGTGCGCGGCCCGAAGCGGGAGTTCGTCTCGCGGGCCTACAACCTGATCCTGCGGGGCTCGCTGGCGGCGCGCTTCTCGGACGCGCAGTGCGGGTTCAAGGCGATACGGCGCGATGTGGCCCAGCGGCTGCTGCCGATGGTCGAGGACACCGGGTGGTTCTTCGACACCGAGCTGCTCGTGCTCGCGGAGCGGGCGGGGCTGCGGATCCACGAGGTGCCGGTGGACTGGGTCGACGACCCCGACTCCACGGTGCACATCGTGAGTACGGCGGTCGACGACCTCAAGGGCGTGTGGCGGGTGGGGCGGGCACTGGCGGTGGGCGCGCTGCCGCTCGACCGGCTCGCCCGGCCGTTCGGCGACGACCCGAGGGACCGGCAGCTCCCCGGCGTGCCGGGCGGGCTGGCCCGGCAGCTGGTCGGCTTCTGCGTGGTCGGGGCGCTGTCCACGCTCTTCTATCTGCTGCTGTACTCCGTCTTCCGGGCGGGGGCAGGGCCGCAGGCCGCGAACGCCGCGGCGCTGCTGGTGTCCGCCGTCGCCAACACGGCGGCGAACCGGCGGCTCACCTTCGGGGTGCGGGGCCGGGAACGTGCCGTACGCCATCAGGCCCAGGGCCTCGTCGTCTTCGCCATCGGCCTCACGCTGACCAGCGGCTCGCTGGCCGCCCTGGACACGGTCGGCGGCAGCCCCTCGCACGGCACGGAGCTGGCGGTCCTGATCGTCGCGAACCTCGCGGCGACGGTGCTGCGCTTCCTGCTCTTCCGCGCGTGGGTGTTCCCGGACCGGCGGACGGACGCACCTCCGGCGGCTGCCGCGCCTGCCGCACAGCCCGCCGCCCCGCCTGCCGACCCCTACGGCGACGCGACCGTGCAGCTGCGGGCCCTGCCCTTCGGCGATCCGCATGCGACGAGCACGACGACCACGACGACCACGACGACCACGACGAGGACCCGACGATGACGACCACGCCTCACGGCCAGTACGAGCCGTTCACCGCCGCGGCCCATGCGGAGGCCGCACCCGTTTCGGGATCCGCACCCGTCTCGGGATCCGCACCCGTCTCGGGATCCGCACCCGTCTCGGGATCCGCACCCGTCTCGGGATCCGCACCCGTCTCGGGATCCGCACCCGTCTCGGTACCCGCACCCGCCTCGGTACCCGCACCCGCCTCGGTACCCGCACCCGCCTCGGTACCCGCACCCGCCTCGGGATCCGCACCCGCCTCGGTACCCGCACCCGCCTCGGTACCCGCACCCGCCTCGGGATCCGCATCCGTCTCGGGATCCGCATCCGTCTCGGGATCCGCATCCGTCTCGGCATCCGCGCGCGTCTCGGTACCCGCGCGCGTTTCGGGATCCGCAGCGGCGCCCGCCGCCACGCCCGGATGGCCGCTGCCCGGACCCGGCGCCGCACCGCCACCGCCGGCCGGCGCGCCGCCTCGCGCACGGGGTGCTGCCCGGCTGTGGCGCGGGCGGCCCGAGGACGCCGCCTGGGTGCGGCCCGCGCTGCTCGCGCTGCTGCTGCTCACCGGGGTGCTGTACCTGTACGACCTCAGTGCGTCCGGCTACGCCAACTCCTTCTACTCCGCCGCCGTTCAGGCAGGCGGCGAGAGCTGGAAGGCCTTCTTCTTCGGGTCGTCCGACGCCGGGAACTCCATCACGGTCGACAAGCCGCCCGCCGCGCTGTGGCCGATGGCGCTGTCCGTGCGGCTGTTCGGGCTCGGGTCGTGGCAGATCCTCGTACCCGAGGTGCTGATGGGCATCGCGACGGTCGGTGTCGTGTACGCGGCCGTGCGCAGGCGGTTCAGCGCGGCCGCCGGACTGATCGCAGGGGTGGTGCTGGCGCTCACGCCGGTCGCGGCTCTGATGTTCCGGTTCAACAACCCGGACGCACTGCTCGCGCTGCTGATGACCGTGACCGTCTACTGCGTGCTCCGCGCCCTCGAAGGCGCCCGGACGACGTGGCTGGTGTGGGCGGGCGTCGCGGTCGGGTTCGCGTTCCTGACGAAGACCCTGCAGGCGTTTCTGATCCTGCCGCCGCTGGCGCTGGTGTACCTGGTGTGCGCGCCGACGACCGTACGCCGACGACTCGGCCAACTCGCCCTGGCCGGAGTGGCGTTGCTCGTGTCAGGCGGTTGGTGGGTGGCCGTCGTCGAGCTGTGGCCGGCGTCCTCACGCCCGTACATCGGCGGCTCGCAGACCAACAGCTTCCTGGAGCTCACCTTCGGCTACAACGGCCTCGGCCGGATCAACGGCAACGAGACGGGGAGTGTCGGAGGCGGAGGCGGAGGCGGCGGCGGGCAGGGCGGCGGCTGGGGCGAGACCGGCATCGGTCGGATGTTCAACGAGAGCATCGGCGGCCAGATCTCGTGGCTGCTGCCCGCCGCGCTGATCCTGGTGGTCGCGGGGATCCTCGTCACCTGGCGCGGCAGGAGGGCGGACACGGCCCGGGCGGCGTTCCTGGTGTGGGGCGGTTCGCTGCTGAGCACCCTTGCGGTGTTCAGCTTCATGGCGGGGATCTTCCACGAGTACTACACGGTCGCGCTCGCCCCGTACATCGCCGCCCTCGTCGGCATGGGCGCGACGGTGCTGTGGGAGGAGCGGGCGCACGTCGCCGCCCGTACCGCGCTGGCCGGCACCGTGGCGGTGACGGCGGTCTGGGCGTACGTACTGCTCGGCCGTACCGAGGACTTCGTGGCCTGGCTGGGCACGGCGGTTCTGGTCGGTGGCCTCGTGGCGGCGGCCGGGCTGCTGTTCGCGGGGCGGCTCGGGCGGCGGCTCGGCCTCGCCGCGGCGGGCCTCGGGCTGGCGGCGGCCCTCGCCGGGCCGGTCGCGTACACCCTGTCCACGGTGAACACCGGGCATCAGGGCTCGATCGTGACGGCGGGCCCGGCGGGCACGCGGGGCGGTCCGGGCGGCGGTGACGATGGCCGTGGAGGTGGTGGCGCGGGGACGATGCCGCCAGGCGCGGCGGGTCGGATGCCCGGCGGCGGCCGGGGTCAGGGTCAGCCCCCTGGGCAGATGCCCGGCATGGGCCAGGGCCAGGCGGGTCAGGGGCAGCAGTCGGGCCAGGGCCGGATGCCCGGCCAGGCCGCACAGGGCGAACGGCCCGGCGGCGCGGGCGCGGGCGGCGGTTTGGGCGGCCTTCTCAACGGCGCGAACGTCAGCTCCGCCGTCGCGGCCAAGCTCGAGCGGAACGCCGCTGACTACACGTGGGTCGCCGCCGCCGTCGGCTCCCAGAACGCCGCCGGTTACCAACTGGCCACCGAACGGCCGGTCATGGCGATCGGCGGCTTCAACGGCAGCGACCCGTCCCCGACCCTCGCGCAGTTCAAGCAGTACGTCGCCGCGGGGAAGATCCACTACTTCGTCGCGAGCGGTGGCGAGGGCGGCGGCCAGGGCGGCGGGCCCGGCGGGAACAGCGAGATCCCCACCTGGGTCGAGGAGAACTTCACGCAGGTCACCGTGGGCGGCACCACCCTCTACGACCTGACCGCCGAGACATAGTCCTCTACGGCGTAAGAGTATTCCTTGTACGGTGTACGGGACCGCGTCCCGTACACCGTACAAGGACCGCCGTCGGGGTGCTCGTCCTCGGTGCGTTCGCGCTGTGGGAGCTGCGCATCCCGCACCCGATGCTGGGCATGCACTTCTTCCGCAACCAGCGGTTCGTCGGTGCGGTCGCGGGCGCGCTGCTCGTCGTCTTCGGCATGGGCGGCTCGATCTTCCTGCTCACCCAGCATCTGCAGTTCGTGCTCGGATACGAGCCGCTGGAGGCCGGGCTGCGCATGGCGCCGTTCGCCCTCACCGTCGTGGTGCTGAACGTCTCCGGTCTCGGCCCCAGGGTCGTGACGAAGCTCGGGACCTTGTTCACGATGCTGGCCGGTATGGCGCTGGTGTCGGGCGGACTCGCCGCCATCGCCCTGCTCGGCGTCGTCGTCCTCGGTGCCGTGCTCAACTCCAGGTTCGCCTCGCTCGTCGCCGTCTCGGCGGCCTCGCTCCCGGCGGCGCTCGCCGCGGCGACGACCCCTGCGGAGAAGGCGCGGATCGCCGATGCCTTCGCCGACAGCCTGCAGACCAGCCGGCTGGTCGGCGCGGTGGCGGTGCCGGCGGGGGGTGTGCTGGCCGCGGTGCTGCTGCGGCGGGCCGAGCGGGGAGACGCACCGCAGGTCGCGGAATAGCATCGGGACCGGGCGGACCGCCCACGCAGGACCGAGGAGGGTACGTCATGGTGTCGGCAGCCGACCGCACGAAGCGCTCGGCGGTGACGAGCGTGTGGCTGGAGGGCAAGACCTCCCGGGGCCGCAAGGCCGAACAGCCGTCCGGACTCGACCGGGACAAGATCACCGCGGTGACGGTACGGCTGCTCGACGTGGAGGGGCTGGCGAAGTTCTCGATGCGCCGGCTCGCCGCGGAGATGGGCGTGACCGCGATGTCCGTCTACTGGTACGTCGACACCAAGGACGACCTGCTGGAACTGGCACTCGACTCGGTCTTCGGCGAGATGCGGCTGCCCGACCGGGTGCAGGAGCGCGCGGAGTGGCGCGACCAGCTCCGCGAACTCGCCGCCGCGTACCGGGCGTTGCTGATCGCCCACCCCTGGGTGTCCTCGCTCATCGGCACGTATCTGAACATCGGACCGCACTCGCTGGCCTTCTCGGGGACCGTGCAGAGGATCATCCGCAACACCGGGCTCCCTCTGAACTGGCAGGCGGCGGGAATGTCCGCCGTCTTCCAGTTCGTCTACGGCTACGGCACGGTCGAGGGGCAGTTCAGGAAGCGGTGTGCCGACGCCGGGATGACGATGGACGCCTTCTACGCGGACTCCATGGGGGCGACCCGAACGATGCCGGGGGTCGAGGAGCTGTTCCAGGAAGCGGAGCAGCTGATGGAGGCGCGGGGCGGGGACACGGTCGAGGAGATGCTCGACCGCGACTTCGACCACGGTCTGGAGCTGCTGATCGCCGGCATCGAGACGATGGTGGCCCGGGCGTAGCAGGTGCCTGCGCGGGCCGGCTCAGCCCTGCGGAGCCAGCCGCGCCGGGAATCCGCCCTTCGCCACGGGGCCCCATCGCACAGGCGTGATCCGGATGATGGACTTGCCCTGCTTGACCATCGCCTCGCGGTACTCCGCCCAGTCCGGGTGCTCCCCCGCGATGTTGCGGTAGTACTCGACGAGCGGTTCCACCGAGTCCGGTGTGTCGATGACCTCCGCCGTGCCGTCGACCTGGACCCAGGGCCCGTCCCAGTCGTCGCTCAGCACGATGATGCTCACCCGCTCGTCGCGCTGCGCGTTCCGCGTCTTCGCCCGCTCGGGGTAGGTCGAGACGACGATCCGGCCCGAGTCGTCGACGCCGCAGGTCAGCGGGGACCCCTGCGGGGAGCCGTCGGCGCGGCGCGTCAGCAGGATCGCCCGGTGGCGGGGCCGGACGAACTCCAGCAACTGCTCCAGGTCGACAGATGTGTTGCTCGCGATGTTCGGTGCCATACCCGCACCCTAGGGCAGCGGCTCGCCCCGGACCGCCTGGACGTCCAGCTCCACCTTCAGTGTCGTGCCGATGGCCGAGACCCCCGCCTGCACCACCTGGTTGTACGTCATCGCGAAGTCCTCGCGGTGCAGTTCCGCCGTCGCTCGGAAGGCCGCCCGCACCCCTCCCCACGGGTCTTTGCCCGTCCCCAGATACGTCAGCGACAGGTCGACGTCCCGCTCGACACCACGCATCGAGAGCGAGCCGTGCACCGTCCAGCGGTCCGGACCGGCCGCCGTCAGACCGTGGCCGCGGTACGTGATCCGCGGGAAGCGCTCCACGTCCAGGAAGTCCGGTGACCTGAGGTGCTTGTCCCGCAGGCCGTTGCCCGTGTCGATGGACGCGGCCTCGATCACCGCGTCCACGCGCGAGCGGGACACGTCCGCCGCGACCTCGATCCGGCCGGCGAAGTCCGTGAACCGGCCGTGCACGCTGGAGATCCCCAGATGCCGGGCGACCGCGCCGACCGACGAGTGCGCCGGGTCCAGCGACCAGATGCCCGGCGTCGGCAGTCCGGCCCCGCCCGCGCGGTCGAGCACCACGGTGCCGATGTCGGCCCGGCCGCTCGCGGTGACGAGCGCGGTGGAGGCGTGCGGGGCGTGTCCGACGGCCGTCACGATCGCCGTGTACGGGCCGGGCGGCAGCGTGGTGTCCGTGCGCACGGCGCCGTCCGGGTCCGCCTCCTCCCGCAGCACCTGCGCGCCCGCACCGTCGGTCAGGGTCACGACCGCGTGCCGGACGGCCCAGCCGTCCCGGGTCCGTACCTGTGCGCGAAGCCCCATGTCTCTCCTTGGGTGGGTCGCCGGGGCGGCGGGCCGTCCCCTGCCCGCCGCCCCGGCCCCGGGCGCGCCTCCGCTGGAAACGGCGCCCGGGGGTCGGGTCACTCGCCGGGGTGGGCGAGTTCGATGTCGTGGCCGTCGATCCCGCGTCCGGCCACGGTGAGCGCGTCCGCCACCGGCGGGTAGCCGGTCGCGATGACCGTGTACGCGCCCGCGTCCAGGTCGGCGAAGGCGTACGCCCCGTCCTCGCCGGTCGTCGCGTTGGCGACGACGTTGCCCGCGGCGTCGATCAGCGTCACCCGTGCGTCGGTCAGCGGCCTCCGTGCGGACCCGGCCCGTACGGTGCCCTGGACCACCGCACCCGCCTGCAGGGCCGCCTCGATCCGGGTCACGCCCTGGCCGCCGATCGCCACGGGGAGGGCCAGCGGCCGGAAGCCCGCCGCTGTCACGGCGACGGTCACCGCGCCCGGGACCAGTTCGGCGAAGGCGAAGCCGCCGTCCGCCGCGGACTTGCCGTTGGCCAGCACGTCGCCGCGTACATCGGTGACGATGACCATGGCGCCCTCCACCGGGGCACGGTCGTCGGCGGCGATCACGACGCCCGCCAGCCCGCTCGTGCCGGCGAGCGCGATGTCGTACGCCAGCGGCCCGTCCCCGACGACCACGGTGGACGCCTGAGGCTGGAAGCCGTCGGCGGAGGCGATCAGGACGTACGAGCCGGCTTCCGGCGCGTCCAGCGCGTACGAGCCGTCCTCCTGGGCCACGGACCGGCCCAACTGCCGTCCGCCCAGCGAGATCAGGGTGACCGCGGCCTGCCCGACGGGGAGGCCGTCCGCGCCGCGCACGACGCCGCGCACGGCGGTGGCCGGGGTGTTCGCGGTGACGGCGGTGGCCTCGGTCACCGCAGCCGCAGGCTCGTCCGCCGCCGTGACACCGCTCTTCAGCGCCACCTCCTTGATGAACAGCGTCACCAGGAACGCCAGCAGGGCGAACGGCGCCGCGTAGAGGAAGACATCGGCGACACCGTGCCCGTACGCGCTCTCCACGACGGTACGGACCGGGGCGGGCAGCGTGTCCAGGTCGGGGATGCCTCCGCCGCCCGTACCGCCGTGGCCCAGCGCCGCACCGCGCGGACCGAGTGCGGCGAAGCCCTCCTCGACGTAGCGGGTGACGCGGGTGGCGAGGACGGCGCCGAGCGCCGAGACGCCGACCGCACCGCCCAGGGACCGGAAGAAGGTCACGACGGACGAGGCCGCGCCGAGGTCCTGCGGGGCCACCTGGTTCTGGGTGGCCAGCACCAGGTTCTGCATCATCATGCCGATGCCGAGGCCCATGACGGCCATGAAGACCGCGATGCGCCAGTACTCGGTGTCGTAGCGGATCATGCCCAGCAGCCCGAGGCCACCGGTCACCAGCACACCGCCGCTGACCAGCCACGCCTTCCACCTGCCGGTTTTGGTGATGATCAGGCCGCTGGCCGTCGACGAGACGAAGAGGCCGGCGATCATCGGGATGGTCAAGACGCCCGACATCGTCGGCGACTCGCCGCGGGCCAGCTGGAAGTACTGGCTGAAGAAGACCGTGCCGGCGAACATCGCGACACCGACGAAGAGCGACGCGAGCGAGGCGAGCGTGATGGTGCGGTTGCGGAAGAGGCGCAGCGGGATGATCGGCTCGCTCGCCCTGGACTCGACGATCAGGAAGATCACGCCGAGGGCGACCGCGCCGCCGGTCATGGCGTACGTCTGCCAGGACAGCCATGCGAACTTGTCGCCCCCGAAGGTCACCCAGAGCAGCAGCAGCGAGACGGCGGCGCTGATGAAGAGCGCACCCGCCCAGTCGACCTTCACATGCCGCTTCACGACGACCGGGAGCTTCAGGGTCTTCTGGAGCACGAGGAGCGCGAGGAGCGCGAACGGTACGCCGACGTAGAAGCACCAGCGCCAGCCCAGCCATTCGGTGTCGGTGATGACCCCGCCGAGCAGCGGACCGCCGACTGTTGCGACGGCGAACGTCGCGCCGAGGTAGCCGCTGTACCGGCCGCGCTCCCGCGGCGCGATCATCGCGGCCATGATGACCTGCGCGAGGGCGGTGAGACCGCCGACGCCGATGCCCTGGACGACGCGGCAGGCGATCAGCATGCCGGTGTTCTGGGAGAGGCCGGCGACGACCGAGCCCGCCACATAGATGAGCAGGGCTATCTGGACGAGCAGCTTCTTGGAGAAGAGGTCGGCGAGCTTTCCCCACAGCGGCGTGGTCGCGGTCATCGACAGCAGGGCCGCCGTGACCACCCAGGTGTAGGCCGACTGGCCGCCGTCGAGGTCGGTGATGATCTCCGGCAGGGCGTTGGAGACGATCGTCGAGGACAGGATGGCGACGAACATGCCGAGCAGCAGCCCGGACAGCGCCTCCATGATCTGCCGGTGTGTCATCGGGGCGCCGTTGTCGTCACGCGTCCTGGCGTGGCCGCCCCGCACACCGGTCGGTGTGGTCGTAGCCATGTACTTCCTTGTCTGTTACGTGTGCGTGTGGGCGGTCCGGCAGTCCCCGAACGAGGTGCGGAGGCGGGCCAGCAGCGCATTCAGCCGTCCGACGTCGTCGTCGGACCAGTCCTTGAGGTGATGGGCGAGCATGTCCGCGGCGCGCCGGCCGAGGTCGTCGAGCATCTCCTCGCCCGCGGGGGTGAGCCGCAGGATGCGGGAGCGGCGGTCGCCCGGGTCGGGCGAGCGCTCGATCCAGCCGCGGTCCGCGACGTGCGCCACGTGCCGGCTGGTGACGGACATGTCGACGGCGAGCAGCTCGGCGAGCCGGCTCATCCGCATCTCTCCGTACCGGTCGAGGAGCCAGAGCACGGCGGCGGATCCGGCGGGGCACTCGACCGGGAGCAGACGTCCGATGCCGCGTTTGACGGCGCCCATTCCGCTGATGTGCCGGGCCAGCTCTTCGTACTGGCTCCGATCGGCCATGGGTCCCCCCAGATCTTGTTGCTTAGGGCAACCATAGAAATGTTGGTTGCTGAAGGCAAACGAAAACGGGCCTCAGGGAGTAAAGGAACCCAAAAGGCTTTGCATGTGCGAGGTCATGGTGCGGACATGTTGGGGGTATGTCGCGAGGGCGGTGGGCCGGGGGTTGGGGGAGGTCACCCGGGTTCGCTAGGGTCCTGCCCCATGGCACACAACCCCCAAGCCCCCCAGGGTCCCGAGGGCAATTACGACCCCGCGGGCAACACCCAGATGTTCCGCGCCTTCGTCGACGAGGGTGCGCAGCAGCACGGCGGCCGCGCGGCCGCGCCCGCGCCGGCGGCCGGTCCGCGGGTCGGACTGATCCTCGGCGTCGTCGCCGTCATCGCGATCCTCGGCGCGGTCGCCTGGCTCGCGCTCGGCTGACACCACCTCTTCGGTACACGGGTACGCGGCACGTTCCGCAGCCGCCCGGCACTCGGCTAGTACTCGGTGCGCACGTCCTGCGTCTCGATGTGCATGCCGAGCGGCACACGCCAGGACTCGACGCACACGGTGTACGTCCGGGTCTTCGCCGCGCCCGCGGAGATCGGCGTGGGCAGCGGCTGGGCCGACTCGACGGTCGCCCAGTCGATGCCGAGGGCGCCGATGATGTGCGTCTCGAACGTGACGCTGCCGGACCGCACGGGCGAGCCCCCGGTGTTCCGGAACTCCAGCGTCACTTCCTCGCACCAGCGCCGCTCCGTGATGTCCCGCACGAGGTCCACGACGCTCAGCACGGCGGGCCCGGGCGGTGTCGCCGGAGGCGTGGTGCCGGGTGCGGTGGTGTTCGGCGGGGTCGTCCCCGGGGTGGTCGGTGCCGGTGCGCCACCCGTGCCGGTGGACGGCGGGGTGGGCGGCCCGGTGCGCCCGGGTGCCGTGGGCGTGCCCGCGTCGGTGCCCGGTCCCGCCGTGCCCGTACCCGCGCCCGTTCCTGTATCCGTACCTGTTCCCGTACCCGTACCTGCGTCGGTGCCGGCGCCCGACGGGCCACCGGCAGAGGATGTCCCCGCGGGTGGTGTCGTTCCGTCCAGGGGATGCATCTCGACCTCGCCCGACGGCGCCACCGCATCGGCCGGCCCCTCCTCGGGCCCGGCCCCCGCGGCCCCGACGGCCACATAACCGCGGCCGTCGCCGCCACCTCCGCAGGCGGCGAGCACCCCACCGAGGCAGAGCGCGACCCCCGCAAGTCCGTATCCGACCTGTCGACGTCGCATCGCGCCAGTCTGTCTGACGGCTCGTCAATAAGGAAGCCGTCGGCGGAGACCGGCGCGGGGCGGGTGTACTTTCCTTTTCCCCGTCCTCGCCCCGTACCGAAGCAGGCCCCGCCGCCGGACCTCGCGCCTCACCCACCGACGTGGCTGGATGGGGGGACCTCGCCCCGGGCCCGTTCCCCTGCGCCCCGGCGGGCGCTGGGGGCTCGATCCGAGCTGTCCGAGCGGTCGGGTTCCTCTTCGAGCCCGTCCTCCGTCTGAGCACGGACACCCGGGCCCGCCGGAGGTATCGGGGTGCCCGGGCCCACCCGGCGGTACCGGGGGCCCGGCGCACATGCCCGGTGGGCGCGTCAGTCCGCGATCAGGCCCTCGCGCAGCTGCGCCAGCGTGCGGGTCAGCAGGCGCGAGACGTGCATCTGGGAGATGCCGACCTCCTCGCCGATCTGCGACTGCGTCATGTTCGCGAAGAAGCGCAGCATGATGATCTGGCGCTCCCGCGGCGGGAGTTTGGCCAGCAGCGGCTTGAGCGACTCGCGGTACTCGACGCCCTCCAGCGCGCTGTCCTCGTAGCCCAGACGGTCCGCCAGGGAGCCCTCGCCGCCGTCGTCCTCGGGGGACGGGGAGTCGAGGGACGAGGCCGTGTACGCGTTGCCGACGGCGAGGCCGTCGACGACGTCCTCCTCCGACACACCGAGCACCGCCGCGAGTTCGGGCACCGTCGGGGAGCGGTCGAGCTTCTGGGCCAGCTCGTCGCTCGCCTTCGTGAGGGCGAGTCGCAGCTCCTGCAGCCGGCGCGGTACCCGCACCGACCAACTCGTGTCGCGGAAGAAGCGCTTGATCTCGCCGACGACGGTCGGCATCGCGAACGTCGGGAATTCCACGCCCCGTTCGCAGTCGAACCGGTCGATCGCCTTGATCAGCCCGATCGTGCCGACCTGGACGATGTCCTCCATCGGCTCGTTGCGGCTGCGGAAGCGCGCCGCCGCGTACCGCACGAGCGGCAGATTGAGCTCGATGAGGGTGTCGCGTACGTACGTACGCTCCGGGCTGTCCTGGTCCAGAGCGGCCAGCCGCAGGAAGAGGGAGCGGGAGAGTGTGCGGGTGTCGATGGCTTCCGGGGCCGCCGACGCTTCCGGGGCTGCCGGCGCCGCCGGGGCCGGCAGCGGCACGGGCTCCGGAAGGACGTCGGGCGAGGGAGCGCTCGATTCGCGCGTGAGCACCTTTGAGCTGCCCTGTTCTGCGGACATGCCACCCCCTGGAGGTCGCGGACGGTCGCGTGGGCCGCGACCATCGGAGGAACGCAGCCTCCACCTGAATACCGGAGGTGGGGCCGCGGCAAACGCGGTTCCCGCAGAATGTCACATGTCGGCAACACGCTGTAGTGACATGTCGACAACGGAGCGTCAGATCAGCGCAGGAAAAAGGGGGTCTGCGCCTTTTGTGCGCTGCGGAATGGGCTGAAAGGGGTCTACCCGTTTCGGTTACGCCTCGATCCTGTTTGCGGATCTCAATCGCGCGAAGCTCCGGGCGAGGAGCCTTGACACATGCATCTGGGAAACCCCCAGTTCCGCGCTGATCTGGGACTGCGTCAGATTGCTGTAGTACCGGAGAAGCAGGATCCGCTGCTCGCGTTCGGGCAGTTGTACGAGCAGATGGCGCACGAGATCGCGGTGCTCGACCCCGGCCAGCGCCGGGTCCTCGTAACCGAGCCGGTCCAGCAGTCCGGGCAGCCCGTCGCCCTCCTGCGCGGCCTCCAGCGAGGTGGCGTGGTACGACCGTCCCGCCTCGATGCAGGCGAGGACCTCGTCCTCGGAGATCTTCAGCCGCTCGGCGATCTCGGCGGTCGTCGGGGAGCGTCCGTGTGCCGTGGTCAGGTCCTCGGTCGCGCCGTTGACCTGCACCCAGAGTTCGTGCAGACGGCGCGGCACGTGAACGGTCCGTACGTTGTCCCGGAAGTACCGCTTGATCTCGCCGACGACGGTGGGCATCGCGAAGGTGGGGAACTGGACCCCGCGGTCGGGGTCGAACCGGTCGATCGCGTTGATCAGGCCGATCGTGCCGACCTGGACCACGTCCTCCATCGGCTCGTTGCGGCTGCGGAAGCGGGCGGCGGCGTACCGCACGAGCGGCAGATTGGCCTCGATCAGCGCCGCACGCACCCGTGTGTGCTCGGTGGTGCCCGGCTCCAGGTCCTTCAGCTGGGCGAACAGGACCTGGGTGAGCGCCCTGGTGTCCGCGCCCCGGCTCTGGGGTCTGGCGGCCGGGACCTCGCTCTCGTTCTGGGGTGGCACTTGAGGCGCAGTACTGGCCGGCACGGTCACGCCACCCCTTCACGGTTCGAACAGCGGATCGATCTCGGTCAACTCATCCGTCAAAAGCGGTCATAGCATCACAAGACATGTCCACTGTGTGCAAGCACCGTATAACTCCGTGTTGAGGGCAAGTTGGGGCACCAGTAACAAGGCCCCCCACCGATTCGGCGGGGGGCCAGGGGGAGCCGGGGGCGGCAGGCGGCTCAGAACTCGTAGTCGGCGATCACCCACGTGGCGAACTCACGCCACTGACCGGTGGCCGCCTGATGGGCCGGGTGCTCGATGTAGCGCTTCAGGGCGTCCTCGTCCGCGACCGCCGAGTTGATCGCGAAGTCGTAGGCGATCGGCCGGTCGGTGATGTTCCAGGCGCACTCCCAGAACTTCAGTTCGGGGACGACCCCGCCGAGCTCCTGGAACGCCCGCACGCCGGCGACGACGCGGGGATCCTCGCGCCGGACGCCCTCGTTGAGCTTGAACAGGACCAGATGGCGGATCAAGGGAAGCTCCTCGTGTCGAGCTAGTTGACGAGCTCGGTCATGAACTCTCCGACGCCTTGAGCGGCGCTCGAAATGCCCTCGAACCCTACCTCGACCAGGTCGGCCGCGCGCTCGGGGGAGTTGATGATCGTGTACAGGACGAAGACGACGACTATGTAGAGGGCGATCTTCTTCGTTTGCACCATCGGTCCTGCCTCCCCTGCGGCCCCTGTGAAGTCGCGTGAGTCTAACTGAGCCTTTATGGACCAAGGACCCGGAGATCCGGGCCCTTTGCCCGGCCCGGTAACGGTGCCCACCGGCGCAGGATGGGAGATGAACCCGGAGGATCCGGCAGGAATCCGAAGGGTGAGGAACCGGCCCCCACTGCGGGGACCCGGGCCGCGTGCTTCCCCCGAGAGCGGCCCGGGTCCGGGCGGACGGTTCCCCTGGGGGGAGCGGCTTGTCCCCCCGATGCCGCTCCCCCCGAGCCTCCTCTCCCTCCTTCTCTCCTCGGAAGGCGGCAGAGGCGGGCGAACGGCAACCGCAACGCGGAAGGGCCCCGGTGTCGAACACCGGGGCCCTTCTGTGCGCGGTAGCGGAGGGATTTGAACCCTCGGTGACTTGCGCCACACTCGCTTTCGAGGCGAGCTCCTTCGGCCGCTCGGACACGCTACCGGGAGAGAGCTTAGCCCAAGGTGGGCCGTGGTCTGAAATCGATAGGGATCAGCGGTCCCGGAAGAACGCCGACAGTTGCTCCGAGCACTCCGCCTCGAGCACGCCGAGGATCACTTCGGGGCGGTGGTTGAGCCGCCGGTCCCGTACGAGATCCCACAGCGAGCCGGCCGCACCCGCCTTCTCGTCCCGCGCGCCGTAGACCACCCGGTCCACGCGGGACAGCACCAGCGCGCCCGCGCACATCGTGCACGGCTCCAGCGTCACGACGAGGGTGCAGCCGGTGAGCCGCCACTCCCCGCGCCGGGACGCGGCCCTCCGGAGCGCGAGCACCTCCGCGTGCGCGGTCGGGTCACCGGTCAGCTCGCGTTCGTTGTGGCCCGTGGCGAGGACCGCCCCGCCCGCGTCCAGGACGACGGCGCCGACCGGTACGTCACCGGCCTGCGCCGCCCGCGCCGCCTCCTTGAGGGCGAGACGCATGGGCGCCTCCCACGGAGCACGTACGGGGTCCCCGGCCGCCTCGGTCACTAGCGGACGGTCTCCAGCACCTCGGCGGCGCCCAGCGCGTCGGCGATCTCACCGAGCGCCTCCGTGCCGAGGGCCAGCAGCTCCTTCTCGGACATGCCCAGGTCCGCGAGGATCTCGCGGTCGCCGGCCGGCCCGGCCGGGACGAACTCCGCCGAGACCGACGTCTCCTCCTCTTCCTCCTCCTCGTCGTCCACGACGGCGGGCTCGCCGTCCTCCGTACCGTCGAGGTCCAGGGAGTCCAGGTCGGCGTCGTCGTCGTCCTGGTCACCGCCCAGCAGTTCGTTGGTGAGGATCTCCCCGTACGAGGAGCGGGCGGCCGCGGCCGCGTCCGAGACGTAGACACGAGGGTCGTCCTCGCCTTCCACGCGGACGAGGGCGAACCACGCGTCCTCCTGCTCGATGAAGACGAGCACCGTGTCCTCGTCCACCGAGGCTTCGTGGGCCAAGTCGGTCAGGTCCGACAAGGTCTCCACATCGTCGAGCTCTGTGTCGCTCGCTTCCCACCCGTCTTCGGTGCGCGCGAGCAGTGCGGCGAAGTACACCGTGACTCTCCCACTGATCAGAGTTGTGACGACCGGCGGTGCGCTTGGTGCCCCGCCCTTTCGGAATCGTGACAGAAACAACGGCCTTGCGAGAGGTCTTCCGGCGTTGCGTCGTGCACGCGTTCAGTCAAGTGCTCGCACAGGCGTGCACTCGGGCTCACCAGCGGAAGGCTCGCATCCGCATGGCTTGGCGCATCCTGGCCGCCCGAGCCCGCCGCGGCTGGACGCGGTCACGCAGCGCCTTGGCCTCGTTCAGCTCGCGCAGGAATTGGGCGCGCCGCCGACGTCGCTCGGCGTCGGCGTCCTGCTCTCGTTCCTGCTCCTGTTCCGTCCATGCCCGCGGGTCCGGCGGATCCCGCGGGTCCTGATGTTCCCGGTCCGGCATCGGCCACACCACCTCGGTGCTGGAAGGGGTACGTCCCACCTTCCCTCCGAAGCGCCCATTGATGCCAGGGGGTGGCGGCTCCCGGCTACTGTTGGGCCCATGCGGATCCACGTTGTCGACCACCCTCTGGTGGCGCACAAGCTCACCACCCTGCGCGACCAGCGCACCGACTCCCCCACCTTCCGGCGGCTCGCCGACGAGCTGGTGACCCTGCTCGCGTACGAGGCCACGCGGGACGTGCGCACCGAGCAGATCGACATCCAGACCCCGGTCGCGCGGACCACGGGCGTCAAGCTCTCCCGCCCGCGCCCCCTGGTGGTGCCGATCCTGCGGGCCGGGCTCGGCATGCTCGACGGCATGGTGCGGCTGCTGCCGACCGCCGAGGTGGGCTTCCTCGGGATGATCCGCAACGAGGAGACCCTCCAGGCGTCGACGTACGCGACGCGCATGCCCGAGGACCTCTCCGGCCGCCAGGTGTACGTCCTGGACCCGATGCTGGCCACCGGCGGCACGCTCGTGGCGGCGATCCAGGAGCTGATCAAGCGCGGTGCCGACGACGTGACCGCGGTCGTGCTGCTGGCGGCGCCCGAGGGCGTCGAGGTCATGGAGCGCGACCTGGCGGGCACGCCGGTGACGGTCGTCACGGCCTCGGTCGACGAGCGGCTCAACGAGCAGGGCTACATTGTCCCGGGCCTGGGCGACGCGGGCGACCGGATGTACGGCGCGGCGGAGTAGTCCCGCGCGATTGCGCCCGGCACCGCGCCGGCCGTGCGCGCCGCCGTACGCGGGAGTGCGCGGCCGACGGGCCGTGCCAGTGATCAGGAGCGGCTGCTCGGTGAGCAGCCGCTCCTGCACGTACGGGCCGCTCTCAGCAGGTCGTGGCCGGCTTCGGCGGGGTGGCCAGGGCAGCCAGCGCCTTGTCCGACGCCGGTTTGGCGGTGAGCGTCTTGAAGGCGGTGCCCAGGATCAGGTCGACGTCCGCGGTCTTGCGGGCGTCCGTCCTGAGCTGGGTGCCCGCGAGCTGTGTGGCGAGCACCCGGAACGATCCGTCGTTCGCCGTGGCGGCGCCCAGCAGTATCGCCGTGCCGGGGACCTTCTTGTCGTACGCCACCGGGGCGTTGCCCACCTTGCCGATGGCGAACCCGCGTTTGCGCAGCTCGTCGGCGGTGGCCTTGGCGAGTCCGCTGCGCGGGGTCGCGTTGTAGACGTTCACCGTGATCCGGGCCGGTTTCGGCGGGAGGGGCGCGGCGGAGACCGCCACCTGGGGTTTGCAGGACGCCGCGTCGGTGCCCGCCGTGGCCTTCTTCCCGCCGCCCGAGAACACATCGATGAGCTGCAGCGTCCCCCAGCCGCCGAGGCCGAGGACGGCCCCGGCGGCGACGACTGCGAGCACGATCCTGCGACGGCGTCGAGGGCGGCGCATGCGTGGATACGCGTTGCCCGTAATGCGGTACTTTCCGCCCATGCCTGGGGGAGTGAGCATGCTCATGGGCGCAGCGTAGTGCGGTCGCGCGGCTCTGCCTACTAAACGATCATCGCACTGAGCCCGTATGGGTCGGAAACTCCGCCCGTACGGGTCGGAAAACGCTTCGGAGGGCGCAGGGGAGCGATGCCCGCGAGGGTCGGCCGGCCGTCTGTCCGGTGGGGAGCCGGGTCAGCCGTCTGGAGGGGGACCGGGCGGGCCGACGCCAGGCTCTCAGTCCAGCTCCAGCACGCGGGCGTGCAGCACCTGGCGCTGCTGGAGCGCCGCGCGCACGGCGCGGTGCAGCCCGTCCTCGAGGTACAGATCGCCCTGCCACTTCACGACGTGCGCGAACAGATCGCCGTAGAACGTGGAGTCCTCGGCGAGCAGGGTCTCGAGGTCCAGCTGGCCCTTGGTGGTCACGAGCTGATCGAGGCGGACCGGGCGCGGCGCGACGTCAGCCCACTGCCGGGTGCTTTCCCGGCCGTGGTCGGGATACGGCCGGCCGTTGCCGATGCGCTTGAAGATCACACGGAAAGCCTACCGGGCAAGCGGCCGTCGGCGCAGCCAGGCGGCGCCGGTGCGATGCTGGTCAAAACCCCTCAAACCCGTAATAGGGGCCCTGTCATGAGCGAGCCCGAGCTGTCACCGACCGCCCCGCAGCCCGCCGGTTCGCCCCATCCGGGGGCGCTTCCCGCCGAGGCCGGGGAGATCGCGGCCGGTTACGCCGTCCCGGGGGCTGCGCTCGACCTGGGTGCGCTGCTCCGGCGGTGCGGACGTTCCCGGACTCGGCGTACGACCTGGAGGAGGTGCTCACCTCGCTGGGCATCGGCGAGGCGGTGGTCACCGTCCTGGGCGAGACGGGTGCGCCGACTCCGGTGGCCGTCACCCGGCTGAGGGCGCCGCAGTCGCTGATGGGGCCGATCGCTGCGGAGGCGATGGACCGGGCGGTGAAGTCGTCGGTGCTGTACGCGCGCTATGCACAGGCTGTGGACCGCGAGTCGGCGTACGAGCGGCTGACGGCCGAGCAGCAGGCTGCGGAGGAGGCGGCGCTGCGAGCGGCGCGGGAGGCGGAGTCGGCGAAAGGGGCGGCGAAGGAGTCGGCCCGCGGGGCCCGCGCTCCGCGTCATGACGAGTCCGTCGTCGGGCAGGTCATGGGCAGCGGTCTCGTCAAGTCCCTCGCGCGCTCGGTCGGCACGCAACTGGGCCGCGAGATCTCCCGCTCCCTCTTCGGCACGGCCCGCCGCCCGTAGGGCGCCCCCAGCCCTCACCGGGGCTCCGCCTCGGACCGCCTCCCCACGCCCTGGCGGGCGTGGGGAGGACCTCCACCTCGATCGCCGGAGGGCTCACAAGGAGCCCGTCCGGCGATCGAGGACGGACACGCGGGTCCGCTGGACGGTGCCGGGGCCGAGGGCCCGCCTCTCAAAAGGGCGGAGGGGTTACTCCGTGACCTCGTGGCCGTGGCCGTCGTGGAGACCGCCGCCGCTGCCCTCGTCGCCGTCCGTCGGGACGGTGGTGACCGGCTTGCGCAGCGAGCTCAGGTCCTGGGCGTAGGTGCCGACCGCGTTGGCGATGACGTCGATGTTGACGTCGAACGCCTTCATGCTGATGTTCTTGATGTCGTCGCACTTGGCGTGGTAGCACGCGTCGTACGCGACCCCGGCCGTGCCGCCGAACTTCTGTGCCTGCGCGGCGGTCTTGATGCCCTCCGCGCCGGTGAAGGTGCCGCCGGACGGGATGCCGACCTCGATGAACGGGCCGTAGTCGGACCGACCGGTGAAGTCCGTGCCCTCGTGCGGCGCGCCCACCTGGTCCATGAACTCGTTGATGTCGCGCTCGAGCTGAGCGGAGCCCGCCGGGCCCGCCGGCGCGCCGACACCGTCCGAGTCGTCGCCGTCGTACACGAACAGGCCGTAGTTCGGCGACGCGATCATGTCGAAGTTGAGGTAGAGCTTGATCTCCTTCTTGCCCAGCTCGCTGAGGTTCGCGACGTAGTGGTCCGAACCGAGCAGGCCGTTCTCCTCCGCGCCCCACCAGGCGAAGCGCACCTTGTTGGCGGGCCGCTTGTGGGACTCGGCGAGCTCCAGGGCGACTTCGAGCAGACCGGCGGAGCCGGAGCCGTTGTCGTTGATGCCGGGGCCGGCAACGACGGAGTCGAGGTGGGAGCCGAGCATCACCGTGTTGGCGGCATTGCCGTGCTTGGTCTCCGCGATGACGTTGCGGGTGGTCCGCTTCTCCTGGAGCTGGCGGATCTCGAAGTCGATGCTCACCGGCCCCTGCGCGAGGTCCGCGGCGAGCTTCTCGCCCTCGGCCAGCGTGATGCCGCCGGTCGGGATCTTGCCGGCCTCCGGGCCGCCGAGGGTGCCGGAGAGCACGCCCTCGGTGTTGTTGTAGATGACGGCGCCGAGCGCGCCCGCGGCCGCCGCGTTCTCCTGCTTGACGGCGAAGGTGCAGCCGCCGCGCTTGATCAGCGCGATCTTGCCGGTGAACGCCCCGGAGGCGAAGTCGCCGGGCTCACAGCCGGTGGTGCCGTCGGCGTCGACGGGCGCGGCGACCAGGTCCGCCTTCACACCGCCGACGGGCGTCGACTTGGTGTACGTCATCGCCGATATCGCGACGTCGCGCGGCGCGGGCGAGACCACCGACAGCCTCTCGGCCTTGGTCTCGGTGTAGAAGAACTCGAAGTCCTGGTACGAGACGTTGTACCCGGCCTTCTTCATCAGCTGGTACACGTACGCGGCGGACGCGTCGTGGCCGAGCGTGCCGGCGGCGCGGTTGCCTCCCGCGCTGTCGGCTATCTGCTGGAACTTCTGCAGGTGCTTGAAGGCGTCCTTGGCGGACGACTCGCGAACCAGCTTCTTGGAGAGCTTGGCCGCTTCCTTCGCCGCTTCCTTGGCAGGGTCGTGCCGGTGGGCGGTTGCGGGGGAGGCGGATGCCAGCAGGAGCGGAGTCGCGAGTGCGGCTGCGGCCAGGGTGGCCACGGCTCTGCGATGGGTTGCGGTCACAGAGGTCCTTCCCGGTGCGAACGAGGTTGAGGGGAAGTTAGCGATCTCTGAGAGCTCTGTGAACAGTTGTGCCGCAACTCACGTGATATTTAGCCGGATTGACATCAAGTTGTACGTCTTCGGGCGTAGACGTAGGTCATTTCGCAGCCTTTGCCGCCCGCTTCATCTCCTGCTTGTGCGCACGCACCTTGGCCAGCGACTCGGGGCCCGTGATGTCGGCCGCCGAACGGTACGAGCCCGCCTCGCCGTACGGTCCCGCCGCCTCCCGCCAGCCCTCGGGCGTGACACCGAACTGCTTGCCCAGCAGGGCCAGGAAGATCTGCGACTTCTGCTTGCCGAATCCGGGCAGCGCGTTCAGCCGCGCGAGCAGCTCCTTGCCCGTCTTCGCGTCCCGCCACAGGGCCGTCGCATCGCCGTCGTACTCGTCCACGAGGTACTGGCACAGCTGCTGGATCCGCTTCGCCATGGACCCCGGGTAGCGGTGCACGGCCGGCTTCTCGGACAGCAGCGCGACGAAGGCCTCCGGGTCGTGGGCGGCGATCTCGTGGGCGTCCAGATCGTCGGTGCCCAGGCGCCGGGCGATCGTGTACGGGCCGGAGAAGGCCCATTCCATGGGGACCTGTTGGTCCAGCAGCATGCCGGTCAGGGCGGCGAGCGGGCTGCGTCCGAGGAGTTCGTCGGCTTCGGGCTGCTGGGCGAGATGAATAGTGGGGCTCATGCCCCGATGATGACTCGGCCGCGGGCGCCACGCACGTCCCGTAGGTCAGCCGGGCTTGCGGGCCTCGATCAGGAAGCGTGCCGTGTGGGCGACGAACGGGCCCTCGGCCTCGATCCGGTCGTGGAGCTCCCGGAGGCGGTCGCGGTACTGGGCGACGGTGAAGCCCGGGACCATCCAGACCACTTTCCGCAGGAAGTAGATCACCGCGCCGATGTCGAAGAACTCGGTGCGCAGCGACTCCGACCGCAGGTCGGTGATTTCCAGGCCCGCCGCCTCGGCGGCCGCCCGTGCGTCGTCCGGGTGACGGCCGCGGCGTACCTCCTCCGGCTGCGGTCCCAGGAAGTACTCCACCAGTTCGAAGACGCTGGCGGGGCCGACCTGCTGGGAGAGATACGTGCCGCCCGTCCGCAGCACGCGGGCGATCTCGTCCCACCACACGGTCACCGGGTGGCGGCTGACGACCAGGTCGAAGGCCCCGTCGCCGAAGGGGAGCGGCGGCTCGTCGGTGTCGACGACGACGGCCACGCCCAGCGGGTGGAGCAGCCGGGTGGCCCTGGCGACGTTCGGTGGCCAGGACTCGGTGGCCACCATGAGCGGCGGCAGTTCCGGCGCTCCGGCGAGGACCTCCCCGCCGCCCGTCTGGATGTCGAGGGCGGCGGACGCCCGCGCCAGCCGCTCGCTCATCAGACGCTGGTAGCCCCAGGACGGGCGCTGCTCGGTGGCCCTGCCGTCGAGCCACGAGAAGTCCCAGCCGGCCACGGACACGGAGTCGGCCTCTGCGACGAGGTGGTCGAACGTGCGGGTCATGCTCCGATGGTCGCGCCCGGCCGAACCGTCCGCCACACATTTCCGGTGGGGGGTTCTCCGGGTTCTCCGGGTTCTCCGCGTTCCCCTGCGTTCCCCCCACCGGGTGTCCGTCCTCGGACGTAGCGGAGGCTAGTCCCGCCCGGCCGAAGGGCCCGTCCAGTCCGCGGCCACATGGCCGAGCCGTACCCGCTGCGGATGGTCGCCCACGGCGACGGACGCGACCTTCCGCCCGGTCGCGAAGTCGATCGCGGTGACCGTGTCGGAGCCGCTCTCGGAGATCACGCAGGACTTCCCGTCCCCGCTCACGGTCGCCCAGTACGGCTTCGACGCCGTGACGAGCGGACCCTCCTGGAGCGTCGCCCGGTCGACGACCGTGGCGTAGTCGTCCATCGTCCCGGCGATGCAGAGCTTGTCGCCCTTCGGACTCATCGACATGCCGTGGTGGCGCGAGTCGTTGACCCAGGTCGTCCGGTCCTCGCTCGTGGCCGGGTTCTTCGGGAGCGTCTTCTGGCGGGTGATCCGGTCGGTGGCGATGTCGTACTCGAGGAAGCCGTTGAAGAACGACACCTGGAAGTAGAGCTTCGACTCGTCGGGCGTGAACGCCACCGGCCGTACCGCGTCGGACAGGTCCTTGCGGCCGAAGGCGTCCAGCCGCTCCCGCATGTCGATCACCTTCACGGTCCGGTACGTGTTCGCGTCCACGACCGTGATCTTCCGGTCGCCCTTGGTCCAGTCGAGGAGCGGATCGTCCAGCGCGGTGTTGACCTCGCCGATGGCCGAGTTCCAGATGTGCCTGCCGTCGGCCGTGAAGACGTTCTCGTGCGGCTTGTCGCCGGTCTTGAACGAGCCGGTCTGGTGACCTGTGGCGATGTCCAGCACATGCACGGTGTTGGAGGTGGACGCGGACACGGCGACCCGCTTGCCGTCCGGGGAGACGGCCATGTGGTCGGAGCGGTAACCGGACACGGGGAAGCGCCAGTTGACCTTGTTGGTCGCGACGTCGATCGAGACGACGTCGGCGAAGCTCGGGCGGGAGACGACGACGGCCGACCCGTCGGGCGTCGAGTACATGTCGTCCACGTACTGGTCGTGGCCCTCGCCCACGGTCATCCGTATTCCGAGGAAGTAGGCGAGCTTCACGGGGTTGAGGTGGATCTCCAGCAGCCGTTCGTCCTTGTCGGGGACGACGTTCACCCGGCCGATCTTCGTGAGGGCTCCGGACGATTCGAGTACGTCGGCGGTTCCTTCCCAGTTGTTGCCGACGAACAGCACTTCCCGGAGCCCGTCCGGGTTCGTGGCCGACGCCGCCGGGGCGGCGGACGTGACGGTGACCGCGAGAGCGGCGGCCACGGCGGTGATGGCAGGCGAGAGTGCGGTCTTCACGGCGCGCTCCTGAGGGTGTGGGGCAGGAGGGAGGCAGGAACTTACTGCGCGGTAAGGTAATGGCGGGTCGGATGAATGGCCATAGTCCGTTCCCGACTTCCGTTCCCGACTTCCTCGGGCCCCGTGTTCAGGGGTTCAGCCGGGCGGCCCGCATCCGGAGGTAGCGGGTCTCCGGGACGCTGAGCGTGTGCTGGGCCGCCCGCTGGTACGCGGCCCGCGCGCCCTCCCGGTCCCCGGCCTTCTCCAGCAGATGGGCCCGTACGGCGTCGAGCCGGTGGTGTCCCGCCAACCGGTCCTCCAGCTTCGCCACTTCGGCGAGCCCTGACTCCGGCCCGTCCACCATGGCCACGGCCACCGCCCGTCCCAGCTCGGCCATGGGCTCCGGAGCGCGGTGCACGAGCACGTCGTACAGAGCGCGGATCTGCGGCCAGTCGGTGTCCTCCGCACGCGCCGCCTCGTCGTGGAGCGCCGCGATCGCCGCCTGCAACTGATAGGCGCCCGCAGGACCTTGGGCCAGGGCCTCCTCCACCAGCGCCGTGCCCTCGGCGATCGCGTCCCGGTTCCACAGCGCCCGGTCCTGCTCGTCGAGGGGGATCAGCTCCCCGTGCGGGCCGGTGCGGGCGGCACTGCGCGCCTCGGTGAGGAGCATGAGGGCCAGGAGCCCGGTGACCGGGCCCTCGTGCGGCAGCAGCCTGCGTACGGCACGGGTCAGCCGGATCGCCTCCTGGGCCAGGTCGGCACGGTGCAGGGCGGCGCCGGATGAGGCCGTGTAGCCCTCGTTGAAGATCAGGTAGAGGACCTGGAGGACCGCCGCGAGCCGCTGGTCGCGGTCCTCGGGCCCCGGCCGGCGGAAAGGCACGCCCTTGATCTTCGCCTTGGCCCGGCTGACGCGCTGGGCCGTCGTCGCCTCGGGCAGCAGCAGCGCTCGCGCGATCTCCGCGGTCGTCAGACCGCCGACGGCCCGCAGGGTGAGCGCGATCTGCGCGGCGGGCGTCAGGTCGGGATGACAGCAGAGGAACAGCAGCGTGAGGGTGTCGTCCTCGGACGGTGCCCGGCCCTCACCGGGCGGCCGGGCGATGAAGGCGTCCGAGGGTGCCAGCTGCGCCGCCGTCTCCTCGCGGCGGCGCCGCGCCTCGTCGCTGCGCAGCTGGTCGGTGAGGCGGCGCGAGGCCACCTTGATCAGCCAGCCGCGCGGATTGTCCGGCACACCCGCATCGGGCCACTGCTGCGCGGCGGCGAGCAGCGCCTCCTGTACGGCGTCCTCGGCCGGGCCGAAGTGTCCGTACCGGCGTACGAGCGCGCCGAGGACCTGCGGCGCGTGCAGGCGCAGCAGGTCCTCGATGCCGTTCGCGCGCGTCACGGGCGCAGGTCGCCTCCGCTTCCGTCGATCGGGCGGATGACCACCGGGTAGTCGGGCGTGCCCTCGGGCTGGGGGCACTGCACGATGCGCGCCGCGATCTCCGTGACCCGGTCGAGGCTCTCGCAGTCCAGCACCCAGTAGCCGCAGAGGAGTTCCTTCGTCTCGCCGTACGGCCCGTCCGAGATCACCGGCCGGCCGTCCTCGCCCGCGCTCACGAAGCGGGTCTGCGCGGGCTCGACCAGGCCTTGCCCGTCCACGAGCTCACCGGACTCGGCCAGGTCGTTGTTGATGGCCTCCATGAAGGAGAACATCGCCTGCAGGTCCTTCTCGCTCCAGGCGGGGCTGTGCTCGGAGCCCTTGCCGCGCATGGCCTCGTAGTCCGCCTGGCTCGCCTGGACCATCACCAGATACTTCATGGTTTCGCTCCCTCGGGTGCGGGGCCGCCCCCTGTGGGCAACTCTCACAGGGGACGTCGGAGCGGACGACGGTTTCTCGACACGGCGCGGGAAGTTTTTCTGCCCTCGATGTCAGGAGGTGCTGCGCGACGCCTCCTCCCGCAGGCGCAGCACCTCGTAGAGGACGCTGTTGACGGGCGTCGCCGTCCCCGTCCGCTCGCCGATGCGCACGACGGCACCGGTGAGAGCCTCCAGCTCGGAGGGCAGCCCGGCGGCGAGGTCGCGGTGCAGCGATGTCGTGCCGGCGGCGGGCTGCCGGTCGAGGAACGCCATCGCCGTCGGGACGACATCGTCCGGCAGTCTGACGTCCATCGCCCGCGCCACCTGGCGGATCTCGGTCATCGCGGCCACGAGCAGCTGCCGCGTACCCGGCCTGGTGCGCAGAGGCCCGAACGGGGCGTCCGTCACGGCGCCGAGGCCGCCGGGCGGCACGACGAACAGGAACTTGGCCCAGAGCTCGGCCCAGATGTCCTCGGAGACGACGGCCGTCACGCCGTCGGCCGCGTCGAGCGCGGCCTGCAGCCGTGCGACCCGGTCCGTCGGCCGGTTGTCCCACTCCGCGAAGGCCAGCAGGCCGGGTCCGCCGAGATGGCGCACGCGACCGGGTCCGTCGAGATGGGCGATGATCTTCGCCGTACCCGGCAGGACCGCGTCCCGGCCGATGGCCTGCGCGACCTCGGCGGGCGCCTCGACACCGTTCTGGAGCGTGACGACGGCGGTGCCGGTTCCCAGGAGCGGGGGCAGCGCGTCGATGACGGCCGCCAGCTGCCACGTCTTCACACACAGCAGGACGTAGTCCACCTCGCCGATCTCCGCGGTGGCGTCCGTCGCCCGGGCCGACGGCACCGTGAAGTCGCCTGCCACGCTCTTCACGGCGAGCCCGTCGCGGCGGAGCGCTTCGAGGTGGGCGCCGCGGGCGACGAAGGCGACGTCGTGTCCGGCGAGCGCGAGGCGGCCACCGAAGTAGCCGCCGACGCCGCCTGTGCCGATGACCGCGATTCTCAGAGGGCTCGTGGAGCCTGTGGAGCTCGTGGGACCCGTGGGGCTCGTGGAGTTCATGGCGCCACCTTCAGCAGGAGCTTGCCGGTCGAGGTGCGTCCGCCCATCAGGGCGTGCGCCGCGGCCGCCTCCTCCAGTGGGAACTCCGCGGTGACCGGCAGCTCCACGACGCCGTCCGTGACGGTGCGGAAGGCGCGTTCGGCGAGGGCCCGCAGTGCCTCGGGGGCCGTCTGCGCGAGCGAGAGAATGGAGAACCCCGCGACCGTGCGCCCGGATCCGTAGAGCTCGGCGGGACCGATGTGCCAGGGCTCCGCTCCACTCGCGTTGCCGTACGAGACGAGCCGCCCGAAGGCGGCGAGTGCGTCCAGACCGCGGCGGAGGGTGTCGCCGCCCACCGGGTCGAGCAGCAGGTCGACACCGCGGCCGCCGGTGGCGCGGCGGACCTCGTCCGGGAAGGAGTCGCCGGTGAACACCTCGTCGTAGCCGTGCTTCAGGGCGTGCCCGGCCTTCGCGGCAGAGGACACCACGCCGTACACCGCCCGCGCGCCGGCCGCCCGTGCCAGCTGCCCGGCCGCCGTGCCGATGCCGCCCGCCGCGCCGTGCACCAGCACGGTCTCGCCGGAGCGCAGGCGTCCCACCTCGTGCAGCAGGGCGTGCGCGGTCGGCAGCACGGTGGGCAGTGTGGCGGCGGTCCGCAGGTCGACCCCTTCGGGCAGCGGGAACACGGTGGCGGCCGGTACGGCCACGACCTCGGCGTACGCGCCCGCGGCGGTGAGCGCGGCGACCTCCTGCCCCGGGCGCAGGCCCGTCACGCCCGTGCCGACGGCCCGGATCCGGCCCGAGACCTCCAGACCGGGGACGTAGGGCAGGGCCTCCACCCGGTAGCCCTCGGCCCGTGCCTTGAGGTCGGCGAAGTTCACGCCCGCGTACGCGACGTCGACGGTGACCTGGCGGGGTCCCGGATCGGGTGCGTCGGTCGTCACGACCGTCAGCACCTCGGGACCGCCGTACTCATGGATCTCGACCGCACGCACAGAAACACACGCCCCTCGAAGAGTGTTCAATGGAAGTCGAACACTCGAAGTGTATGATTTTCATCGAACACTCGGCAAGGGGAGGAGCGAGCACGCCATGAGCGACGCGACGACGGCGAGCGGCGGACACCGCGCCGCACCCGTGCACACGCATCCCGACGAGGTCCCCGTCCTGGCCGCCCTCTCGGCGCTCGCCGACCCCGTACGCATCCAGCTCGTCCGCGAGCTCGAGGGCTCCGCCGACTGGGCGCGCACCTGCGGCAGTTTCGACGTACCGGTCGGCAAGGCGGCGCTCAGCCACCATTTCTCGGTCCTGCGCGCTGCCGGCCTGGTCGAACAGCGCGACGAGGGGCCCAAGCGCGTCAACCGCCTGCGCCGCGAGGAGTTCGACGCACGTTTCCCGGGGCTGCTGGCCCTGGTCCTGCGCACGGACGAGGACCACCGCCGGGAGGCCGGACCCGGCGCTCCCGACGGCGGCTGAACAGCTAGGGCACCTGCGGGTCGAGCACCGGGATCAGCTGCTCCTCCTCGTAGAGCAGATGGCTCTCCAGCTCCTCCGTGAGCCGCTCGACCTCGGCGCGGACCCGTACGGCGTCGGCCCCTTCGGCCGACACGACCTTCCGCAGGTCCTCGACGAGCTCGGCGATCCGCACGTGCTCGTCGCGCAGCCGGTCCAGGACCGGGGCGAGCTCAGGATGACGCTCGGCGAGGAACGGGAACATCCCGATGTCCTCGCCGGTGTGGTGGTTGTGCACTCCGGCGCAGACGGTCAGGCAGTTCACGCGGAGCTGGGCGCCGATTCCCGGTCCGGTCCCGGACCCGGAACCGGCGATCTCCTCGCGGATCAGCGCCAGCTCCCGCCGGAACCCGTCGTGCACGGCCTTGACGGCCGCGCCGAACGACGCCGCGGCGATGTTCGGCGGACCGGGAATCTCCTGGAGGGCGACCACGGGGATCACCCGCTCCGCCCTGGCCTCGTACTCGGCCCACCCGGGGTCGGCCTCGACCGCGCGGGCGAAGGCGCGCTCGCGCTCGGCGCCCTCCAGGACGACGGCCTCGGCCTCGTACGTGAACACTCCGGCCTCGACCGTGACGCGGGGATCGGCCACCAGGTTGTGGAACCAGTCCGGATGCCTCGGCGCGCCACCGGCCGAGGCGATGACCAGGACGCGCTCGCCTCCGTCGGGCAGATAGCCCACGGGAGTGGTGTGGCGGGCGCCGGATCGCGCTCCGGTGGTGGTGAGCAGGAGCAGCCGGCCGCCCTCGAAGGGGCCGCCGACGCGTCCGCCGTTGGCACGGAACTCGTCGATGATCTGCTGGTTGAATGCGTTGGGCATGCGCTGCTTTCTTCTCGGGGTCGAACGGAAACGGAGAAGAAAGAAGAACGGCGGGCCTCTCGCCCGCCCTGCGCTCACGCCAGGGCCGGGTACCCCACTCGCTCGTGGCCCATGGCCGACCCGGCAGTCACGGCGTCAACCGTAAGGTGTCAACGGCCGCCGGGCAACGCCGTATCGGGACTCCCGCCGACGACCGCCGCACCCTGCACCCGGTGACCCCGGTGACCCCGGTGACCCCGGTGCAGCCGGTGGAGCCCGTTCCCGCCCCACCGCCACGTGATCTTCACGCCGGTCGCGGAGAGCAGGCTGCGCGGCACGACGCTGCCGCGGTCGTTCATGGCGGCCGCGGGGCTCTCGGTGCCGGGCGTGGGCCCCGACCGCATGCGGTCGGGGCCCACGCGTCTGCCCTGCGCCGAGTGACGGCCTGGCGCTGTGCTCGATGTCGGGCTGCTGAGCGGGCTGCCTATCGAGCTGCGCCGAAGTCCTGGGTCCAGTAGTCGTTGGGCTGCGCCAGGCCGACGCCGATCTCCTTGAACGCGCAGTTCAGGATGTTCTTCTTGTGGCCGGGGCTGGTCATCCAGGCCTGCATGACGCTCTCGGGGGTGGAGTAGCCGTAGGCGACGTTCTCGCCGTAGGTGCTCCAGTTGTAACCGGCGCGGGTGATCCGGTCGCCCGGGTTCGAACCGTCGGAGCCCGTGTGGGACATGTTCCGGTGGGCCGCCATGTCCTTGCTGTGGTCCTGCGCGGCCTTCGTCAGCGTGGCGTTCAGCTTCACCGGCGAGCAACCGGCCTTGCTGCGCTCGCTGTTGACGAGCTGGACGACGCGGGCCACGGCGCCGGACGCGGGGGCGGCAGGCGCGGCGGGCTTGGCCGGGGCGGTGGTGGCCGGAGCAGCGGGCTTGGCCGGGGCGCCGGGCTTCGAGGTGCTCGGCGGCGCGGTGGGCTTCGGCGTGGCCGGCGCGGGCTGCTCCGCCCCGCCCCACTCGTTGCCCTGCTTCTGCTTCCAGTCACGGTCGCCGCCCGACCACCGCTCATCGGCGGACGCGTTCTTCCACTGTCCCCAGGACCTGCCGTCCTGGCTCTCCTGTCCCCAGGACCTGCCGTCCTGGCCCTCCTGCGGATCCATGCAGGCCATGGCGACGGAGGGCACACCCACTGCGCCCAAGGTGACGGCGGCGATGGCTATCTTCCGGTAGTGCGTCTTCCTGCGGTGCTTCCTCATGCATGACCTCACTCGGTGATCGCGGAGCGCCCCCGGTGCGGCCGCCTCTGTCCAGACACTGCACCTGAGCGGCGGGGACGCCTTTGCGGGCGCCATTCTTAGAAGCACTCCGAGGGCAGGGCAATGAGCCTCGGTACTACGCGTGCTCGTAGCGGTGCAGGGCCCTTGAAAAGGGGACACAGGCGTGCTGACCGGGCTTCCGGGACTTCCGGGGAATCTGTCGTCTCGTCAGAAGCGCCTGTTTGCCGAAGAAACGAGCGAGGACGCCGGACGGCCCGAGCGCCCTCGAACCCCGCACGACATATGTCAACGTCAAGACGGACAAATCTCACTATGTCGCCAGGGCGCTATCTACTATTCGGCAGCCTTAGTGCCCGAAGCGGAAGTGACGGATGTCACGGAACCATTGGTTCCGGTCTGCGCATCGGGCACCGTCCGCCGGCCCGTTCCGGGCGGCGCGGGGGCCGCCCGGAACGGTGTCGCGACAGGTCGGGTGCGGTGACCGGGCGGCGGCTCAGGCGCCGAGCCGGTCGAGGATCCTGCCGAGCTGCTCGACCTCGGCCGACTGGTTCTCGACGACGGCGGCGGCGAGCTTCCTGGCGGTGGCGTTGCGGCCGTTCCGCTGCTCGTCCTCGGCCATCTCGATCGCCCCGTTGTGGTGGGCGATCATCAGCTGCGCGAACGTGCGGTCGAAGTCGGCGCCGGTCAGGTCCCTGAGCGCGGCCATGTCCTGCTCGGACATCATTCCGGCCGTGCCGCCGGAACCGTCGTGGCCCGCTGCGTGGTCCATGCCGGACGACTCGGGCCTGCCCCACCCCTTCAGCCAGGACTTCATCGTCCGGATCTCCGGGTCCTGGGCCCTCTCGATCAGCCCGGCGAGCGTCCTGATCTCCGCGTCCGCGGCGCGGCCGTCCGCGAGCTCCGCCATCTCCAGGGCCTGCTCGTGGTGGGGGATCATCTGCTGCGCGAACGTCACGTCCGCGTCGTTGAAGGCGCCCGGCGCCGGGTTCCCGCCGGCGGAGGGGGTGGAGGTGGCCGGATTCGTGTCGCCGCCCGTGCCGTGACCGTTGCTGTCACTGCCACTGCCGCTGTCGCCGCCGCAGGCCGCGAGCAGCAGGCCGGCCGCGGCGACAGCGCCCACCAGAGCGATCCGGCGGCGGATGGGGAGGAGGGCGCTAAGGGGGCGGCGCAGGGCGCGCGGGGAGAAGGTCATGGCGAAACGCCTCGTCTCTGTGTCTGTCGATGCTCCGGATGTGTGGGCCGTACGCGGGTGTGCGCAGGCGGCCCGAAGCCGCCCGACGCGCAGGCGCGTCGGCCTAGATCCGCAGCAGGGACAGTTGAGCGAGGTCGGGTGGTCGCGGCGGCGCGTTCGACCGTGGCACACCGGCGAGTCGGGCACGTACGGCTGCCAACCACTCCGTCAGGCGGGCCGATCCCGCACGCAGCAGTGCCCCCGCCGCCCAGGCGGTGAGCAGGACAGCGACGCACAGCGAGGCCATGTCCATGGCGGTGGCCGGGTCGGGTGCCGCCTTGTCGCCGTCGCTGTCGGCTTCGGAGCTGCCAGGGCCGGGGCCGGATTCGGGGCCGGGGCCGGCCGCATCCGGGGCAACTGCGACCCCGACGAGAGCGCTGTGGGAGGCGTGGGCGTCCGTGCCGGACTCCTCGTCCGGATGGCCGAGGGTGTGCATCACGAAGACGCCCAGGGCGAGCACGACAACCAGCAGCAGATGGCCGATGGCTCCTGCCGCCCGTCCGTGCCTGCTCGCGGTCACTCCCGTACCTCCCCCGGGAGCGTACCGAAGGGGAGGCGCCCAGCAGGCTTCCGCCCCGGCTCCGTCGGCCGGTCGAGGCTCCGGTTCCACGGGTCCGCACCCCTTGAAGCACCCCCTGAAACCGCGGTGAAGCCGCGCTGAAGCCCACCGCCCGCACGCTCTGCGGCATGACTTCTCACCAACGCCTCACCCCGACCGGACCGGCCATCGCCGCCACCGGGCTGCGCAAGTCGTACGGCGACAAGGTCGTGCTCGACGGCATCGACCTGAACGTCGACGAGGGAACGGTCTTCTCGCTGCTCGGCCCGAACGGCGCCGGCAAGACCACCGCGGTCCAGATCCTGTCCACGCTGATCACCGCCGACAGCGGCCGGCTGAGCGTCGCCGGGCACGACCTGGCCACGAACCCCCAGGCAGTACGCGCCGCGATCGGCGTGACCGGACAGTTCTCCGCGGTGGACAACATGATCACCGGCGAGGAGAACATGACCCTCATGGCGGACCTGCATCACCTGGGCCGCCGTGAGGGCCGGCGGCTCACCGCCGAGCTGCTCGAGCGGTTCGACCTGGTCGACGCGGCCAGGAAGCCGGCCTCCACCTACTCCGGCGGTATGCGCCGCCGGCTCGACATCGCGATGACCCTGGTCGGCGCCCCGAGCGTGATCTTCCTCGACGAGCCCACCACCGGACTCGACCCGCGCAGCCGCCACAACATGTGGGAGATCATCCGCGACCTCGTGGCCGGTGGCGTCACGGTCTTCCTCACGACGCAGTACCTGGAGGAGGCCGACCAGCTCGCGGACCGGATCGCGGTCCTCAACAAGGGACAGCTGGTCGCCCAGGGCACCCCGGACGAGCTCAAGCGTCTCGTCCCCGGCGGTCATGTCCGTCTGCGGTTCGGCGACGGGCTCGCCTTCGAAGCGGCCGCCCGTGCCTTCGGCGTGGCTCAGCGGGACGCGGAGGCGCTCACCCTGAGCGTCCCGAACGACGGCAGCGTACGCGGACTGCGGGCCGTCCTCGATGTGCTCGACGCCGCGTCGATCGAGGTCGACGAGCTGTCCGTGCACACCCCCGATCTCGACGACGTCTTCTTCGCGGTCACCGGCCGCCCCGACAACGAGAAGGTGCAGGCCCGATGAGCACAACGACCGCGCGCACGAAGACCGTTGGCACGACGACCACTCCCTCGTACCCGCTGCGCGACTCCATGACCATGCTGCGGCGCAATCTGCTGCACGCCAGGCGCTACCCCTCCATGACGATCGCCGTCGTGGGCATGCCGATCATCATCCTGCTCCTCTTCGTGTACGTCCTCGGCAGCGCGCTGAGCAACGGCCTCGGTGGTGGCGGCGACCGCGCCGACTACCTCGCCTACGTCGTGCCCGGAATCCTGCTGATGACCGTGGGCTCGGGGGCCCTGCCCACCGCGGTGGCCGTCTGCAGCGACATGTCCGAAGGCATCGTCGCCCGCTTCCGCACCATGGCGATCTCCCGCTCCTCCGTCCTGATCGGTCATGTGGTCGGCAGCGTGATCCAGACGCTGGTCAGCCTGGCCCTGGTGGTCGGTGTCGCCCTCGCCATCGGATTCCGGTCCGACGCGACGGCCGTCGAGTGGCTGGCCGCGGCCGGCGTCCTGGCGCTGGTCACCTTCGCGCTCACCTGGCTCGCGGTCGGCCTGGGCCTCGCCAGCCGGGCGCCCGAGGCCGCGAGCAACGCCACCCTGCCGCTGTCGTTCCTGCTGCCCTTCATCAGCAGCGCCTTCGTGCCGGTCGACTCGATGCCGTCCTGGATCCGCTGGTTCGCCGAGTACCAGCCGTACACCACCGTGATCGAGACCCTGCGTGGGCTGCTGAACGGCACGGAGATCGGCACCAACGGGCTGTACACCGTGGCCTGGTGCCTCGCCATCACCGTGGTCGGCCACCTCTGGTCGAAGCAGCTCTTCAACCGCGACCCGCAACGCTGACCCGAAACCCTCGCCGGACCGTCCCGCCGAGCCGAAACCTCAACTCCACTGCACGGAAAGGCACATCGTGAACGAGAACACCGTGAGCGCCGAGAACACCGTCCACCTGACGCCCGAGCTCGTCGAAGACCCCGTCCGCGGCTACGCGGACCTCCGCACCCGGGCCGAGCTCCCCCACGTGGTGCTCCCTGAGCTGCGGACCCCGGTCCGGCTCATCACTCGCTACGCCGACGTCAAGGCCGCCCTCACCGAGCCCCGGCTGATCCGGGACCGCTCCAAGTTCCCCGGCGGCACCGGGGGCTCCGACGCCCAGGACGAGATGATGGCAGCCGCGTTCGAGGCCTTCCCGGCCGAGTACGTGAAGTACATGACCGACCATCTGGCGCTGTTCGACGGCGAGGACCACGCACGGCGCCGGGCCCCGCTCACCCGGGCGTTCACCGCCAAGCGCATCGCAGCCCTCCGCTCGTTCGTGGAGCGGGCCGCGGGGGACCTGATCGGCGAGCTCGCCGCGAAGGACGAACCGGCCGACCTGCTGGGCGAGTTCGCCTACCCGCTCACCACCGTCGTCATCTGCGAGCTCGTCGGCGTCGAGGAGGAGGACCGGTCGCGGGTCTGCGAGTGGATCCGTGACTTCGCCTACGGGGACGGCAGCCGCATGGCCGAGGGGCTCATCGGCATCGTCGACCACGTCAGGGAACTCATCGCACGGCGCCGGGCGGAGCCCACGGACGACCTCATCTCCGCGCTGATCGAGGGCGGCCGGGAGGGAGAGGAGCCCTTCACGGAGGACGAGCTGGTCTCGGTGGTCTTCCTCCTGATCAACACCGGTATCACCCCGCCCGCCCTCTTCCTCGCCCACGCGGTCCTCGCCCTGTTCGACCACCCGGACCAGCTGGCCCGGCTGCGCACGGAGCCGGAGCTGCTGGGGCGGGCCGTCCCCGAACTGCTCCGCTGGGTCACCACCGTACGGATCGGCGCCTCGATGTACGCCACCGAGGACTTCGAGTTCGCCGGGACGCCGCTGAAGAAGGGCGAGACGGTGACGGTCGCCCTGCTCGCCGCGAACCACGACCCGCAGGAGTACGGCGACTCCCCGGAACGTCTCGACATCACCCGGGAGTTCGGCCGCGGCGACGGTCACCTCGCCTTCGGCCACGGCGCCCACTACTGCCTGGGCGCGGCCCTGGGCCGCCTGGTCACCTCGGTGGTCTTCGACCAGGTGCTCGTCCGGCGGCCGGGCACCGCGCTCGCCGTCGGCCGGGACGAGCTGGAGTTCGGGCACTGGCCGGCGGACGGCTTCCACCTGCTCCGGCTGCCGGTGCGGCTCCAGGCGTGACAGGACCTACCCGGACGGGATCTCAAGGGTGGCGCGCTCCGCCAGCGCCGCCAGTGCGGCGGCCCGCAGTCCGTCCTGGCCGAGGGCGGCGTACTCCGACACGGCGTCGGCGTACGCCGCCCCGTCGGCCTGTTCGGCCGCTTCCCTGGCCCGGGCGGAGGACATGGTCGGCTGGAAGCTCCGCAGGTGACGGAAGCGGTCCGCCAGGGCGATCAGCCGCGTCCCCGATCCCGTACGACCGCGATCGAGATCGGCCGTGCCGAGCGCGAGCAGAAGTGCACCGCACACCGGGAAGTCCACCAGGGCCGGCAGGCCGTCGTGGCGGGTCAGCAACGTCGTGAGCCGGTCCTGCAGGGCACCGGCGATCCCCTCGACGAGGCCGAGCCGGCCGTGGCGCGCATGAGCGGTCACGGCGACGGCCTGGACCTCCAGGATCCAGGGCTCCAGATTCAGCTCGGCGCCGAAGACCGGGTTCGTGCTGTGCTGCACCTGGTCGACGGCCCGGCGCCACAGCCGCAGGCCCGTCTCGGTCTCGCCCCGTGCGAGCGCGATCTCCGCGCGTGCCCCGAGGCCGGGCGTGAGGACGTCCGACGTCTCGCGCGCCTGGTTCAGCATCACCTGCTCCAGCCAGTGCTCCGCCTCGTCGAGCTCGCCGGTCTGCAGTCCGCCGAGCACGATTCCCCAGCGGATCCCGAGCGAGTCGGTCCACACCCCGAGCTTCTCGAGGACGTGCAGGGCCGACTTCAGGTGGGGCACCGCCTCACCTCCCCGCTCGGACTGCAGACACAGCTCGCCCATCCGGCAGGGCGCCATGATCTGCGCCCACGGGATCCGCCGGTCCTCGAAGACCGCGAGCATGCGGCGGGCCGCCGCCAGCGCGCGGTCCAGGTCGTGCTCGCTCTCCCAGACATAACTGGCCACGCAGTTGGCGACGCCGGCGAGCAGGGGCTCGTCGCTGTCGCACAGTGCGTCGAGCGCCGCATGGTCCGGGTCGTCCCGGCCCAGCAGCTCGGGTGCGGCGCCCAGCACGACGGAGAGGGCCCCGATCAGGGTGTCCGGCGACGCGGGAGGCAGCCGCCGCAGGGTGACGAGGGGTCGTACCGCCCCGGGGCCGACGCCCAGGAACAGATTGGCGGTGCACATGACCGCGGCGGTCCGGGTGACCTCGACGAGGTCGGGCCCGGGCCGGAAGTGGGAGAGCAGCGGGGCGGTGTCCTGGGTCAGCGGGACGAGACGGGAGTAGTTGGCCTCGGTGGTCCACAGGCTCCCGAGCACGGCGGTGGTCGCCGCGACCGTGGCGCCGTCCCCCCGGTCGAGGCCGAGGCGCAGCGCCTGGACGAGGTTGTCCTGCTCGGCCCTGATCCGCACCCAGGACGCGAAGGGTTCGGGACCGAAGGGCGCATCGTGGTGGGCCGTCCCGAAGTCGCGTGCCCACGCCATGAACCGCCCGGTCACATGGTCGTCCTCGCCGGCCTCCGCCCGGCGGGCCGTGCTGAACTCCCGTACGGTCTCCAGCATTCCGAAGCGCGTGCCGGAACCGGTGTCGGTGACCTTGAGCAGGGACTGGTCGACCAGGTTCTCCAGCACGTCCAGCACGTCCAGCACGTGCAGGGCGTCGGTGTCATCGCCGCTGCCGCCGAACGGCCTCCCGGTACCGAGCAGTTGCCGGGCCGCGTCCGCCGTGAAGCCGTTGGGGAAGACGGACAGCGCGCGCAGCGCCGCCTGCCCGGCCGGGTCCAGGAGGTTCCAGCTCCAGTCGACGACGGCGTGCAGGGTGCGGTGGCGCCGGGGTGCGTCGCGCGCTCCGCCCCGCAGCAGGGCGAACCGGTCCTCGAGCCTGCGGGCGATCTCGTCGACCGACATGACCCGTACGCGCGCCGCCGCCAGCTCGGTGGCGAGCGGCAGCCCGTCCAGATGCCGGCAGAGCTCGGCCACCGTCGCCCCGGGCAGCTCGACGCCGGGGCGCGCTGCCCGCGCCCGCTGTTCGAACAGCTCCACGGTCGTCGCCGGACTCAGCTCCGGCAGCAGGTGCACCGATTCGGAGGAGATGCCGAGCGGGGCCCGGCTGGTGGTGAGCACCCGCAGGTCGCGGGTCATCGACACCAGCGCCTGGACCAGCTCCGCCACACCGCCGATGACCTGCTCGCAGTTGTCGAGCACGAGGAGCGCGGGGCCGGGGCCGAGTGCGCCCACGATGCCGGTGAGCACATCGGCGGGGATCCCGAAGTGGCTCACGGGGGTGCGCATCGACTCGCCGACGCCGAGGGCCGAGGCGACCTCACCGAGCACATCGGTGTCACGCGTGACACCGGCGAGCGGGACCAGCTGCACCACCCGCTGCTCCGCCTCACGGCTCACCACATGCGCGAGCCGGGTCTTGCCCAGGCCGCCGGGACCGACGATCGAGGTGACCCGGGACGTGCGCAGCAGCTCCGCCACGGCGGCGATGTCGGCGTCGCGGCCGAGCAGCGGGTTGGGCTCGTGCGGCACCCCGCGGCGTACGGCAGGAGCCTCGCCCTGCAACAGCTCCTGATGCACGGCCCGCAGCGCGGGCCCCGGGTCGGTGCCGAGCTCGTCGCGCAGCGTACGGCGGTAGCTGTCGTACGTGGCCAGAGCGGCGGATGGCCCCGCGGTGGCGGCCTCGCAGCGCAACAGCTCGAGCAGCACCTCCTCGTCGCGCGGCAGTTCGCGCACCAGGCGGGTGAGCGGCTCGACCGCCTCGTCGCGGCGCCCGAGCCGGGCGAGGGCGAGGGCGCGAACGCGCATGAGCGACCGGCGCGTCGGGGCGCGCTCGGCACGCAGCGCGGAAACCGGGTCGTCGGATATGGAGCCGGGGTGGACCGCGCCGACGGCGCGGGATCCGGTGCTGCCGGCGACGCCACCGGTTCCGGCGCCGTCGGCGCCCCACAGTGCGAGCCCGGCCTCGGCGTGCGCGAGTGCCGCCGTGTGGTCCCCGGCCCGTGAGCGCTCCGCGCCCGCGGCGGCCCTGACGACGACGGCGGACGTGTCGACCTGGTCCTCGCCCAGCGCGAGGCGGTAGCCGGTCGGGGTGCTGGCGATCACGTCGGCGCCGAGGCGTGCTCGGGCACGCGAGACCAGGATCTGCAGCGCCTTGGTCGGGTTCTCCGGCTGTTCGTCCTCGTCCGGCCAGAGCCCGTCCACCAGCAGCGCGGTGCTGCAGCCTGTACGCAACTCGCCGGCGAGGAGGGCGAGAAGACCGCGGAGCCGGGGCGCGGTGATCTCCTCGTCGCGGTAGGCGACTCGCGGCAGCAGCGTCAACTCGGTGGTCACCACAGAAGGTTAGCCAGCGGTCCGCAACCGCACCGGTCATGACGGGATCATCGCGGGCGATGTACAGAATCCTTGACGTCATGTACGCGCGGCCTTACATTCCCCTTGTCGGCTTGTGTCAAGTTTGCTTTACAGGGGGATGGGTGTGACCTTCGAGGAGAAGCGTGCATGGATCATGGGGGTGGTCGCGACAGGCGCGTACGCGGCCTACGTCGCCGTCGTTCTGGGACGGGCCGAGCACACCCCTCTGGCCGAGGTGTCGTACGTGCCGGTGCTGCTGTGGACGGTCGGCGCCGCTGTCGCGGCCGCGATCGCACTCGAAGTCGTGGTCGCGATGGCCTCGCCCAAGGACGCCAACAGGAAGGACCAGCGGGACAGGGAGATCGCCCGGTTCGGTGAGTACACCGGCCAGGCGTTCGTCGTGATCGGCGGACTGGCGGCCCTCGGCATGTCGATGGCCGAGCTGAACCACTTCTGGATCGCCAACGCGATCTACCTGGCCTTCGTCCTGTCCGCGGTCCTCGGGTCCGGCGCCAGGATCGCCGCCTACCGGTGGGGCTTCCAGCCGTGGTGAAGCCGACCCGCGTCACGAACTCGATCCGGTCCCTCCGCTTCGCGCACGGAGAGATGACCCAGGCGGACCTGGCGGATCGCATCGGCGTGACCCGCCAGACCGTCATCGCCATCGAGAAGGGCCGCTACTCGCCTTCGCTCGAACTGGCCTTCCAGATCGCGCGCGTGTTCAGAGTTCCGCTCGACGAGGTGTTCCAGTACCCGGACGCCGAAGGGAGCGAGGGACCCGAAGGAAGCGCAGGAAACGAAGGACGCGGAGGAGAGGCACCATGAAGGCCATCGTGCACGACACCTACGGCTCCATCGACGTGCTGGAACTCAGGGACATCGAGAAGCCGTCGCCCGGCGAGGGCGATGTGCTCGTACGGGTGCGCGCAGCCGGCGTCGACGCGGGCGTCTGGCACCTCATGACCGGCCTGCCCTATCTCCTGCGCCTTGTCGGGTACGGGCTCCGCGCCCCCAAGGTCCGCGTCCGGGGCAGGGAGGTCGCGGGCCGCGTCGAGGCCGTCGGCGCCGGAGTGACCCGGTTCCGGCCGGGCGACGAGGTGTTCGGCTTCTGCGAAGGCTCCTTCGCCGAGTACGCGAGCGCCCCGGAGGACAGGTTCGTACCGAAGCCCGCGAACCTGACCCTCGAGCAGGCGGCGGCCGTCCCGATATCCGCGGTCACCGCACTCCAGGCCCTGCGCGACGCGGGGCAGGTGCGGGCAGGGCAGAAGGTTCTGGTCATCGGCGCGGCGGGCGGCGTGGGGACCTTCGCGGTGCAGCTGGCCAAGGCGTTCGGAGCGCACGTCACCGGCGTCTGCAGCACGACGAAGACGGGCCTGGTCCGCTCGATCGGCGCGGACGACGTCATCGACTACACCCGCGAGGACCCCACCGACGGGACGCGCCACTACGACCTCGTCGTCGACACCGCGGGCAACCGCCCGCTGTCCCGCCTCCGGCGCGCCCTCACCCCGCGGGGAACCCTGGTCATCGTCGGGAGTGAGGGCGGCGGACGGTGGTTCGGAGGCACGGACCGCGTCCTGCGGGCGCTGATGCTGTCACCGTTCGTGCGCCACCGGCTGCGTGGGCTGGTCTCGGTGGAGCGCCAGGAGGACCTTCGGACCCTGCGGGAACTCGTCGAGGCGGGCAAGGTCGCGCCGGTCATCGGCGCGACGTACTCGCTGGACGAGGTCCCCCAGGCCATTCGCCGCCTCCAGGAGGGCAACGCTCGCGGCAAGGTCGTCATCACGGTGTGATGTGGGCGCGAGCGCTGCCGGGGGTGTGTCAGGTGCCGGGCTTGCGGCCGTAGACGAAGACGTCGTCGCCGTTGCGCAGCAGGCTCCAGTACTTTGCGGCGTCGGTCTTGGTCATGTTCACGCATCCGTGCGACCCGGGCGGCGCCCAGACGCTGATGCCGACCGAGTGGAAGGCCTGGCCGCCGTCGAAGAACTGGCTGTAGGGCATCGGCACGTCGTACAGGCTGGAGACGTGGTCGATGTGCCGCCAGTAGATCTTCTTCGGCCCGGTGCGCGTCTCGTGCCCGTCGCGTCCGGTACGCACCGGGACCGGTCCGTACACGAGCTTCGTGCCGTCCTGGATCCAGCTCAGCTGGAGCGTCAGGTCGACGCAGGCGATACGGCCCTTGTTCGTCGGGCACTTGCCGGCCTTGTTCGGGGTCTTCCCGACGGCCTTCTGCTTGTTCATCAGATCCATGACGCCCCAGGTGAGGGGCCCCGCCAGCCCGGCGTTCGGGCTGATCGAGTGCTTCGTCTGGAATGCCTGTATCGCCTTGCAGTCGGCAGCCGACTGCCTTCCGTCCACCGGAAGACCGAGGAACTTCTCGACCTGCTTCTGGTAGGGCCCGGTCTGCGTCGTGCACGAGGTCGCGGCCTGAGCGGTCGTGGTCCCCATGACGAGCGTGAGCGGCGCCACGAGCGCGGCGATCCCCAGTGCGACGACTCCTCGTCGGCGTGTGTCCCCCACTGCTGTCGACTCCTCATGTCCTTCGTGCGTGGCGCACGTGGTGCGTGTTCCGCCTGGTAGACGGGCAAGGGTGCGGAGTAGTTGCACGCGGGAAGGGGACAGTTCCGTAACGGCCGCGATCACCTGCCGCGGAGGGAGTCGTTCACCGGCTTCTCCACGGTGACGACGAAGGCCGGACCGTCGAAACGGTCCGGCCCTCTCGCCCGGCGCGGTGGCCGGTGGCGTCGTCAGTGCTCGTAGGCCCCGGTGTCGTCCTGACGATCACCTGCCGCTGTCCTCGGCCAAGGTGTGCGCGACAAGGGCGTTGGCGTGGCCGTGGCCGAGTCCGTGCTCCGCCTTGAGCCAGGAGACGAGTTCCATGTGCCTGGTCAGCGGCGAGGAGCGGATGAGGTCCTTCCACTCCGCGACCGGGCGGCCGTATTTCTTCTCGATCGAAGGGAAGTAGCTCGCAGGGCCCTTCACGGGTTCGGTCATGTCCGAGTCCATCCATCGGTGTCGAGTGATCCTGGAGTGTTGCTTCGTCCGCCGCGGTGCCGGGGCGCCGCGGTGTTGCTGTCCGGAGGACCGGCGGCGAAGAGCAGAGTGATCGGTTCGCCGACGTGTCCTGAGTCACATCTGTTCGGGAGGCGTACGACCATGTGCGCTGCATCACTCTGGAGGCATCGAGCGGCGCGATGAATTCGGAGCGCCGCAGCCGTCTCCATTGCCGTACACCCGGAGTCCGAGTTCGCCCGACGCCTCACCGGCCTCGCCCGCCAGGCCGGCGCCAGCGACCCCGAGGCCCTGGGCGAACAGCTCGCCCTCCTCTGCGACGGCGCCGTCGCCCGCAGCACCGCGCTCGACAGCACCGGGACCGGCCCCTGCGCCCGATCCATCGCCGCTGTGCTGATCGACGCCGCCACGGCGTGAGCTGTGGGTGCTGCGTCTTCGCCCGGCCCGACGACGAAGGCCCCGACCGTGATCGGTCGGGGCCTTCGTCGATGTGGCTGTGGGCGCACTCACGCGCCTGTCTGGGAAGCAACGCGCGCCGGGGTGACACCTGGGCCGTTTCCTGTGGGCACAGGGCCGGTTCGCCTCAGCCGCTCGGGATCACCAGGATCAGACTCATGGCCAACAGCGCGAGCCCTGCCACGCCCATGACGCCTCCGGCGAGCCGGAAGAGCCATGGGCTCACATGATTGTTGTCCGCGAAGTTCAAGTCGCCCGACCGTTGGCCCTTCAACTCCAGAACCGCACGTCGACGTTGCAGCGTCGCGTCGACGGCTCCGCGCAGGTTGAACGCCCACCGTGCCCCGCCGTAGACCGCCGCGGCTCCCATGGCCGCGAGGCAGATCAGGAGCCCTGTCGGGCGGGAAGCGCCCGCGGATGCGACGGAGATCATGAACATGGCGCGCAGCATGTCAGAGCGCGAAGGGCATGTCATCAGGGGCCGACCGAGACGGAAACCGAGGCGGAAACCGAGACGGCGCACGACGAAGGCCCCGACCGTGATCGGTCGGGGCCTTCGTCGAATTACCCGGTGAGAGCAGTGGCGGAGGATACGAGATTCCCACGCGTCAGGGGTTGCCCCCCACACGCTTTCCGGCTGTCCGTCCGGCAGTACGGCGACGTTCGCCGCAGTACGCCGCGCAGGTAGGACGGAGCGCCCGTACGGCGCTGAACGGTGGGGGTCATCTGCGAACCGGGCATGCCCAGGACAATGCGCACCACCTGCCGGGGGATCACAGCAGACCGCCGCCGGGCGACACGGACGACGCAGTGCCCGCCGCCTGGCGAGAGACGCCAGGCCGGGGCGACGACACGTCAAACATTCAAGTGATCTCCCTACAACCACTTGGTTCGATCACATGTCTGACCCGGCGTGGCAGCCGTCTCGCCCTGCCGCGGGCACCGGCATGTCCCAGGGTTTTTCGACTCCGCCTTCCAGAGAACCGGAAAGGTCAGGCACGTGCACCATCGCATCTCCAGCCGTCGGCTCGCCGCCGCGGTCCTCGCCCTGTCCACGGTCACGGCCGTGACGGGGACGCTCCTCACCGTCCCGGCCATCGCCGCCGCACCCGCTGCCGTGGCCGGGGCCACCGCCGTCGCCGAAGAGGTGAAGCTGCCCGTCGACGCCGAGGTCGTCAGCACTGGCGACACCGGCTACCTCACCTCCCGTAAAGACGACTTCGGCAACACGGTCCTGGAGTGGCGGTCGTACGCCGACGGCTCGGTCCTGCCGATCAACAGCGGCACCATGGGCCATGGCAGCAACTCCGACATCGTCGTCACGAGCGACGGCGCGAGCACGGTCTTCCTGCGGGACATGGAGGCGGGTTCCACCTGGTCCAAGGTCTTCGACCTCGCGTACGAGTTCAAGCCCGGGGCGAAGCTGGTCGGGGTGGTCGGCGCAAACCTGTTCGTGAGCGTGCCCACCACAGGGGACTACCAGGAGCTGTACCAGCTCGCCGACGTCAACGGGCACTCGCAGAAGACCAAACTCTCGTTCAACTCCTACAACACCGGCTACAAGGTGGTCGCCTCCGCCGGCAACAACCTGCTCGTCCTGGGCACCTCCCGGGTGTTCTCGGGGCCGACCTTCCGGACCGAGTACTGGAAGGCGCACACGAACGTCAACTACGGCACGGTCATCGACATGCAGGGCCGGGAGAGCATCGCCGCGTGGAATCCGAGCGCGACGGGGGCCCTCGCCGCCGGGTACGAGGCGTGGATCGAGCACCCGTCCGGGGGCAACGCGATCGTCGTGGACGCGGGCGCCACCGGGAAGCGGTTCGACCTGGGCGCCGCCATGGGCGGCGTGGTCGTCGTGGGCATCGTCGGTGACGTGCTGCTCTACGGGGTCCCGGGCACGGCCGCCGGGGACCCGGTGAGCCCGCTGTACGCGCAGGATCTCGTCACCGCAGGTGCCGAGCCGTACAAGCTCCTGGAGCACTTCTCCAGCGCGGCCCACGCGCCGGACGGCAGCCTGATGGTGCGCGGCGCTGCGGCCGACGCCGACGGGCTGTTCCGGGTCGCCAACGGGGTCGGCGGCGCTCGCCCGGAGGTCACGCTCGTGGCGGACACCGGCCAGATCCTGGACCTGACGGTGACCGGGTCGACGGTCCCCACCGCGGTGAACCTGGAGAAGGGCGGCACCACGGTCCCGATGCAGTGGACCCTGTCCCGGGTGGACGCCACCGTGGACGTCACGCTCACGCACGTGGCCACCGGCAAGAAGCTCACCAAGCGCCTGCCGCAGCCCGCCTCCGGCAGCCGCTTCACCTTCACGTGGGACGGCGTGCTGGACGGCATCAGCGCCCCCAACGGCGCCTACAGCTGGGGCATCACCGCGACCCCGACCGACGGCGCAGGCGGCCCGGCCACCGCCTCGGGGAGCTTCCAGGTCTCGCGCCAGGCCAACCCGCACGACTTCAACGACAACGGTTCGACGGACGTCCTGGCCCGGGACGCCGCGGGTGTGCTGTGGCGGGACGACCTCTTCGACGGGCCCGTGAACGGCCAGTACAAGTCCGCCCGCCGGACGAAGATCGGCCCGGGATGGCAGACGTACAAGCAGATCGAGGCCGTCGGCAACATCGGCGGTGCCGCCCACGGCGACCTGGTCGGGCTCGACGGCTCCGGCGTCCTGTGGCTCTACCTCGGCAAGGGCGACGGCACCTTCACCGCCCGGCAGCAGATCGGCGGTGGCTGGCAGGTCTACGACAAGCTCACCGGCGGATCCGACCTCGACGGCGACGGCAGGTCCGACCTGGTGGCCACGGACAACTCCGGCGTCCTGTGGTTCTACAAGGGCACCGGCAGCACCTCCAAGCCGTTCGCGGTGCGGAAGAAGATCGGACTGAGCGGCTGGCAGGCGTACAACCAGATCACCGCCGTGGGCAATGTGGCCGGCAGTGCCGCCGGCGACCTGGTCGCCCGGGACAGGACCGGCGTGCTGTGGCTCTACCAGGGGCGCGGCGACGGCACGTTCGCCACCCGGGTCAGAATCGGCAGCGGCTGGCAGGTCTTCTCCCAGCTCGTCGGCGCCGGGGACGTCACCAACGACGGCCGCCCCGACCTCGTCGCGTACGGGGCGGGCGGCACGTACGTCTACGGTTCGACGGGCTCGACGACGTCGGTGTTCACCCGGCAGACGACGACGCTGTACGCGGGTGAGGGATCCAAGTTCAACTCGGTTTCCTGACCGGAACGTACAATCCTTCGATTTCTTCGGGCCCTGTGGGCATTGCCGACGACCGGCTGCTGGATGAGCAAAACGCTGTCGACATCTCCTACCAGATGGTCTTCGGACGTCGCCGCCGGCCGTGAGGGGCACGGATCTGGGACGCGTCAGCAGGGGGCGAAGGGGTCCCCTGGGGAACGGTCCTCCAGCCGCTCGCCGACGAGCGGATCTTGCGGTCAGGAAAGCCGATGGGCGGCGCGCATCGAGTGCGCGCCGCCCGCGGAACCACTCGATGAGGCGCGGCGGCCGCGACGCCTGGCAGGGCAAGGGCTGCTGCGCGCCCCTGGCGCCGCGTCACTTGCGTCTGGCGGAGCCGAGTCGGACGCCTGCGGCTGCCGCCCGGGATGCTCTTGCTGCTGACCGGCGGCGGGGTCAGGACGCGGCGGGTTCCTTCGCAGTCGCCTCCCTGGCGGGCAGTAGCCGGGGAACCAGGCGGACGTAGGCGACCATGCCGAGGACTTCGACGAGGGTTTGGGTGACCACGACGACCGCGGCCACCGCAAGTGCGTCGGGCAGTGCCAGGGCCAGCGGCAGCACGACCAGGGAGTTGCGGGTCGCGCCGGTGAAGACGATCGCACGCCCGGCGCCGGTGTCGAGTCGGAACAGCCGGGCCACGGCCTTTCCGGCGAACGCCATGACCAGCAGGAACACGGCGTAGAAGGGAACGACGGCGGCAACGTCGGTCAGGCTGCCGCCGAGCTTGGGGACCTGGGAGGCAACCACGGTCAGCAGAGTCGCGGCCATGAGCGGCACCATCGTGGTGGTCGCCGCGTCGGAGACCTGCTGTCCGGCCGGGCGGCGCGCGGCCCACGCCTGCAGGGCCCAGGCGAGCGCGAGGGGGATGACGATCAGGAACACGAAGGCTTCGAGGAACGGGCCGACCTCGACGATGTCGGCCAGTCCGGAACCCATGAACAGGTACAGGAACCCCGGCAGCAGCAGCATCTGGGCCACGAGCAGCAGCGGGGTGGCGGCCAGCAGGCGGCGGCTGGAGCCACCGGCCAGTCCAGAGAACACGATCACGTAGTCGACGCACGGGCACAGCAGCACCAGCAGCACCCCGACCCGCACGGCCTGGTCGGTGGGCAGGAACGTGAACATCGCCGCGACGACCAGCGGCACCATCACGAAGTTCACCACCAGGGCCGCGGACAGGAAGCGCCCGTCACGCAGCGAGCGAACCAGCTCAACGGCCGGGACCTGGAGGAAGGTCACGAACAGCAGGGCACCGAGTACCGGGTTGATCGCGTGCTCCAGCCCTGGGCCGGCGGCCGGGGCCAGCCAGCCCAGCAGCCCACCGGCGGCCATCGCCGCGAGGTAGATCGCGACCTGGTGGCGCTCCATCCGCTCGACCAGGCCCTGCGGTCCCTGCTGCGACACCCTGACTGCTCCCATGTGGTCCTACGGACCGCCGGGCGGCAGTCACTCGCCCATCCTCACAGGTCACGCCGCCGGCTCGGACACCAGCACTGCGCCGCCTCACCGCGATGGCGTGCTGTCCGTCGCCGCCGGCCGAAGGTCGTCGTCACCGGCATCCGGATGCCGCGCATGAACTCCCTTATGGAGCGCTGGATACAGACGTGCCGGCGCGAGCTCCTGGATCGCACCTTGATCTGGAACCAGAGCCACCTCCTGCACGCGCTCCGCGAGTTCGAGTCCTTCCACAACTGGCGTCGACCGCACCGAGCGCTGAAGCAAGCCGCGCCACTTCGCCCACTACCCAAACCGATCAACGTGCCGGCAGAGATGAAGCATCTTGAGGTCCGGCGACGAGACCGACTCGGCGGAACCCTGCACGAGTACCAACATGCCGCCTGAGCAGGCCGGATGATGTATCGGCACCCGCAGACGCGGACGACCGCCCACCATCCGCTCGCTATCGGCACCCGCAGGCCCTGGCGGCATCCATCGCCGGACCGCTCGGAATCGCGATCACAGCCTGCGGCCTGCCTTCCAGTGCCGGCGTCGGTCCTTTTGCACGGGCAATGGAACTCCTCACGGCGCCGGCGACGTTTTTCATCGACGGTGCCGCTACGCGGCGAGCTGCCCATTTGATGTTTCCTTGACGTCGACCTGCTGCCTGTCCATGGGACGCGTCACGAACGCCGGTGACATGGGGGAGGGCCGGGCGTCAGCGAACCTCCATGGAGTGGACTAACAGGGAGGCAACGGCTGGATGTCGCTGCAGTTGCGGACTGTCAAGGTGGCATCAGGTCAATCGGCAGGCGTGCCAGGAAAGCGCTAGCGCCCTGTCCGTGAGCGCTGGTGTGGCGCTTCACTGTCCCAGCCGGTCCACCGGCACCGCTCCTGGCCCCCGTGTTCCCCACGCCCGGTAGGGCTCGGGCGGCTCCGTTCATCGTTCTCTGTTCCGGGGTTTCTTCATGTCCGACGTGGTTTTTATCGTGCTCACCTTCGCGGTCTTCGGCCTTCTCGGGCTGGCGGCCAAGGGGGCGGAGCGGCTGTGAGCATCGAGAACATTGTCGGCCTGATAGTCGCGGTGTACCTGGTGGTCTACCTGGTCCGCTGCCTGAACTTCCCGGAGCGGTTCTAGTGAATGAGACTCTCGCGGGCTGGCTCCAGATCATGGCCCTCATGGGCGCGCTGGCGCTGAGCTACCGTCCGCTCGGCGACTACATGGCGCACGTCCTGACCGCCGGCAAGCACTGGCGGCTGGAGCGTGTGTTCTACCGCGTAGGCGGTGTGAACGGAGACGTCGAGCAGCCGTGGGGCGCGTATCTGCGCAGCCTGCTGGCTTTCTCGCTGGTTTCCATTCTCTTCCTCTACGGGTTCCTGCGGCTGCAGAACCACTTTCTGCTGTCGCTCGGAATGAAGGGGATGGCGCCGGACCTGGCGTTCAACACAGCGGCGGCCTTCGCCAGCACCACTCAGTGGCAGGCGTACTCGGGCGAATCAGCGCTGGGCCACTTGGTGCAGATGACAGGCCTGGCGGTGCAGGACTTCGTCGGGGCCGCTGTCGGCATCGCTGTGGTGGCCACATTGATCCGCGGCTTCACGCGGAAGAAGACCGCCCACGTCGGCAACTTCTGGGTGGACTTGACCCGCATCGTGCTGCGTGTGCTGCTGCCGATCTCGTTCGTCTTCGCGATCGTGCTGGTCGCCGCGGGCGCCATCCAGAACTTCCACGGCTTCCAGTCGATCACGACCATCGCGGGGGACCACCAGACCCTCACCGGTGGCCCGGTCGCCTCCCAAGAGTCGATCAAGGAGCTCGGTAGCAGCGGTGGCGGCTTCTACAACGCCAACTCCGCCCACCCGTTCGAGAGCCCCAACGCCTTCACCAACATCCTGGAGATCTACCTCCTGATGGTGATCCCCATCTCCCTGCCGCGCACCTTCGGCACGATGATCGGTGACAAGCGGCAGGGCTACGCGATCATCGCCGTGATGGGCGTGATCTGGGCCGCCTCGGTCGCCATCATCACCGTGAACGAGCTGCACAGTGTGGGCAGCCAGGCCGGCCACTTGGCCGGCGGCATGATGGAGGGCAAAGAGCAGCGGTTCGGCGTGTGGGGCTCGGCGCTGTTCGCGGCGTCGACCACGCTCACCAACACGGGCGCCGTCAACTCCTTCCACGACTCGTTCTCGCCGATGGGCGGCGGGATGGCGCTCTTCAACATCATGCTCGGTGAGATCGCCCCCGGCGGTGTCGGTTCCGGCCTCTACGGCTTCCTCGTCCTGGCGATCATCACGGTGTTCATCGCGGGACTCATGGTCGGCCGCACCCCGGAGTACCTGGGCAAGAAGATCGGCGGCCGCGAGATGAAGTTCGCCTCCCTCTACATCCTCACCACCCCGGCGCTCGCCCTGATCGGCGCCGGCGTCGCCATGGCGCTGCCGGGTGAGCGCGCGGGCATGCTCAACTCCGGCCCGCACGGCTTCTCCGAAGTCCTGTACGCCTTCACCTCGGTCGCCAACAACAACGGCTCGGCCTTCGCTGGTCTGACCGTCAACACCGTCTGGTACAACGTGGCGTTCGGCCTGGTTGGCCTCTTCGGCCGCTTCCTGCCGATCGTGTTCGTCCTTGCGCTGGCCGGCTCTCTGGCCCAGCAGCGGCCGGTCCCGGCCACGGCGGGCACCCTGCCCACCCACCGGCCGCAGTTCGTCGGCCTGCTGACGGCCGTGATCGTGATCGTCGTCGGCCTCACCTACTTCCCGGCCCTCGCGCTGGGTCCGCTCGCGGAAGGTCTGTCCTGATGTCCCTGACCACCCTCGAACCGCCCGCCGCGCCGGGGGACGCTCCGACCGGGCCGCGGGAGCCGCACCGGGTCTCCGGCGGCATGCTGGACCCGAAGCAGCTGGTCACCTCGCTCCCCGACGCGTTCAAGAAGCTCGACCCCCGGATGATGATCAAGAACCCGGTCATGTTCGTGGTCGAGGTCGGCGCGGTCCTGACCACCCTCTCGGCGATCAAGGACCCGAGCAACTTCGCCTGGGTCATCACCGTGTGGCTCTGGCTGACCGTCGTCTTCGCCAACCTGTCCGAGGCCGTGGCCGAGGGCTGCGGCAAGGCGCAGGCGGAGACCCTGCGGCGGACCAAGACCGACACCGTCGCGCGTCGGCTCACCGACTGGCGGCCGGGAGCGACCTCGCTCCGCGAGGAGGAGGTGCACGCCTCCGGGCTGCGCCTGGGCGATGACGTGGTCGTCGAGGCGGGGCAGATCATCCCCGGCGACGGTGACGTCGTCGAGGGTGTCGCCTCGGTCGACGAGTCGGCGATCACCGGTGAGTCGGCCCCGGTCATCCGGGAGTCCGGTGGCGACCGCTCGGCGGTCACCGGCGGCACCAAGGTCCTGTCGGACCGGATCGTCGTCAAGATCACGTCCAAGCCTGGTGAGACCTTCATCGACCGGATGATCGCCCTGGTCGAGGGCGCCTCCCGGCAGAAGACGCCCAACGAGATCGCGCTCAACATCCTGCTCGCCTCGCTGACCATCGTCTTCCTGCTCACGGTCGTCACCCTGCAGCCGTTCGCGATCTACGCGGGCGCCGAGCAGAGCATCGTCATCCTCGTGTCCCTGGTCGTCGCGCTCATCCCGACGACGATCGGTGCCCTGCTGTCGGCGATCGGCATCGCCGGCATGGACCGCCTGGTGCAGCGCAACGTGCTGGCCATGTCCGGCCGTGCGGTCGAGGCCGCCGGTGACGTCAACACCCTGCTGCTGGACAAGACCGGCACCATCACCCTCGGCAACCGCCAGGCGGCGGAGTTCCTGACCGTCGGCTCTGTCACCGTCGAGGAGCTCGCCGACGCGGCGCAGCTGTCGTCGCTGGCCGACGAGACCCCCGAGGGCCGTTCCGTGGTCGTCCTGGCGAAGGAGAAGTACGGTCTGCGGGCCCGCCACGAGGGCGAGCTCGGCCACGCCGAGTTCGTGCCCTTCACCGCCCAGACCCGGATGTCCGGCGTCGACGTCGACGTCGACGGCCGCCAGGTCCGCAAGGGCGCCGCGTCCGCGGTGACCGCGTTGGTCGCCGAGAACGGCGGCACCATCGCCCCCGACGCGCAGCGCACCGTCGACACCATCTCCGCCACCGGCGGCACGCCGTTGCTGGTCGCTGTCAAGGACGGCGAAGGCGCCCGCGTGCTGGGCGTCATCCACCTGAAGGACGTCGTCAAGGACGGCATGCGGGAGCGGTTCGACGAGCTGCGGCGGATGGGCATCCGCACGGTGATGATCACCGGTGACAACCCGCTGACCGCCAAGGCGATCGCCGAGGAGGCGGGCGTCGACGACTTCCTGGCGGAGGCCACTCCCGAGGACAAGATGGCGCTCATCAAGCGGGAGCAGGCCGGCGGCAAGCTCGTCGCGATGACCGGCGACGGCACCAACGACGCCCCGGCCCTGGCCCAGGCCGACGTGGGCGTGGCCATGAACACCGGTACCTCGGCCGCCAAGGAGGCCGGGAACATGGTGGACCTCGACTCCAACCCGACCAAGCTCATCGAGATCGTCGAGATCGGCAAGCAACTCCTCATCACCCGCGGCGCGCTGACGACCTTCTCCATCGCCAACGACGTGGCGAAGTACTTCGCGATCATCCCCGCGATGTTCGCGGTGGTCTACCCGGGCCTGGACAAGCTGAACATCATGCAGCTGCACAGCCCGACGTCGGCGATCTCCTCGGCGATCATCTTCAACGCCCTGATCATCGTGGTGCTGATCCCGCTGGCGCTGCGCGGCGTGCGCTACCGGCCCGCCTCGGCGGCCTCGCTTTTGAACCGCAACATCTGGGTCTACGGGCTGGGCGGACTCGTGCTCCCGTTCGTCGGCATCAAGCTGATCGACCTGGTCATCCAGTTCATCCCCGGATTCAGCTGACAGAAGAAGGCAACCCATCATGCACGGCTCTCTTCCCACCGCGGTCCGGAACCATCTGGCCGCGCTGCGGATGCTGCTGGTGTTCACCGTGATCACCGGCATCGTCTATCCGCTGGCCGTCACCGGAGTCGCCCAGGCGGTCTTCTCCGACCAGGCCAACGGCTCCAAGGTCACCCAGGACGGCAAGACCGTCGGCTCCAGCCTGATCGGCCAGAGCTTCAACCTGCCCAAGAAGAACCCGGACGACACCGAGGAGGTGGCCGAGCCCGACCCCAAGTGGTTCCAGCCGCGTCCCGGCGGCTACGACCCGCTGGTCACCGGCGCCTCCAACCTCGGACCGAACGACGAGGGGCTGCTGAAGACCATCAAGGAGCGCCGCGCCGCGGTCGCCGAGTTCGACGGCGTCGCGCCCGAGGACGTCCCGGTCGACGCCATCACGGCCTCCGGCTCCGGCCTCGACCCGCACATCTCGCCCGACTACGCCTACCAGCAGGTCAACCGGGTCGCCCAGGCCCGTGGCCTGGTCGCCGCCACCGTGCGCAAGCTGGTGGACGACCAGATGCAGGACCGGATCATCGGCTTCCTCGGCCAGGAGCGGGTCAACATCGTGGAACTCAACCTCGCGCTCGCCGGCCTCAAGTGACGCCGTGACGCGATCGGTCCAACCGCACCACGCCGCCCGCGGCGCAGGGAACACCTGCGCCGCGGGCGGCGTGACACCCACGCAAGGACTCCCGGTGACGCAACCAGTCGTCCCGGCCACGGCCGCCGGCACCGCCCCGCGCCGTCCTGGCAGACTCGAGCGGACGGGCCTTGGGGAGCATCCGACCGCCTGGGCATGACCGTTCACGGTCGCTCAACGCCGGCTCTGTCCGCTGTCGTTGATGTCGCCGGGTGATGTCAGGTTGGATGGTCGTATGGAGCGTGTCGAGGCTGAGCTGTTCACGGATGGTGGCAACAGTGCACTGGTGCGCCTGCCAGGTCGCCGCTTCCTCGGTGTACTGATCCAGGGGTGACTCTCTCTCCATCCTCCGTAGCGACGTCGCTGAAGTGGTGGAGGCCTTCGACCAGGGCGACGCGGCTGGAGCCCGCGAAACTGCCGGCCTTCTCCCGGACGACCTCGACGCGCTGCTCGCGCGCTACTCCGCTGCGCTGGAAGCCCACGAGATCCCGCTGCCTCACCGGCCCTGAGCTCTGAGCTTGGGAAGCACTGATCGTCTCGCGCTGAAACCAAGCCTGACCTGCTGCCATTGCCCGGACCACCACCTGTGACGGCCGCTCGCTGCATCCGTGGTTGACCGGTGTTCCCTGCCCTGACTGGTGCGCATCTGGTGCGGTAGCCGCTTGCGATGATGTCAGCGTGGGAAGTCAGCGGAACAGCCCCGGGACCGGGCAGGGCTCCGGAGACCCATCCGGACGGTCCATCCACTGCCACCAGACGTGTCGGCTGGGGCACCGCCACAGCCCGAACACCGACTACCACGTCTGGAAGCGGCTGCTTCGGGACGCGGACGTGCGGGACGGTCGTCTGCGTGACGCACGTCACACCGCGGCGACAGCCCTTCTCCTCCTCGGCGTCCCGGACGTCGTCGTGGACTCGATCACGGGCTGGGAGCCCGGGGGAGCGGCCAGGATGCGCGCCCGGTACACGCACATCACCGGGCCGATGCTGCGGAAGGTCGCGCAGCAGGTCGGCGATGCCCTCTGGGAGCCGCCCAAGGCCAACTGGGACGGAAACCGAGACGGAGCACGACGAAGGCCCCGACCGCGGACGGTCGGGGCCTTCGTCGAATTGCCCGGTGAGAGCAATGGCGGAGGATACGAGATTCGAACTCGTGAGGGGTTGCCCCCAACACGCTTTCCAAGCGTGCGCCCTAGGCCTCTAGGCGAATCCTCCGCCGGAAACATTACATGACGGCGAGGAGTGCTCGCGAACTCGTTCTCCACCCCCACCATCAGGTACTCTGTGCGGAGCCCCTCACGTGGCGCTATCTGACTGAACTCCCCCAGGGCCGGAAGGCAGCAAGGGTAGGTCGGCTCTGGCGGGTGCGTGAGGGGCGTTTTGCGTTCCGTAGCGGGTCCTGAGCGTGGTTCCGCGGTGGATCTGTGCGGCGGGGCCGGTTGTCGGTGCGCCCCGATAACCTCGTAGGCGTGTCGTCCCTCGCGCTGTACCGCCGCTACCGTCCCGAGTCCTTCGCCGAGGTCATCGGGCAGGAGCATGTCACCGACCCGCTGCAGCAGGCGCTGCGGAACAACCGGGTCAATCACGCGTACCTGTTCAGCGGGCCGCGCGGCTGTGGCAAGACGACCAGTGCGCGCATCCTCGCGCGGTGCCTGAACTGCGCGCAGGGACCCACGCCGACGCCCTGCGGGGAGTGCCAGTCCTGCCAGGACCTCGCCCGGAACGGGCCGGGCTCGATCGATGTCATCGAGATCGACGCCGCGTCGCACGGTGGTGTGGACGATGCCCGTGAGCTGCGGGAGAAGGCGTTCTTCGGGCCCGCGTCGAGCCGGTACAAGATCTACATCATCGACGAGGCCCACATGGTCACGTCGGCGGGCTTCAACGCCCTGCTGAAGGTGGTCGAGGAGCCCCCGGAGCATCTCAAGTTCATCTTCGCCACGACCGAGCCCGAGAAGGTCATCGGGACGATCCGGTCGAGGACGCATCACTATCCGTTCCGGCTCGTGCCGCCCGGGACGCTCAGGGACTACCTGGCGGAGGTGTGCGGCCGGGAGGGCATTCCCGTCGAGGACGGGGTGCTTCCGCTGGTCGTGCGGGCCGGTGCCGGGTCGGTGCGTGACTCGATGTCCGTGATGGACCAGCTGCTCGCCGGTGCGGCCGACGACGGTGTGACGTATGCCATGGCGACGGCCCTGCTCGGGTACACGGACGGGTCGCTGCTGGACGCGGTCGTGGACGCCTTCGCGGCGGGGGACGGGGCCGCGGCGTTCGAGATCGTGGACCGCGTCGTCGAGGGCGGGAACGATCCGCGGCGCTTCGTCGCCGATCTGCTGGAGCGGCTGCGCGACCTGGTGATCCTCGCGGCGGTGCCGGACGCGGCGGAGAAGGGGCTGATCGACGCCCCCGCCGATGTGGTCGAGCGGATGCAGGCGCAGGCCCAGGTGTTCGGGGCCGCCGAGCTCAGCCGAGCCGCGGATCTCGTCAATACTGGGCTCACGGAGATGCGCGGCGCGACCTCGCCGCGGCTGCAGCTGGAGCTGATCTGTGCCCGGGTGCTGCTCCCCGCGGCCTTCGACGACGAGCGTTCGCTGCAGGCGCGGCTCGACAGGCTGGAGCGGGGGGCCACCTTCTCGACGGGCGCGCAGGCGCCGGCCATGGGGTACGTACCGGCGACGGACGCCCATATGCCGCCCGGCCCCGTGGGCCCCGTCGGCGGGCCGACCGCCGCGCGCTCGGCGGTACGGTGGCAGGCCCCCGAGCCGCAGGCCGCTCCGGCCGCGGCGTCCGAGGTCCAGGCTCCGCCCGCGCCTGCCCAGGAACCCGCCGCCGCACCGCGGCCCGGTGCCTGGCCCGGCGCCGCGACCGCCGGTGCCGTTGCGGTCCCCACTTCGCAGAGCCCCGCCTCCCAGACCGCCGCCCCGCAGGGCCCCGCATCCCAGGACTCCGCCGCGCCCGCCCCGGCGGCCCAGCGCCCCGGCGCCTGGCCCTCCGCCGCCGCCCCGGGCCAGGGGCGGCCCGCCGCCACCCCGGCCCCCGCTCCGGCTCCGACGGCCGGGCCTGCCACGCCCTCCGCTTCTCCCGCCCCGCAGCCGGCCCAGGCCGTCGCGCCGGGAGCCGCCCAAGGCGCGGCCCAGGTACGGAACATGTGGCCCGGCATCCTGGAGGCGGTCAAGAACCGCCGCCGGTTCACCTGGATCCTGCTCAGCCAGAACGCCCAGGTGGCGGGCTTCGACGGCACGACCCTCCAGATCGGCTTCATCAATGCCGGTGCCCGTGACAATTTCGCGAGCAGCGGCAGTGAGGACGTGCTGCGGCAGGCACTCGCCGAGCAGTTCAACGTCCAGTGGAAGATCGAGGCGATCATCGACCCCTCGGGCGGCGTCGGTCAGCCCCCGGCCGGCCCCGCCGGCGGCGGCGGTGGCGGCTACGCGGGCCGTCCCCCGGCGGCCCCCGCGCCCGCCGCCGCGCCGCCTCGCCCGGCGCAGCACGCGCCTCAGGCGGCGCCGGCCCCCCAGGCTCCGCAGGGCCAAGGCCCCGCGCCGCAGTCGTCCGCCCCCGAGCCCGCGCATGCGACGCCCACCGCCGCAGGCCCGCGGTCGCAGGGACATGCGCAGCCTCAGCCGGTGCCCGTCGCGCCCGAGGACGACATCCCGGAAGAGGATGATCCGGACCTTGTGGACTCCGCGCTCTCCGGCCACGACCTGATCGTGCGGGAGCTCGGCGCCACGGTCGTGGAGGAATACACGAACGAGTAGGGACGGGAGCTTCGGTGGCCCGCACAAGGGTACCGGCACCGCGCGGGCTACCCTGGCTGCCGTGAAGGTCCTCGTCATCGGCGGCGGCGCCCGCGAACACGCCCTGTGCCGCTCTCTCTCCCTCGACCCCGACGTCACCGCTCTGCACTGCGCGCCCGGCAACGCCGGAATCGCGGGGGTCGCCGAGCTGCACCCGGTGGACGCCCTCGACGGCGCCGCCGTGGCCGCGCTCGCCACCGAGCTCCGGGCGGACCTGGTCGTCGTCGGCCCCGAGGCGCCCCTCGTCGCCGGTGTCGCCGACGCCGTACGGGCCGCGGGCATCGCCTGCTTCGGCCCGTCCCGCGAGGCCGCCCGGCTGGAAGGCTCCAAGGCCTTCGCCAAGGAGGTGATGGCCTCGGCGAACGTGCCCACCGCCCGCTCGTACGTGTGCACCACCCCCGAGGAGATCGACGAGGCCCTCGACGCCTTCGGGGCCCCGTACGTCGTCAAGGACGACGGACTCGCCGCCGGCAAGGGCGTCGTCGTGACCGGCGACCCGGAGAAGGCCCGCGAGCACGCGCTCGCCTGCGAACGCGTCGTCATCGAGGAGTACCTCGACGGGCCCGAGGTCTCCCTCTTCGCCATCACCGACGGCGAGACCGTGCTTCCCCTCCAGCCCGCCCAGGACTTCAAGCGCGCGCTGGACGACGACGAGGGCCCGAACACCGGCGGCATGGGCGCGTACTCCCCGCTCCCGTGGGCCGACCCCAAGCTCGTCGACGAGGTCATGGCGACCGTGCTCCAGCCCACCGTGGACGAGCTGCGCCGCCGCGGCACCCCGTTCGCGGGACTCCTGTACGCCGGTCTGGCGATCACGAGCCGTGGCGTGCGGGTCATCGAGTTCAACGCCCGATTCGGCGACCCCGAGACCCAGGTGGTCCTCGCCCGCCTCAAGACCCCGCTCGCGAGCGTCCTGCTCAACGCGGCGCGCGGCACGCTCGACGTCGAGCCCCCGCTGAACTGGCACGACGACGCCGCCGTCACCGTCGTGATCGCCTCGCACAACTACCCGGGTACACCGCGCACCGGCGACCCGGTCGAGGGACTCGACGCGGTCGCGGAGCAGGATTCGCCGTACGCGTACGTCCTGCACGCCGGGACCCGGCAGGAAAGCGACGCGATCGTGAGCGCCGGCGGCCGTGTGCTCTCGGTGACCGCCACCGGATCGAACCTGACGCAGGCCCGCGAGCGCGCGTACGCGGCAGTCGGCCGTATCCGGCTCGACGGTTCGCAGCACCGTACGGACATCGCACGCAAGGCCGCGGAAGGCTGATCCCACGGCCGCCGACGGCCGTCATCACCTTTGCCCAAAGCCATTCCATCGAGTGACGGCTGCCCCATCCGGATGACGCCTGTCGACGCCCCAACTAGGGTGCGGCGCAGGCATTCCGGCACTTGGCCCACCGGCATTGCGATGTCGGTGGCGGGTGCCACAGTGGGGGAGTGAGCTACACCGCCGCAGGGCAGAGGGGGTGAGTCCGGCCGTGTCCGGAACCGGTATCGGTGAGGAGGCGGGCGCGCTGTCTGCGCGCTCCCGAGCCCTCGCCTTGCTGCGCATCCGCAGCAGGGCGCTGGCCGTCGCGCTGCTGCCCGCGGCCGTCGCCGTCGTCCTGCTCGCAGGCGAGGCCACGGGACGTACGGGCGGCGGAAGCTGGGAGACCGCCCGCTGGGTCGCGACGGTCACCGCGGTCGTGGTGCTGCTCGTCGCGGCGGCCGTCGCCGCGGTGATCGCCCGGGCCAGGCCGGCCGTCAGCCCGACGGTGGAGCTGGCCGAGAAGGCGGCCCCGGATCTGTACCGGCTGGTGGAGGACCTCGCCGGCCGACTGGACGTCCCCGTGCCGTCCGCGATAGCCCTCACGCCGGACTGCGACAGCTGGCTCGAGGACCGTACGCATCCGGCGACCCAGGCGAAACAGGCCGCCGGGCGCCCCGGCAGCCGACCGCCCGGCGCGATACCGGGCGGCGTCCGCCGTTCTGCCGACGCACCTGTGCTGGTCATCGGCTCGCCCTTCCTGTGGTGGATGCGGGTGGCCGAGCTGCGGGCCGTGCTCGCCCCGGTCGTCGCCGGTACGGGCCCGTCCGCACACCCGGACATAGCCGCCGCCCGCCGTTTCGTGCGCGGATTGGACGCAGCGGTGGGCGCCGCCGCCCGCCCCGGGCTCGGTCCGATACGCGGCCCGGCGCTGGGCCTGGCAGGCGGGGTCGCCAAGGTCCTGCTGCGCAGCTGCCGTGGCCATGCCGCCCAGATGGAGCGGGGCGTCGCCGCCGCCGCGTCCGAGCGCGCACAGACTGTGGACTACGGTCTGCGGATCGTCGCCCAGGAGCAGGTCGGGCTCGCCTATGCCGGCTGGGACCGGCTGCTGACCCGGGTCGCGCTGCCCGCCTGGCGGATGGGGCGCTGGCCCTCCCGCCTCGACGCCGGCGTGGTCTCCGCGCTGACCGAGCTGTCCCGTCGCGACCGGCTGGCGGAGGGCTTCGCTTCCCGGCTGGGCGAGCGCCCCGCCTGCGATCTCCTGGAGGAGCCCGGCGCGGTCGACGAGGCCGCATCGTTGCTGGCCGCCCGCCTCTTCCACGGCGGCCCGGCCGAGGGTGGCGCCGACTGGTCGCCGGTGGACTGGCAGGCGTATCCGGATGAGGTCGTCGACCGCAAGTGGCGTACGGAGGCGGCCCGGCTGCACCGCGTCCTGGACGCGATGGGGGTCCGCCCCGCCGCGGCGCCCGCAGGGCCGACCCTCGCCCGGGTCGTGGACTACCTCTCCGGCGCCGGTCCCGGCTGTAAGGGTGATGCGGGCGCCGCCGTACCCGCGGCCGCTCCCGGAGCCGCAGGTGCCGGGCATGCGCCGGCCGACCCCGGGTCCGGCCGCCCCGCGACAGAGTCGCCCGAGGCCGCCGACGCCGCAGCCGCCGCCACCGCCGCCGTCGAGGAACCCGGCGAAGACGCCGGCCGTCTCCCCGCGTCCGCCGTCCCCGGCGCCGCGCTCGCCGTCAGGATCAGCGCCGAGGTGGCACGCGAAGAGGCCGCGCGTGAACGGTCCGCGGGCGCCACGGCATGCGGCGCCCCCGTCGCCGACCCGGTGAGCGGCGCCGCGGCCATGTGGGGCACGGACCCGCTGCCCCTCTTCCCGCTCCTGCCGCCCCGCTCCGACCGCGAGCTGCTCGCCGACCACGTCACCGCCATGGTCTGCTGCGCGGCCGTCGACACCGCGGGTGCCGTGCCCGGGCTCGACTGGCTCGACGGACCGGCCCTCCTCATACGCGGCGAGCGCAGCGCGGACCTGGGCGGCCGGGTGCTGAGCCTGGTCGAGGACGGCGATCCGGGGCCCCTGCGCGACTGGTTCACCTCCGTCGGAATCCGCTCCGAGAAGCCCGTCCGCCTGGTCTGAGACCGGACCTGAGCGGAATAGCGCATTCCGTTCACGTCAATTCACGACGAACGGTGACGGAGTGCGTGCGTTATGTGATGTGCTGGGACTGGCACTGACAGCAGGCGCTTCCATCGACCGCTGTCGGCACGGGTGTCAGCAGCCCGTCGTGGTCATCAACGGCTTTCATCACCAGCGGTCGCGGGGGAGTCGAAGGAGGGGCGCCATGGGGGCGGAGCAGATCCGGCGGTGGGAATCGGGCGCCCTCGCCCACGCCGTCACCGACCCCTTCGGCCAGGGCCCTCTGCCCTGGCTGCGCGGCAGCGAGCACTACTTCGACGACACCGGCCAGGTCGTTCCGTGGTACGCGGACCCCGATCGCGGCCGGAGCGCCCGCGGCCCCCGCACCGCCGACGACGTACGCCGCCAGATCAAGGGCTTCGCCTCCACCGGCGCCGTCGCCCCGGGCGAGGCCATCGACTTCCATGTGACGGTCGACCCGCCGCAGCAGTTCTCCGTCGACGTCTACCGGATCGGTCACTACAGCGGCGACGGCGCTGCCAAGATCACCACGAGCCCTCGCCTCTCCGGCATCGTCCAGCCACCCCCGCTCACCGCCGACCGCACGGTCTCCTGTCACCACTGGTGGCTCTCCTGGCGGCTGCAGATCCCCTCCTTCTGGTCGATCGGGGCCTACGTCGCGGTCCTGACCACCGCCGACGGATACCGCTCGCACATCCCCTTCACCGTCCGCGACAGCCATCCGGCCGATCTGCTCCTGCTGCTCCCCGACGTCACCTGGCAGGCGTACAACCTCTATCCGGAGGACGGCCGCACCGGCGCCAGCCTGTACCACGCCTGGGACGAGCACGGCCGGCTCCTCGGCGAGGAGGACGCCGCGATCACGGTCTCCTTCGACCGCCCGTACGCGGGCGCGGGCCTCCCCCTGCACGTGGGGCACGCGTACGACTTCATCCGCTGGGCCGAGCGGTACGGCTACGACCTCGCCTACGCCGACACCCGCGATCTGCACGCCGGCCGGGTCGACCCCACCCGCTACCGGGGCCTGGTATTTCCCGGCCACGACGAGTACTGGTCGGCGCCCATGCGCCGCACCGCCGAGCTCGCCCGCGAGCACGGCACATCCCTCGTCTTCCTCTCCGCCAACACCATGTACTGGCAGGTCGAGCTCGGCCCGTCCCCCTCCGGCGTCGGCGACCGACTCCTCACCTGCCGCAAGCGCCGAGGCCCCGGCCGCCCCGCCCTCTGGCGCGAGGTCGACCGCGCGGAGCAGCAGCTGCTCGGCATCCAGTACGTGGGCCGGGTCCCCGAGCCCCACCCTCTGGTGGTCCGCAACGCGGAGCACTGGCTCTGGGAGGCGACCGGCGCGGGCGACGGTGACGAGATCCCGGGCCTGGTCGCCGGCGAGGCCGACCGCTACTTCCCCCGCACCCCGCTCCCCGATCACCAGGGCCGCATCCTCCTCGCGCACTCGCCCTACCAGGACGGCGACGGCGTCCTCCGCCACCAGGAGACGTCCCTCTACCGCGCCCCCTCAGGTGCTCTCGTCTTCGCGTCCGGCACGTTCGCCTGGTCCCCGGCCCTCGACCGCCCCGGCCATGTGGACACCCGTATCCAGCGCGCGACGGCCAATCTCCTCGACCGCATCTGCAAGCGCGACTGACCACAGGACCCCCACGGGGGCCGGTCCGCGTCGCATACGGGAGAATCGAAGCGCTCCTGGATCAATCTACGCGGAGGAACCGTGTCCGGATTCGTAGAAAAGCCCGAGCCGCTTCAGGTTCCGGGTCTGACCCACCTCCACACGGGCAAGGTGCGCGACCTGTACGAGACCGAGGCCGGTGAGCTCGTGATGGTCGCGAGCGACCGGATGTCCGCGTACGACTGGGTGCTGCCCACCGAGATCCCCGACAAGGGGCGGGTCCTCACACAGCTGTCCCTCTGGTGGTTCGATCGCCTCGCGGACCTCGTCCCCAACCATGTGATCTCCACCGACCTCCCGGCCGGGGCCCCCACCGACTGGGCGGGCCGCACGCTCGTCTGCAAGGCCCTGGAGATGTTGCCGGTCGAGTGCGTCGCCCGTGGCTATCTCACCGGCTCCGGCCTCGCCGAGTACGAGCAGTCCCGCACGGTCTGCGGCCTCGCCCTCCCCGAAGGCCTCGTGGACGGCTCCGAGCTCCCGGCCCCGATCTTCACCCCCGCCACGAAGGCGGCCGTCGGCGACCATGACGAGAACGTGCCGTACGAGGAAGTCGTCCACCAGGTCGGCGCCGAGACCGCCGCCCTGCTGCGCCAGAAGACCCTCGCCGTCTACGGCCGCGCCCGCCACATCGCCCGTGAGCGGGGGATCATCCTCGCGGACACCAAGTTCGAGTTCGGCTTCGAAGGCGAGCAGCTGATCATCGCTGACGAGGTGCTGACCCCGGACTCCTCGCGCTTCTGGCCCGCCGACCAGTGGCAGCCCGGCCGCGCCCAGCCCTCGTACGACAAGCAGTACGTGCGCGACTGGCTGACCTCCCCGGCCTCCGGCTGGGACCGCAGGAGCGAACAGCCGCCGCCCGCGCTGCCGCAGGACGTCGTGGACGCGACCCGCGCCAAGTACGTGGAGGCGTACGAGCGGCTGACCGGTACGAGCTGGTCCTGAGCACGACGAAGCCCCCGGCCGGTCGGCCGGGGGCTTCGTTCGTACAGAGCGGACGACGAGATTCGAACTCGCGACCCTCACCTTGGCAAGGTGATGCTCTACCAACTGAGCCACGTCCGCATGCGCCGTAGCGCGGGAACCACTATACCCAACCTCGCTCGCGTGCGAGGCGCACCGCCGTGTGCCGGTTCTCGGCGCCGGGCTTCGCGGCCGCCGACGACAGGTAGTTGCGGACCGTTTCCTGGGACAGTGAGGCCCGCTCCGCGATCTCCGCGATGGGCGCCCCGTCCCCGGCCGGTTCCAGCACCTCGGCCTCGCGCGCGGTGAGCGGCGAGTCGCCGGCGGAGATCGCGGCGCGGGCCAATTCGGGGTCCACGTAACGGTTTCCCCGGTGGACGGTGCGGATGTTCTCGGCGAGCTGCTGGGCGCTGAGGGGCTTCGGCACGAAGCCGCGCACCCCCGCCGCGAGGGCCCGCTTCAGATGCCCAGGGCGACCGTGGCCGGTCACGATCATGGTCCGGCACTCCGGCAGCTCGGCCCGCAGCGATGTGGCCACGTTCACACCGTCGGCGCCCGGCATCCGGAGGTCCAGCACCGCCACATCGGGCCGGTGGGCCCGCGCCATGGCGAGCGCCTCGGGTCCGGAGGCCGCCTCGGCGACGACGAGATCCTCCCCGAGCCCGAGCAGCGCGGCGAGCGCCACCCGGATGAGGTGCTCGTCGTCAGTTCTCGGGTGCGGATCTCGATGCGCCGTCCGTCCGCAGATGGCCGCAGGGTGAGCGGCAGCCGCGCCGCAGGGACGCCCTCATGGGAGACGGAAGCGGAGACGGGAGGGGCGCGAGGCGGTCACCTCCGCCGGGGTTGCGGACACCACGATCCGCCCCTGGTGCATGATCGCCAGGCGATCGGGGGGCGCCTCCGCCTCCTCCAGGTAGTGCGTGGTCAGCAGCACGGTCGTCCCGCCGTCCCGCAGGCGGCGCACCAACTCCAGGTGTCCCGGCGCCCTTCCGCGTCGAGCCCCGTCGTCGGCTCGTCGAGAAGGAGGACCTCGGGGCTGCCGAGCAGGGCCGGCGCCAGATCGAGCCGCCGCCGCTCCCCGCCGGAGAGCTGCTTGACGCGCACACCGGATTGGCCGCCGAGGCCGACCATGTCCAGTGCCTCCGCCACCGGGCGGGCGCCGCTCGTGCAGCCGGCCCACATCCGCACGGTCTCGGTGACCGTCAGTTCGGAGGGAAAGCCGCCTTCCTGGAGCATGACCCCGATCCGGGGGCGTACGGCGGCCCGTTCGCGGTCGGGTCGTGGCCGAGCACCCGTACGGTGCCGCCGCTCGGGGCGGCCATGCCCTCCAGCAGTTCGACCGTGGAGGTCTTGCCCGCGCCGTTCGTGCCGGGCAGCGCGAAGAGCTCACCGCGCGCCAGGGAGAAGGTGATTCCGCTCACGGCCTCGAAGTCGCCCGCGCAACTGCGGCCCAGTTCACCGGCTTCGATCACGTGTCTCATGGAGCCATCGGTCTTCATGCTGCAAGGCTTCCGCCGGATCGGGGCGTCGGGCAGTGCGCGCTGTCATCACCGCAGATGACAAATGTCAGTGCCGATGGCGGGAGGGGAACGACGAAGGCCCTGGTCGTGATGACCAGGGCCTTCGCTCTCTGAGCGGACGACGAGATTCGAACTCGCGACCCTCACCTTGGCAAGGTGATGCTCTACCAACTGAGCCACGTCCGCATTGCTGCCGCTCAGCTCTCACTGGGCGGTGCGTTCACCACTGTACCTGATCCACCGGAGTGGTCGATGAGTGGTGCGGAGCGGGTGACAGGAATTGCACACTGCGCCTTCCCTCTGGAAGAGGGCTGTTCTGCTACTGAACTACACCCGCACGCTCCGCGAGGTCCGGCCTTCCGGCCTCGCCCCTCGGCGTGATCCAGACTCTAGCCCACCTGCGGGGGTGGAGTGCAACTCGGTTCGTCGGCGACGAGGTTCCGGGGGGTCTTCTGCCGGTGTTCCGGGGTGGGTTCAGCTCGCTTCGCGGAAGGCCTCGTAGACCCGCTTGGGGATCCGGCCGCGGGCCGGCACGTCCATCTTGTTGGACTGGGCCCAGGCGCGGACGGCGGCCGGGGCGGGTTCGAGTGCGGTGTGCCGGTACTCCGCGCGGGCCTTGCCCGCGTGCCTGGACGCCTTGCGTCCTGCCGCCACGTATGGGGCGAGTGCGTTGCGCAGTTTCTCTGCATTGGCGGGATTCAGGTCGATCTCGTACGACTTCCCGTCCAGGCCGAACGTGACCGTTTCCGCCGCTTCTCCGCCGTCGATGTCGTCGAAGAGCGTGACCACTACGCGCTGAGCCACGGATATCGGTCCTTTCCTGCGGTTTCGCCGTGTCGGGACCGGTCGGATGCGACCGGATCGCGACCGGATTGCCATCCGGTCGGTGTTGACATGCGGCGGTACCGGTATTCCGGCTGATGCGTGGGCAATGCTGCTTTCCGCTGTATTCCTTTGTACAGCGGTCGGCATCGCATTGTGAAGCCCAGCCAATTGCATCAGCGTGTCTTCCGCAATGGGGCGGGAAGGTTTTTCTCTGGATTTTCACATGGGGTTTCACCGGGGCTCTCCGGATATCTATGCGCGTAGATTTTTCGGGCGGGTACGCTGAGGGAACCGCCTTCAGCACCACACCACCGGGAGTGCCAGTGGCACGCGTCGTAGTCGACGTCATGCTCAAGCCGGAGATCCTCGACCCGCAGGGGCAGGCGGTGCAGCGCGCACTGCCCCGCCTGGGCTTCGACGGGATCGCCGACGTACGTCAGGGAAAGCGCTTCGAACTCGAGGTGGAAGGGCCCGTCGACGACGCCGCCCTCGCCCGCATCCACGAGATGGCCGAAACGTTCCTCGCCAACACCGTCATCGAGGACTTCGTCGTAAAGGTGGAGTCGTGACAGCTCGCATCGGAGTCGTCACCTTCCCCGGAACGCTCGACGACCGGGACACACTGCGTGCCGTCCGTATCGCGGGCGCCGAGCCGGTGTCGCTGTGGCACCGCGACAAGGACCTCAAGCAGGTCGACGCGGTCGTCCTGCCCGGTGGCTTCTCCTACGGCGACTATCTGCGGGCCGGAGCGATCTCCCGCTTCTCGCCGGTGATGGAGACGATCATCGACCAGGCGAAGGCCGGAATGCCGGTTCTCGGCATCTGCAACGGCTTCCAGGTGCTCACCGAGACGCACCTGCTCCCCGGTGCGATGCTGCGCAACAACCACCTGCACTTCATCTGCCGTGACCAGAAGCTCCGCGTCGAGAACGCGGACACCGCCTGGACGGCCGACTACGAAGCGGGCCAGGAGATCTCCGTCCCGCTCAAGAACATCGACGGCCGGTACGTCGCGGACGAGCGCGTCCTCGACGAGCTGGAGGCCGAGGGCCGTGTCGCGTTCCGCTACGTCGACGTGAACCCCAACGGCTCGCTGCGCGACATCGCCGGCATCACCAACGCCGCCGGCAACGTCGTCGGCCTGATGCCGCACCCCGAGCACGCCGTGGAGCCGCTGATCGGGACCGGCCGCACCGACGGCCTCGGATTCTTCACCTCGATCCTGAAGAAGCTGGTCAACGTCTGATGACTCTCGACACCGTCAAGCACGCCACCGAGACGCCCGAGGTCGAGCAGCCCTGGAAGGAGCTCGGCCTCAAGGAGGACGAGTACGCGCGCATCCGCGAGATCCTCGGCCGCCGGCCCACCGGCGCCGAGCTCGCCATGTACTCCGTCATGTGGTCCGAGCACTGCTCGTACAAGAGCAGCAAGGTCCACCTGCGCCAGTTCGGCGAGAAGGCCCCCGAGAACGACGCCCTCCTCGTCGGCATCGGCGAGAACGCCGGCGTCGTGGACGTCGGCCAGGGGTACGCGGTCACCTTCAAGGTCGAGTCGCACAACCACCCCAGCTACATCGAGCCCTACCAGGGCGCGGCCACCGGCGTCGGCGGCATCGTCCGCGACATCCTCGCCATGGGTGCCCGCCCGGTCGCCGTCATGGACCCGCTGCGCTTCGGCGCGGCCGACCACCCCGACACCAAGCGCGTCCTGCCGGGCGTCGTCGCGGGCATCGGTGGCTACGGCAACTGCCTGGGCCTGCCGAACATCGGCGGCGAGGTCGTCTTCGACTCCTGCTACCAGGGCAACCCGCTGGTCAACGCCCTGTGCGTGGGCGTCATGAAGCACGAGGACATCCACCTCGCGAAGGCGTCCGGCGCCGGCAACAAGGTGATCCTGTACGGCGCCCGTACCGGCGGCGACGGCATCGGCGGCGTGTCGGTCCTGGCGAGCGAGACCTTCGATTCGACCGGCCCGGCCAAGCGCCCGGCCGTCCAGGTCGGCGACCCGTTCCAGGAGAAGCTCCTCATCGAGTGCACGCTCGAGATCTTCAAGGAGCAGCTGGTCGCGGGCATCCAGGACCTCGGCGGCGCCGGTCTGTCCTGCGCCACCAGCGAGCTCGCCTCCGCCGGCTCCGGCGGTATGCGGGTCGAGCTCGACACCGTGCCGCTGCGTGACGCGACGCTCTCGCCCGAGGAGATCCTCATGAGCGAGTCGCAGGAGCGCATGTGCGCGATCGTCGAGCCCCAGCACGTCGACCGCTTCCTGGAGATCTGCGAGAAGTGGGACGTCATCGCCACCGTCATCGGCGAGGTGACGGACGGCGAGCGCCTGGAGATCTTCTGGCACGGCGAGCAGATCGTCGACGTGCCGCCGCGGACCGTGGCGCACGAGGGCCCGGTGTACGAGCGCCCCTACGCCCGCCCCGAGTGGCAGGACGCGCTGCAGGCCGACGACGCGGGTGCGCTGCCCCGTCCGGCGACCGCCGAGGAGCTGCGCGCGCAGGTGCTCAAGGTCGTCGCGTCGCCGAACCAGGCGTCGAAGGCGTGGATCACCGGCCAGTACGACCGCTTCGTGCAGGGCAACACCGTGCTCGCCCAGCCCGAGGACTCCGGCATGATCCGGATCGACCCGGACACCAACCTCGGTGTCGCGGTCGCCACGGACGGCAACGGCCGGTTCGCGAAGCTCGACCCGTACACGGGCGCGCAGCTCGCCCTGGCCGAGGCGTACCGCAATGTCGCCGCGTCGGGTGCCAAGCCGCTCGCGATCTCGGACTGCCTGAACTTCGGCTCGCCCGAGGACCCGGCCGTCATGTGGCAGTTCGCCGAGGCCACGCGCGGCCTGGCGGACGGCTGCCTGCAGCTCGGCACGCCGGTGACCGGCGGCAACGTCTCGCTCTACAACCAGACGGGCGAGACGGCGATCCACCCGACGCCGGTCGTGGCCGTCCTCGGTGTGATCGACGACGTCACGCGCCGTACGCCGATCGCCTTCGCCGAGGAGGGCCAGCTGCTCTACCTGCTGGGCGAGACGCGCGAGGAGTTCGGCGGCTCGGCCTGGTCGCAGGTCGTCCACGACCACCTCGGCGGCCTGCCGCCGAAGGTCGACCTGGACCGGGAGAAGCTGCTCGGCGAGATCCTGATCTCCGCCTCCCGCGACGGCATGGTCGACGCGGCGCACGACGTGTCGGACGGCGGCCTGATCCAGGCGGTCACCGAGTCGTGCCTGCGCGGCGGCAAGGGCGCGCGCCTGGTCGTCCCCGACGGCCTCGACGCGTTCACGTTCCTCTTCAGCGAGTCGGCGGGCCGCGCGGTCGTCGCCGTCCCGCGCAGCGAGGAGCTCCGCTTCACCGACATGTGCGGCGCGCGGGGTCTGCCGGCGACGCGGATCGGTGTGGTCGACGGGGACGCGGTGGAGGTGCAGGGCGAGTTCGGCATTCCGCTGAGCGAGCTGCGCACCGCGCACGAGGAGACCATTCCGGCTCTGCTCGCCTGAGGCCTGAGGCCTGACGCCAGGCGCCCTGCTCGGACGCGTTCGCGGCCCCGCTCCCACCAGGGAGCGGGGCCGCGTGCCGTCGGAGCGCGGGCTCCCGGCTCAGGCTGCGGCGGCGTGCCAGAACGCGTCCGACTCGTCGATGTCCTCGACACATTCGTCGATGTCGCTGATCTTGCCGCCGACGATGGTGAAGAACAGCCCGTTGTTCATCTCGATCCCGCGGTCGCCGCACTCGGCGAAGGTCCGGTGGAAGGCCATGACGTGTCCGCGGCCGTCGGCGGACACCGTCCTCAGGTCGGTCCGGTAGGTGCCATGCGTCAGCTCGGCGAGCTTCCCGTAGAGCTCCAGCACCGCGTCGCGGCCCTTGTGGTGCCCGGAGACCGGGTTGTTCCCGGGAACGTGGTGGACGACGTCCGCTGTCGTCATGGACGCGAGGGTGTCCCAGTCGCCTTTGCGGAATGCTTCGTAGCCGCGGCGTACGAGGGCGCTGTCCGGGTGCTCAGCCATGATCGTTTCACGCCTTTCGTACGAGTACGTCCGTGATGGATCCGCCCTCTCCCATCCTCCGCCGGGTCCGTACCACCTGCCAGGCGGAGCCGTCCGCAGGCGATGCCGTACCCCGTGGCCCAGGGGCGGCGAACAGGGCGCGTACGCCGGCCGGGTCCGTCGTGGCGTCGTACACACCGTGCCCGGGCAGCCCGCACTCGCCGCGGCAGAGGACCGGCTGCGGGTCGCGGCGGTGGGATGAGGGCACCTCCCGGGCGAAGCTCCGGGGGAGGCTAGCCTCGCTCCATGCCCCCGGCCAGGAAGCGCACCCGCAGCTATGACTCCGCCAAGATCCGTGCCGCCGTGCTCGCGCAGTTCGGGCATGTGCGGGAGGCGGTGTGGGCGTTGACGCCCGAGCAGCTCGACCTGCCCACGCGGCTCGGCGACTGGACCGTCCGCGAGCTGGCCGCCCACTTCGCGCTCGCGGTCGGGTCCGTCGCCCGGAACGCCGGACAGCCGGAGCCGCCGAAGCGGGACGTCGCGCTGCTGGACTGGCCGTTCACGACGGCCGAGCGGGCCGGGGTGATCGACGAGGACACGCGCGCCATCACCGAGGCGGCCCAGGACCTCGACGCGCTCCACGCGCTGTACGAGCGCACCGCCGCGGAGCTCGCCGACACACTGGCGGCGACCTCCGACGACCGGTTGATCCAGGCCCGGACGGGAGCGATGCGGCTCGGCGACCACCTGGTCACCCGGACCGTCGAACTCGTCGTCCACACCGACGACCTCAACGCCGCGACCGGCCTCGACGTCCCGTACGACCGGCAGGCGCTCGCCGCTTGCGTACGGCTGCTCGCGGACGCGCTCGCCGTGAAGGCGCCCGGTGGCTCGGTGGAGGTGCGGATCCCGCCGTACGCCGTGGTGCAGTGCGTCGAGGGGCCACGGCACACGCGTGGCACCCCGCCGAACGTCGTCGAGACCGACCCGTTGACCTGGATCCGGCTGGCGACGGGGCGTACGGAGTGGCGTGAGGCGGTCGGCGCGGCGAAGGTGAGCGCGAGCGGGGAGCGGGCCGACCTGTCCGGGTTGCTGCCCCTGCTGGGCTGAGCCGCCGTTCCGGCCGGGCCGACGAGGGAACCGCTGTCGCGGCCGCACCGTCACATCGGCATGCGAACCAAGCTGATCGTTCCCGTCGCGGCCGCCGTGACCGCCGTCCTCACGCTCACCGCCTGTGGCACGGAGGCCGGCTCGGACTCGGGCTCGGGCAGCGCGGGCGGTTCCGTACGGCCCGAGGTGCCCGTCACCGGCATCCACTGGACCGTCCAGAGCGTCACCGTCGGCGGGAAGAAGACCGCGGCCCCCGAAGGCGCCCACGTCGAGATCGGCACCAAGGGCCGGGCCACCGGCAACTCCGGCTGCAACCACTTCGGCGCCGACGTCACCGTCGAGGGCGACACGATCACGGTAGGACCGGTCGAGACGACCCTCATCGGCTGCCCGGACGACCTGGCGGCCTTCGAGCAGGCGATGACCAAGGCGTTCTCCGGCACGCTCACGGCGAAGCTGTCGGACAGGAACCAGAACCTCACCCTGACGACGGCGAGCGGCGACTCCATCGCCCTGACCAGGCAGACCGCCGCCCCGCTCGTCGGCACCGAGTGGACGGTCACGTCCCTGCTGACGGGCGACACGGCTGCCTCCCTGCCGGCCGGCACGGAGAAGAAGGCGCACTTCGTCTTCGGCAAGGACGGTTCCGTACGCGGCAGCCTCGGCTGCAACACCTTCAGCGGCGCCGCGAAGATCTCCGGATCCGAGATCACCTTCGGCCGGCTGGCCACCACACGCAGGATGTGCCCGGGCCCCGAGACGACCCTGGAGCGGGCCGTGGCCAAGGTCCTGCGGGGCAGGGTGACGTACGAGCTGCAGCACCGCGGCCTGACCCTCACCGCGCAGGGCGGCGAGGGGCTGGCGGCGACGGCCGGCTGAGCTCGCGGACGGGCCCTGTGCGGTCGGCATGTCGGCGCTCCATGAGCGTGACCGTGCGGTCACCGATGGTCTGCGGTGGGCCGGAGCCTCGCGGGGCGCACAAGGGCTCGGCAGCGGCCTGCCGGGACAGTGCGGAGAGTGATGTGCGGCACGCCTCCGGACGTCCCCCAACGGCCCGTACAAGCCCCCAAAGGCTTCGTTACGCGGCTTTTGTGGGAACCTCCGAGCCCTTCGGGCCCGCTCCCGCCCCGTCCCCAATTCGGACCAGTGGTCGATCTCGCCTACACTCGGTGCCGTGCCACGTGGTGACGGACGACTCAACCACGACCTGCTCCCCGGCGAGAAGGGCCCCCAGGACGCTTGCGGCGTCTTCGGTGTCTGGGCTCCGGGCGAAGAGGTCGCCAAGCTCACGTACTTCGGGCTCTACGCCCTCCAACACCGGGGCCAGGAATCCGCGGGTATCGCGGTCAGCAACGGCTCCCAGATCCTCGTCTTCAAGGACATGGGCCTTGTGTCCCAGGTCTTCGACGAGACTTCCCTCGGCTCCCTCCAGGGGCATATCGCGGTCGGTCACGCCCGCTACTCGACCACTGGTGCGTCCGTGTGGGAGAACGCGCAGCCGACCTTCCGGGCCACCGCCCACGGTTCGATCGCGCTCGGCCACAACGGCAATCTGGTGAACACGGCGCAGCTCGCCGAGATGGTCGCCGATCTGCCCCGCAAGGACGGCCGCGCCACCCAGGTCGCCGCCACCAACGACACCGACCTCGTCACCGCGCTGCTCGCCGGGCAGACCGACGCGGACGGCAAGCCGCTGACCATCGAGGAAGCGGCCGCCAAGGTCCTGCCCGAGGTCAAGGGCGCCTTCTCCCTCGTCTTCATGGACGAGCACACGCTCTATGCCGCCCGCGACCCGCAGGGCATCCGCCCTCTGGTCCTCGGCCGGCTGGAGCGCGGCTGGGTCGTCGCGTCCGAGACCGCCGCCCTCGACATCTGCGGTGCGAGCTTCGTCCGCGAGATCGAGGCGGGCGAGCTCATCGCGATCGACGAGAACGGCCTGCGCACCTCTCGCTTCGCAGAAGCGAAGCCCAAGGGCTGTGTTTTCGAGTACGTGTACCTCGCCCGCCCCGACACCGACATCGCCGGGCGCAACGTCTATCTCTCCCGTGTGGAGATGGGCCGCCGCCTCGCGAAGGAGGCGCCCGCCGAGGCCGACCTCGTCATAGCGACGCCCGAATCCGGCACCCCCGCCGCCATCGGCTACGCGGAGGCTTCCGGCATCCCCTACGGCGCGGGACTGGTCAAGAACGCGTACGTCGGCCGGACCTTCATCCAGCCCTCGCAGACCATCCGCCAGCTCGGCATCCGCCTCAAGCTGAACCCCCTCAAGGAAGTCATCAAGGGCAAGCGCCTGGTGGTCGTCGACGACTCGATCGTCCGCGGCAACACCCAGCGCGCCCTGGTCAGGATGCTCCGTGAGGCCGGCGCCGCCGAGGTCCACATCCGGATCTCGTCGCCGCCCGTCAAGTGGCCGTGCTTCTTCGGCATAGATTTCGCCACCCGTGCCGAGCTCATCGCGAACGGCATGTCCATCGAGGAGATCGGCACCTCGCTCGGGGCCGACTCCCTCGCGTACATCTCCCTCGACGGCATGATCGAGGCGACCACCATCGCCAAGCCGAACCTGTGCCGCGCCTGCTTCGACGGCGAGTACCCGATGGAGCTGCCCGATCCCGAGCTGCTGGGCAAGCAGCTGCTGGAGACCGAGCTTGCGGGCGGCGCCGACGCCGCCGACGCGCTCCGTCGTCCGTAATCAGGCCCCGTTCAACCAATCGAAAGATTTCAGGCAATGTCTGAGACTGCTGGTGCTTCCTACGCGGCTGCGGGCGTCGACATCGAGGCGGGCGACCGCGCCGTCGAGCTCATGAAGGAGTGGGTGAAGAAGACGCGGCGCCCCGAGGTCCTCGGCGGCATCGGCGGCTTCGCCGGCCTCTTCGACGCCTCCGCGCTCAAGCACTACGAGCGCCCGCTGCTCGCCTCCGCCACCGACGGCGTCGGCACCAAGGTCGATCTGGCCCGTCAGATGGGCGTCTACGACACGATCGGCCACGACCTCGTGGCGATGGTCATGGACGACATCGTCGTCTGCGGAGCCGAGCCCCTGTTCATGACCGACTACATCTGCGTGGGCAAGGTCCACCCGGAGCGTGTCGCCGCCATCGTGAAGGGCATCGCCGAGGGCTGTGTGCTGGCCGGAACGGCCCTGATCGGCGGCGAGACCGCCGAGCACCCGGGCCTGCTGGGTCCGGACGACTTCGACGTCGCCGGCGCCGGTACGGGCGTCGTGGAGGCCGACCGGCTGCTGGGCGCGGATCGTATCCGTACGGGGGACGCGGTCATCGCCATGGCGTCCTCCGGCCTTCACTCGAACGGGTACTCGCTCGTCCGCCACGTGGTGTTCGACCGCATGGGCTGGACGCTCGACCGCGAGATCCCGGAGTTCGGCCGCACCCTCGGCGAGGAGCTGCTGGAGCCGACCAAGATCTACTCGCTGGACTGCCTGGCGCTGACCCGGACCACCGAGGTGCACGCCTTCAGCCACGTCACCGGCGGCGGGCTCGCGGCGAATCTGGCCCGCGTCGTCCCCGACGGCCTGCACGCAGCCCTCGACCGGTCCACCTGGGCCCCCGGCGCGGTCTTCGACCTCGTCGGCTCGGCCGGCCAGATCGAGCGGCTGGAGCTGGAGAAGACCCTCAACATGGGCGTCGGCATGATCGCCGTCGTCCCGGCGGAGTCGGTCGACGTGGCGCTGACGACGCTCGCCGACCGCGGCGTCGACGCCTGGGTCGCCGGCGAGATCACCGAGCGCGGCGAACACACCACCGGCGCGGCACTGAGCGGCGACTACGCGAGCTGAACAGCACAGAACCCGGTCCGGGGCGAGGCCCCGGGCCGGGTTTGAGTGTGCAGGCGTCAAGCGCCGCGACGCTGCGACGAGGGACCGGACTCTTCGTCCTCTTCGTCCTCGTCGTCGTTGTACAGCTCCGCGTAGCGGGCGTACGGGTCGTCTTCTTCGTCGTCCTCGAACGGCTCACCATTCGGCGGCTCGCTAGAAATCGGACTCGAAGTCGATGCGCCCAGCTCGTTGGCCAGACGCGACAGGTCAGTCCCGCCGCTGTTGTACTTCAGCTGGCGGGCGACCTTCGTCTGCTTGGCCTTGGCCCGGCCGCGCCCCATGGCTCGACCCCCTCGGTGACGGGGCTCGACGGCCCCAGAGTCTTGACACGCGTTCATGATTCGGAACGGGCTCTCCTTGGAGAGACCGGTCCGTAGGGCTTCAACGGTACCTGCTTCCGCGGCCATACGGTACGCCGCCCGCATGACGTGCCACCTCGCAGAACCCGCGAGGCGCCCTGTCCTCGCTGGTCAACCGCGATTTTAACCTCTTCTTGGCGGTCGACCCGCCGACCGGCGTGAGTCTTGTCTCCCCGGTCGGCGGGCATCCGCTCCGTGGCCGTGTCGTGACCGCTTTCCCGGCGGCGTCCGCGGTCGCGTCCGTGGCCGCCGCCGGCTCAGCGGCGGCGCGCCTCCGCCATCCGCTGCTCGGCGATCCGGTCGGCCGCCGCAGCCGGCGGAATGCCGTCTTCCTTCGCACGTGCGAATATGGCCAGCGTGGTGTCGAAGATCTTCGACGCCTTCGCCTTGCACCGGTCGAAGTCGAACCCGTGGAGCTCGTCGGCGACCTGGATGACGCCGCCCGCGTTCACGACGTAGTCCGGCGCGTAGAGGATGTGGCGGTCGGCGAGGTCCTTCTCGATGCCCGGGTGCGCGAGCTGGTTGTTGGCCGCTCCGCACACGATCCGCGCGGTCAGCACGGGGACGGTCGCGTCGTTCAGGGCGCCGCCGAGCGCACAGGGGGCGTAGATGTCCAGGCCCTCGGTGCGGATCAGCGTGTCGGTGTTCTCGGCCACGGCGACCTGCGGGAACTTGTCGGTGATACGGCGCACCGATTCCTCCCGCACGTCCGTGATGACGACCTCGGCGCCGTCCTCCAGCAGATGCTCGACCAGGTAGTGGCCGACCTTGCCGACGCCGGCGACACCGACCTTGCGGCCCCGCAGCGTCGGGTCGCCCCACTCGTGCTGCGCGGAGGCGCGCATGCCCTGGAAGACGCCGTACGCGGTGAGGACGGACGAGTCGCCCGCGCCGCCGTTCTCCGGGGAGCGTCCTGTGGTCCAGCGGTTCTCGCGCGCGACGACGTCCATGTCGGCGACGTACGTGCCGACGTCGCAGGCCGTGACGTAACGGCCACCGAGCGACGCCACGAACCGGCCGTAGGCCAGCAGCAGCTCCTCGGTCTTGATCAGATCCGGGTCCCCGATGATCACGGCCTTGCCGCCGCCGTGGTCGAGACCGGCCATGGCGTTCTTGTACGACATCCCGCGCGAGAGGTTCAGCGCGTCGGCGACGGCCGCTTCCTCGGAGGCGTAGGGGTAGAAGCGCGTTCCGCCGAGGGCGGGGCCCAGGGCGGTGGAGTGGATGGCGATGACGGCCTTCAGGCCACTGGCGCGGTCCTGGCACAGCACGACTTGTTCGTGGCCCCCCTGGTCCGAGTGGAACAGGGTGTGCAGGACGCCGTCGGTCACATCGGTCACGGTGGTGACTCCCAAGTACGAAGCGGCGGTTTGTGGACCCTCCTGCGGGTGGGGAGGGACCCGGTGGGCAAGAGAGTAAGTCCTACGGGTGCGTAGATCCGACCCAGTGCCGAGGATCACCCCCTCCCGGAGTACGTGCGTGGAAGGATTTGCGACATGCCGGCCGTCACTTCTGTGCTCGTCCCGTACGCCTCCTACCTGCGGGTGTACGAGCCGCTGGCGGCCTTTCCCGAGCCGGAGCGGAGCCACTGGGCGCGCTACGCCCGCAGCGGCCGCACACCCACGGCCCAGGACGAACTCCGGCGCTCCCTGGCGGACTTGCTGCCGACGCCCCCCGTGCCGGTGCCGGTCCACGAGAGCGCGGAGGCCTTCGTCGCCGAGGTGGACGGGGTGGTCTGCGTCTGCCCCTGGCGCACCAGACTGCGCGGCTGGCTGGCGCTGGAGGAGCTGGCCGGGCAGTTGCCCGAGCCCGTGCTGGACGCGGTGCTGCCGCCCGTGGTGCGCGGGCAGGCCGTCGCGGACTACGAGGCGTGGCGCGAGCGCAATCCCGACGCCCGGCCGTGGATCAGGACGGCGGTGTGGCAGGTGCCGGTGCGCTGGTTCGCGCTGTTTGCGGACGAGGAGCGCGAGTACGAGCCCGGGGACGTGCCCGGTGTGCCGCCGCTGCTGCGCTACCGGACGCCGATGGTGCAGGCCAGGCGCAGGCTCGCACGCGCGCTCAAAGCGCTGAGGGAGACGATCGACGAGGGACCCCTGACCGAGGGCCTGGTGGATGTGGGGAAGTGGATGGAGGAATTCCACCCGCGCTCGCTCGTCGAGCTCGACTACGGCGGGCTCGTCCACGCCCTCACCCCGGAGCAACTCGCCGACGACCGCTCGGCGGCGGACCTCGCGGAGGGGATCGCGGCGCTCAGGGCCGGTGACGGCGACGGCGCGGGCGAGGCGTACGGGCGGCTCGCGGAGCGGTGGCGGGCGGTGCGGGACCGGCAGTTCGCGAACTGACGTTCCGGTGACGAGCTGCTGAACGGGTGATGGCGGGACGTAGGTCCCGATCCGGGCCTTTGGCTCAAGCGTGACGGACAGCACTAAGTCGCTCCTTGCGTCCATCGCCCACCCTCGTGCCAAAATAGGACAAGGAGTCCGGGGAGGGTTCCTTCCGTCTACATAAATGGCGGATTGCTCAGCATTGCACTCTATGGGGGGTCTGACGACTCCTGATCGCTCTGTGACTGATCGTCACTGTGACGTGACTGTCCGTTATGGCATGGTCCATCGGCTTCCGCCGCTGATGAACACCTGAGAGGGCAATTCCATCGGTTTGGCCGACGTGGCTGGACAGATGGTGTAGTTGTAGTGCCGAGGACAAGCCGTTCGTCCTATAACCGACTCGGCCCGCGTCTGCCATTTCGGGCAACGCGGGTCAAGGTGCAGAATTTAGAGGAAAGAACCGAGAGGGTTCGGTTCTCCCGAGGAGGCCGCTCATGACCGCTCGCACCCCTGATGCCGAGCCGCTGCTGACCCCGGCTGAGGTTGCCACGATGTTCCGCGTGGACCCGAAGACGGTCACTCGCTGGGCAAAGGCTGGCAAGCTCACGTCCATCCGTACGCTCGGTGGACACCGCCGGTACCGCGAGGCAGAGGTCCGCGCACTGCTTGCGGGTATTCCGCAGCAGCGCAGCGAGGCCTGACACCCCGATAGCAGGGCATAGCCGGGCCCCCCAAGCCCGCAGCCCGAAATAGAGCTCGACACGGCGGGCGCCTGCCCCAACAGGTTTCGTCGTCGATCGCGCTGGACTCCGCCGGGTCCAGCGCGATCTTTTTTGTGCGCCGCGCGGTCGGCGCCGTGGGCCGACGATGTGCTGGCCAGAGGGTCGCTCGGAGTGGCGGCGAGGCTCTCTCAGAGCGGTGCAATTGCACATATTAAATTGGGTCCTTGTAGGGAGTGGGTAAGTTCCCCCGTTCAGAAAACTCGTGAGGTGACTCCCGTCACATGGCCGGAGGCCGGGCCGAGGTGTCGCCCTCGGTGGTCGTCCCGTCCGGCTCGGCGGGTACCACCGCCTCCGTGGCGTGCGGGGCGTCCGTGGCATCCGTGGCGTCCATGGCGAGGCGCAGCAGTCGATGGCACACCGGACAGTGCCCGGTGAAGTGCCGGTAGCCCGAGACGGCCGCCAGATGGGCGCGCAGCAGCGCCCGGGTCTCGTGCCTCGCTGTGGATGCCGCCATGCGCCACCTCCGCGGTCGGGGGCCCCTACCCCTGTCTTGACTGGGTACCGGCGGCAAGTGGCCCCGTCAATACGCCAGAAGGCCCCGCACCAAACGGTGCGGGGCCTTCCGTATTGACGCGGTCTTGACGGGACGTGCTGTGTGCGATGGCGGTTCCCCCGCGGGCGCGGCCCCGAGGGCTGCACGGCAAGGCCCCGCACCGCCTGGTGCAGGGGCGCGCCGGGCCCGCATGACGAAGGCCCCCGCATCAAGCGATGCGAGGGCCTTTCGTTGCTGCGGTCCTGACGGGATTTGAACCCGCGGCCTCCACCTTGACAGGGTGGCGAGCACTCCAAACTGCTCCACAGGACCAGATCTTGCAGCCCGTACTTCCTTGGCTGCGAGAGAGACTGTACAGCAGGTCAGACGGTCCGGTCGAACTCAAGCAAGACAACGGCCGCGTCATGGCCGTTCACGGTGCCGCCGCGTCGATCGCCTTGACGATGCGCTTGTCCGAGACGGGGTACGCCGTGCCCAGGGCGTGGGCGAAGTAGCTCACGCGCAGCTCCTCGATCATCCAGCGGATGTCCAGGACCTCCTGCGGCACCGGCCGCCCCTTGGGCAGCTGCTCCAGGAGCCAGGCGTACTCGTCCTGCATCTCGTGGACCTTCTCCATGCGCGTCGTGTCGCGCTGGACGGCCGTCGGCATCTGCTGGAGCCGGCGGTCGACCGCGATCAGGTAGCGCATCAGGTCGGGCAGTCGCCGCAGGCCCGTCCTCGTCACGAAACCGGCCGGCACGAGGGCCGTCAGCTGCTCCCGGACGTCCTGGACGTTCTTGACGAGCGCCAGGCTGTTCGTGGCCTTGAGACGGCGCTCACAGGCCTGCCAGGCGGCCAGGATCTGCCCGACCTGGTCCACGGTCCGCACGGTCGCGTCCACGAGGTCCGCGCGGACCTTGTCGTACAGCTTCCGGAACGATTCCTCGTCCCAGGCCGGGCCGCCGTGGTCGGCGATCAGCCTGTCCGCCGCCGCGGTCGCGCAGTCGTCGAAGAGCGCCTGGATGGAGCCGTGCGGATTGCGGGAGAGGGCCAGCTTCTGCTGGTTCGTCAGCCGCTCGGACGCGAACTTCGCCGGGTTGACCGGGATGTTCAGCAGGATCAGCTTCCGCGTGCCCTGCCACATCGCCTGGGCCTGCTCGGCCTCGGTGTCGAAGAGGCGTACGGCGACGGTGCCCGCCGCGACTCCCTCCTGGTCGACGAGGGCCGGGTACGCCTTGACGGGCTGGCCCGCGCGCCGGGTCTCGAAGACCTTCGTCAGCGTGCCGATCGTCCAGTCGGTGAGGCCCGTGCGCTCGACGGCGGTGCCGCCCGAACGCTCGGCGGTGGCCGCGGCGGCCTGGGAGAGGGCCTGACGGGCCTTGGGCCGCAGCTGGAGTCGCAGCGTCTCCAGGTCCTTGTCCTCGGCGAGCTTGCGATGGCGCTCGTCGACGATCCGAAACGTGATCTTCAGGTGGTCCGGGACCCTCGAGAGATCGAAGTCGTCGCCCGAGACGGGCACGCCGACCATGCGCTGCAGCTCACGCGCCAGCGTGACCGGGAGCGGCTCCTGCAGGGGCACCGCCCGCTCCAGGAACGCCTTCGCGTAGTTCGGCGCGGGCACGTAGTGGCGGCGGATCGGCTTGGGGAGGGAGCGGATCAGCTCCGTGACGACCTCTTCGCGCAGCCCCGGGATCTGCCAGTCGAAGCCCTCGTCCGTGACCTGGTTGAGGACCTGGAGCGGGATGTGGACGGTGACACCGTCCGCGTCCGCGCCCGGCTCGAACTGGTACGTGACCGGGAACTTCAGCCGCCCCTGGCGCCACGAGTCCGGGTAGTCGTCCTTGGTGACCGCCCCGGCCTTCTCGTTGATGAGCATCTCGCGCTCGAAGTCGAGGAGCTCGGGCTCCTCGCGGCGCTTGTGCTTCCACCACGAGTCGAAGTGAGCGCCGGAGACGACGTGCTCCGGCACCCGCTGGTCGTAGAAGTCGAACAGGGTCTCGTCGTCGACGAGAATGTCGCGGCGCCGGGCGCGGTGCTCCAACTCCTCGACCTCGGTGAGGAGTCTGCGGTTCTCGGCGAAGAACTTGTGGTGGGTGCGCCAGTCGCCCTCGACGAGCGCGTTGCGGATGAAAAGCTCGCGGCTCGTCTCCGGGTCGATCCGCCCGTAGTTGACCTTGCGCTGGGCGATGATCGGCACGCCGTAGAGCGTGACCTTCTCGTACGCCATCACCGCCGCCTGGTCCTTCTCCCAGTGCGGCTCGCTGTAGGTGCGCTTGAGCAGGTGACCGGCGAGCGGCTCGATCCACTCCGGCTCGATCTTCGCGTTGACCCTGGCCCAGAGGCGGGACGTCTCGACGAGCTCGGCCGACATGATGAAGCGCGGGGGCTTCTTGAAGAGGGACGAGCCGGGGAAGACGGCGAACTTCGCGCTGCGGGCGCCCAGGTACTCGTTCTTCGCGCCGTCCTTCACGTCCTTCATCCCGATGTGGGAGAGCAGCCCGGCGAGCAGCGAGACGTGGACGGACTGCTCCGGGGCGGCAGTGTCCGCCGAAGGCTCCTCGAGATGCATCCCCATCTGCTTGGCGACCGTGCGCAGCTGCGCGTAGATGTCCTGCCATTCGCGGATGCGCAGGAAGTTCAGGTACTCCTGCTTGCACATCCGGCGGAAGCTGGAGGACCCGCGCTCCTTCTGCTGCTCGCGTACGTACCGCCAGAGATTGAGGAAGGCGAGGAAGTCGCTCGTCTCGTCCTTGAACCGGGCGTGCATCTGATCGGCCTGCGCCTGCTTGTCGGCGGGGCGCTCGCGCGGGTCCTGGATGGAGAGCGCGGCCGCGATGACCATGACCTCGCGGACACAGCCGTTCTTGTCGGCCTCCAGGACCATCCGGGCGAGGCGCGGGTCGACGGGCAGCTGGGCCAGCTTGCGGCCCATCGGCGTCAGCCGCTTCTTCGGGTCCTTCTGGGTGGGGTCCAGTGCGCCCAGCTCCTGGAGGAGCTGCACGCCGTCGCGGATGTTGCGGTGGTCCGGCGGGTCGATGAAGGGGAACTTCTCGATGTCGCCGAGGCCGGCGGCGGTCATCTGGAGGATGACGGACGCCAGGTTCGTCCGGAGGATCTCCGCGTCCGTGAACTCGGGGCGGGCCTCGAAGTCCTCCTCGGAGTACAGCCGGATGCAGATGCCGTCGGACGTGCGCCCGCAGCGGCCCTTGCGCTGGTTGGCGCTGGCCTGGCTGACGGCCTCGATGGGGAGGCGCTGGACCTTGGTGCGATGGCTGTAGCGGGAGATACGGGCGGTGCCCGGGTCGATCACGTACTTGATGCCGGGGACAGTCAGCGACGTCTCGGCCACGTTCGTCGCGAGGACGATGCGGCGGCCGGTGTGCGGCTGGAAGACGCGGTGCTGCTCGGCGTGCGAGAGGCGGGCGTAGAGGGGGAGGACCTCGGTGTGGCGCAGGTTTCTCTTGAGGAGCGCGTCCGCGGTGTCGCGGATCTCGCGCTCGCCGGAGAGGAAGACCAGGATGTCGCCGGGGCCTTCGGCCTGGAGCTCGTCGGCGGCGTCGCAGATGGCGGTGATCTGGTCGCGGTCGGACTCCTCGCTGTCCTCCTCCAGGAGCGGCCGGTAGCGGACCTCGACGGGATACGTACGCCCGCTGACCTCGACGATCGGCGCATCGCCGAAGTGGCGGGAGAAGCGCTCGGGGTCGATGGTCGCGGAGGTGATCACGACCTTGAGGTCCGGGCGCTTGGGCAGCAGCTGGGCCAGATAGCCGAGCAGGAAGTCGATGTTGAGGGACCGCTCGTGCGCCTCGTCGATGATGATCGTGTCGTACGCGCGCAGCTCGCGGTCCGTCTGGATCTCGGCGAGCAGGATGCCGTCCGTCATGAGCTTGACGAAGGTGTCCTGGCCCACCTGATCGGTGAAGCGGACCTTCCAGCCGACGGCCTCGCCGAGCGGGGTGCGCAGCTCCTCGGCGACGCGCTCCGCGACCGTGCGGGCGGCGATCCGGCGGGGCTGGGTGTGCCCGATCATGCCGCGGACGCCCCGGCCGAGCTCCAGACAGATCTTCGGGATCTGCGTGGTTTTGCCGGAGCCGGTCTCACCCGCGACGATCACGACCTGGTGGTCCCGTATCGCCGCGAGGATCTCGTCCTTCCTCTGACTGACCGGCAGCTGCTCGGGGTACGAGACCCGCGGCATCCGCGCCGCACGCTCGGCGGTACGGGCAGCTGCCTTGGCCGCCTCGGCCGCGATCTCGTCCAGCACGGCCTGTCGCGCCTCGGGCTTACGGATCCGGCGGGTGCCTTCGAGCCGCCGGCCGAGCCGGTGCGCGTCGCGCAGCGGGATCTCGGCCAGCTGGGTCTGGAGATCGGCGAGAGTAGACATACGGAGTCCAGGATCGCACCCGCGCGAGCGGACTGGCGAACCCATTTGCGGTGGCGGCGCGGGGTCGCCCGGCCGGATACGGCCCGGCGGAGTGAGATCGCCCGGCCGGACGAGGCCCGGCGGAGTGAGATTGCCCGGCCGGACGAGGCCCGGCGGAGTGAGATTGCCCGGCCGGACGAGGCCCGGCGGAGTGAGATTGCCCGGCCGGACGAGGCCCGGCGCCCCGTACGGTTGCGGCACATCGACCGATTACGGCAGCCGACGGGCAGGAGACCGCCCGCCCGTGCCCAGCGCCGGCAGCCGCCGGGGCCGCGACGCCTTCGCGGTGGTGGCCGCGCTGGTGGCGGTGCTGTGCGGGGTGCTGCTCGGCCGATTCGGCCGTCCCGAGGAGATCGCGGGCGCCGTCGCGTATCCGGCGAGTCCGTACGGCGACTACGGCAGCGGCGCCACGCTCCGCGTGGACGGCGGCACGATCCGCTCGGTGATCTGACCGGGAAGCCGCGTGACGTCACGGAGGGCAGGCGGCCCGCGACGTGCGGGCAGAGTGGACGCCGCCCGGCGTACGTCTGGCGGCGGCCGACCGGCTGGCCGGAGGCTCGGGGCCATCCGGCATGATCGGCGCACGCTCTCGTGAGCCGTTGGCGTAACCGGTCGGCACAACCGACACGAGAACACCCCCGCCGAAGATCTTCGACGAGGGTGTTTGCCCTGATGAGGGCGACTGTGGCTGGGGCCGGGGTCGAACCGGCGACCTTCCGCTTTTCAGGCGGACGCTCGTACCAACTGAGCTACCCAGCCACGCAGCTCTTGCGAGCTGCAGCGGTCCTGACGGGATTTGAACCCGCGGCCTCCACCTTGACAGGGTGGCGAGCACTCCAAACTGCTCCACAGGACCAGAGGTGATGCATTGTGCGAGACACAGTCTCGCACACGGTGATGCGTGCCCCCAACGGGATTCGAACCCGTGCTACCGCCTTGAAAGGGCGGCGTCCTGGGCCACTAGACGATGAGGGCTAAGGGCCCACCTGGGCGCTTCGCAGCGCGTCGGGGACGTGAGAAGCATATGGGATGCGGGGAGCTATCGCCAAAACGCTTTTCCCGGGGGTTCGGGCGTGGCCCCCGGAGGCGCAGTGCGGAGGGCCGGGGTTCGCCCCCCGGGGAGGGCGGCCAGGCGGCCCGGCGGCGCCCCCGCAACGGCGCGGCGGCTCCGGGGGCGCTCGCGGAACGGAGCGGCGTGGGTCATTCGGGGGGCGTTGCCGAGGGGGACCCGGGCGGCGGTCCTGTCGCGGGTTCGGGGGTGGCCAGGTGGCGACTGACCTCGGCCGTCGTGAGGCCCAGGCCGCCCAGGGTGATCTCGTCCCAGGCCTGGAGGCGGCGGGTGCCCCGGTCGAGGTAGAGGACGGAGGCGCGAACCTTCTCCGGCTCGTCGTTCTGGACCGCGCGCAGGCCGCCGCCGCCCGTGGAGCCCTCGATCTTGAGGCGGGTGCCGAGGGGGAGGAGCTCGGTCTCGCGGTGGTGGACGTGGCCGGCCAGTACGAGCGGGACCTCCCCGTCGGTCTCGCGGGCCGCAACGGGGTTGTGGGCGACGGCGATGTCGACGGGCGTTCCCGCGCGGTGCTGGTCGCGGAGGGCGGAGGCGAGTCGGATGCCGGCCATGCGTTCGGCGGGGTCGCCCTGGGGCTGGGTCGAGCGGTCCGGGGTGAACTGCGGGTCGCCGGTGCCGGCCACCCGCAGGCCCGCGACGGTGACCGCGCGGCCGTCGTCGAGGACGTGGACGTTCTTCAGGCGCTCCAGGTAATGCTGGGTGGTGGGCGAGTCGTGGTTGCCGCGGACCCAGACGTAGGGCGCGCCGAGGTCGGGGATCGGGTCGAGGAACGTGTTCTCGGCGGCGGTGCCGTGGTCCATGGTGTCGCCGGAGTCGATGACGACGTCGATCTCGTACTGCTCCACGAGCGAGCCGATGATGTGCCACGCGGCCGGGTTGAGGTGGATGTCGGAGACGTGCAGGACGCGCATCGTGCCGGGGTCCGGCTGGTAGACGGGAAGCGTGGACGTCGCGTCGTACAGCTTCGTGACGTTGGTGACCAGGCGTGCCAACTCCTTCTGGTAGACGTCGAATTCGGTGACGATCGAGCGTGCGTTGCCGACGACGGAGGGGGCCGAGGACAGCAGTCCCGAGAACTTCGGCTCCAGCACGGACTTCGGGTTCCAGGTGGCGTACGCGCTGATGCCCGAGGCCGCGAGGAGTACGAGTGCGAGGCCGCCCGCCGCGAGCGCCCGGCGCGGGCGGCGGTAGACCGCGAGGCCGAGGGCGGTGGCGCCGGAGACGACGGCGACGCACGAGCGCCACGCCAGTTCGCGGGCGCCCGCCGTGACGTCCTGGCTGACCTCGGACTGGAGCCCCGAGAGGCGCTCGGGGTGCTCGACGAGTGCCTGGGAGCGGACCGGGTCGAGCCGGTCGACATCGACGTCGAGGCGGATGGGCGCCACATGGGATTCCAGCTCCAGGGCGCCGAGCGGCGAGACGTTGATCTTCGTGCCGCCGGTGAGGGACGGGCGCAGGGTCATCGTCGTGTCCATCGGCCCCACGGGCGTTCGGACGGCCCCGACGACGAGCAGGCCGAGCCAGGCTCCCGTCAGGACGACGACGAGCAGGGCGAGTGCGCGGGCGTAGGGACGTGTGGGGCGCGTGGGGTGCGAGAGGTCGGTGGGGGTGTCGGGGAGAGGCTGGGCGAGGGTCTCGGTGTGGCTCGACCGGCGGCGCGACCGGGCCCGGAGCGTTGACCGGGGCCGGTGGTATCGGCGCGTGATGCCGGTGAGGAGGGCGCGAAGCCGTTCACGAGCGCGGACCATTGGTCCCGTATGCCCAGGCTCGGGGTGGGCTATGCCCGCGGCCGGGGACGGGTGTGCGTGACAATGGCCGGGTGCTGGAGATGACGCGCGAGGAGTTCGAGGAACTGGTGGCCGAGGCGCTGGACAGGATCCCGCCGGAGCTGACGCGGCTGATGGACAACGTCGCGGTGTTCGTCGAGGACGAACCCACCGCCGACGATCCCGAGCTGCTCGGGCTCTACGAGGGGACTCCGCTGACCGACCGCGGCGAGTGGTACGCCGGCGTGCTGCCGGACCGGATCACGATCTACCGGGGGCCGACGCTGCGGATGTGCGAGTCGCGGGAGGACGTCGTCGCCGAGACCGAGATCACGGTGGTCCATGAGATCGCCCATCACTTCGGAATCGACGACGAGCGGTTGCACGCGCTGGGCTACGGGTGAGTCCTTCGGCCCCTTGCAGCAGCCGAGGGGGCTCCGGGCGTGTCCCTCGCAGGGCAAAGGGAGTTGGGCAGGGAAACCGCGTCCCGTGTCCCGGAGGTGCCGCTCGTGCGCCAGTTGTCCGCCCCCGGCCGTTGTGCCGTATGGATCGCCACCGCCCTGGCGGTCGCGGCCTCCGCAGGCTGCATGAGCATCGGCGACGACGGCGGTGAAGGGGCGCCCGTGAAGTCCCCGCAGCAGAAAGGGGCCGCGGCCGAGCCCGACGGCGGCGGAGCCGCGCAGGGCGGTGCCGGTGGGCACGGTCGTACGGGCATGGGCGGAGCGGCGCAGTCCGGCGGGGCTGCGAGCAAGGGCGGCGGCGAGGACGCGGGAGCCGGAGCGAGCCCGAGCGCGTCCGTGGCGTCGTCCGCGCAGCCGCCGAAGGGTGGCGGTGGCAGCGGGGGCGTGAAGCCCGCCGATCCGCAGGGGCCCACGCCGCCGGCCGGTGAGCCGACCTTGTCGGCGGAGCCCACTCCGCCGGCCGGTGAGTCGACCCCGCCCGTGGACCCGACCCCGCCCGGCCCGGACCCGTCGGGAGCGCCGACCGACTCGCCGTCCGCGTCCCCGGCGGCCGACACGCAGATGGGCGCGATGCGTGCGGCCGACGAGGACGGGGAGGGGGTGCGCGCCGAGCCGACGGCATCACCGCAGATGGAGCCCGCGTCGCGGGTACGGGGTCCGGGTGGCGGGCGGTGGATGTGACGAGCGCCGCAGTCAGGCGGTTTGCCTTCGGGGGTGGAGGGTGCGTATGGTGGTAGATCGTTTGATCCCATTTGCCCGGCGCCACCACAGAAGCGCGCCGCGTGTGGCGCGTACTCTCCCTTGCCGTGGCTGACCGCATTGAGGCGGTCGAATTGCGAATCACGGAGTTTGGGCGCGTGCCGAGACTCCGGAAGGTTTCGCATTTCGCATGTCCATTTCCAGTTCTGACCGTGCCGTCCTGCCCCAGACCGACGAGATCGTCGACGTCGTCGAGGTCGAGGTCGAGGAGGCCGACACGGCCGCCGACGCCACTCCCGAGGTGACCTTCGGTGACCTCGGACTCCCCGAGGGCATCGTCCGCAAGCTCGCCCAGAACGGCGTCACCGTCCCGTTCCCGATCCAGGCCGCGACCATCCCGGACGCCCTGGCCGGCAAGGACATCCTCGGCCGTGGCCGTACCGGCTCCGGCAAGACCCTCTCCTTCGGTCTCCCGCTGCTCGCCACGCTGGCCGGCGGACACACGGAGAAGAAGAAGCCCCGCGGCGTCATCCTCACCCCCACGCGTGAGCTCGCGATGCAGGTCGCGGACGCGCTCCAGCCCTACGGCGACGTGCTCGGCCTCAAGATGAAGGTCGTCTGCGGCGGTACGTCCATGGGCAACCAGATCTACGCGCTCGAGCGCGGCGTCGACATCCTCGTCGCCACCCCGGGCCGACTGCGCGACATCATCAACCGCGGCGCCTGCTCGCTCGAGCAGATCCAGGTCGCGGTCCTCGACGAGGCCGACCAGATGGCCGACCTGGGCTTCCTGCCCGAGGTCACCGAGCTGCTCGACCAGATCCCGACCGGCGGCCAGCGGATGCTGTTCTCCGCGACGCTCGAGAACGAGATCGACACGCTCGTCAAGCGCTACCTGGTGAACCCGGTCAGCCACGAGGTCGACGCCGCCCAGGGCGCCGTCACCACGATGACCCACCATGTCCTCGTCGTGAAGCCGAAGGACAAGGCGCCCGTCACGGCCGCGATCGCCGCCCGCAAGGGCCGCACGATCATCTTCGTCCGTACGCAGCTGGGCGCCGACCGCATCGCCGAGCAGCTCGTCGACGCGGGTGTGAAGGCGGACGCGCTGCACGGCGGCATGACGCAGGGCGCCCGTACCCGCGTCCTCGCCGACTTCAAGGACGGTTACGTCAACGCGCTCGTCGCCACCGACGTCGCCGCCCGCGGCATCCACGTCGACGGCATCGACCTCGTCCTGAACGTGGACCCGGCCGGTGACCACAAGGACTACCTGCACCGCTCCGGCCGTACCGCCCGCGCCGGCCAGTCCGGCACGGTCGTCTCGCTGGCGCTCCCGCACCAGCGCCGCCAGATCTTCCGCCTGATGGAGGACGCGGGCGTCGACGCCTCGCGCCACATCGTCGGCGGGGCCGGCGCGTTCGACCCGGAGGTCGCCGAGATCACCGGCGCCCGTTCGCTGACCGAGGTCCAGGCCGACTCCGCGAACAACGCCGCCAAGCAGGCCGAGCGCGAGGCCGCCCAGCTCGCCAAGGAGCTGGAGCGCGTCCAGCGCCGTGCCGCCGAACTCCGCGAGGAGGCCGACCGCCTGGTCGCCCGCGCCGCGCGCGAGCGGGGCGAGGACCCGGAGGCCGCGGTCGCCGAGGTGACGGAGGCTGCCGAGGCGGAGGCCGTGGCTGCGACTGCCGTCGTGGCGGAGCCGGTGCGCGAGACCCGCGAGGAGCGTCCGTCGTACCGCGACGACCGGGGCAACTACGAGCGCCGTGACCGTCGTGACAACGACCAGGGCGGCTTCCGTCGCGACGACCGTCGTGACAACGACCGTGGCGGTTTCCGCCGCGACAACGACCGTCCGTCCGGTGGTTTCCGTCGCGACAACGACCGTCGCGACGACCGTCGTGACAACGACCGTGGCGGTTTCCGCCGGGACAACGACCGCCGGGACGGCGACCGCGGTGGGTTCCGCCGTGACGACCGCCCGTCGGGTGGTTTCCGTCGGGACAACGACCGTCGTGACGACCGCCGGGACGGCGACCGTGGCGGCTTCCGCCGTGACGACCGTCGCGACGACCGCGGTGGCCGTTCCTTCGAGCGCCGTGACAACGACCGTCCGTTCAACCGTGACCGCCGTGACGACCGCCCCTCGGGCGGCTTCCAGCGCCGCGACAACGACCGTGGCTTCGAGCGCCGTGACCACCGCGGTGGCAGCGACCGTCCGTTCAACCGTGACCGCCGTGACGACCGCCCCTCGGGCGGCGGCTTCCGCTCCGCCGGCCACGACCGCCCGTACGGCCGCCGGGACGACCACCGCGGCTCCGGCTCCGGCTCCGGCACCGGCTCGTTCGGCGGCGGCCGCCGTGACGACAAGCCGCGCTGGAAGCGCAACGGCTGACGCGCAACCGGACCCCGACGGGCCCGGACAGCACCGCGAGAGCGGTGCTGTCCGGGCCCGTTGCTATGATCCGCGCACTTGTGCGGGTGATCGGCGACGATCGGCGACGACTGGGGGGTCGGGCGCCTTCCCGCGCCCCTTTCGGGGCAGCTGGGGATTTTCTGGGGACCTTGGGGGGTCTTTTCTTGGCCAGACTTCGCGTGCGCCGTCGTGCGCTCGCTTCCGCACTCATCACCACCTGTATCGCGGCCGGCCTGCTGCCGGCGGCCGTCGGTACAGCCGCGGCGGAGACCGCCACACCAGAAGTGGTGCTGGACAATCCGAGCAGAACGACACCGCGGCCGGCACAGCTCCTCGCGGCAGGCGACACCGGCTTCCTCTACCGCCAGGGCGGGCGGGACAGCGAGGGCATGCTGTGGAGCACGTACGACGGCTCCACCACGGTCTCCGTCCGCGACGACAGTGGCGCCATCCACAAGGGGCCCTGGGCGGGGTCCGACTGCTACGACATCTACAGCTCCTGCCGCGACGGTGAGTTCGGCCGTGGGGGCGACGCCGTCGCGATGCCCGGGGATCCCTCGGCCGGCGATTTCCCCGTCACCCTGCGGGACATGGCGACCGGAGCGACCCGGCAGCTCGACAGTTACGATCTCGCCTACCAGGGGACCTTCGGGTCCGTGGTCGTCGCCGGCCACCACCGGGACACGTTCTCCCTGATGGACATCGTGGAGGGGGAAGAGCGGACCCGTCCCGTCACCGGCTTCCCGGACGCCGGTGACGGATCCGGCTACATCACCGTGACCACAGGTGACCGCGACGGAGTCGTCGTTCTGTACGCCGTCGCCGAGGGGGACTACCGCCTCGGCTACGTGGACTTCGCCACCGCGACCATGACCGAGGCGTTCACCGGCCTCGGCGACCTCGGTCAGTACGACGGAGAGCCGCCCGAGACGGTGCTGGACGACGAACGCATCGGCTGGTACGACACCGTTTCCTCCACCCTGCACCTCAAACAGCGGACGGCGCCGACCGCCCCGGAGACGACGCATGCCCTTGCCGGAGACGTCGCGTACGGCTCCGACGCGGCGCTCGTCGACGACTGGCTCGTACTCGCCGCGAAGAGTTCGGAGCCGGACGCCAGTGACCCCGTGAAGGCTCTGCCGCTCGACGGTGGTCCCGCAAAGACCCTGCTGGCCCGGTCCGGCCAGGGCGTCCAGCCCGCACCTGACGGCTCCGCCCTGGTCACCGGCGGCACGAGCGCGACGAACTGGTGGGCCTGGCGCATCAGGCAAGGCGGCGATGGTTCGCTCGGCCTCACCAAACTGCTGAAACTCGCGCCGTACGAGACCGCCAAGGGCTCCCTCGCCTTCAGCCGGGGCCACCTGCGCGTCGGTTACGAGTCCGGGAGCTCGCTCAAGACCAACTCCTGGAACCTGGGCACGACGGGCAAGCCCGTGCCCAAGGTCCCGGTCGCCGGACCCGGGGCAGCCTCCAAATGCCCGGTCAGCACACTCAAGTGCCGGGAGATCTGGGGCAACTACGCGACCGGCGGCGACGTCAAGCTGGAGCACCGGTACGAGGAGAACCTGGACTGGGCGGCCCCCATGGACGACGACGGGTCGTCCGGCGGCGGGCTCGAATTCCCCGCGGGCACCGCCGGCGGCAGGATCGTCGACGTGTCGGACGGCTACGTCGTCTACAACTCCGGCGGCTCCGCCCCCAAGCAGTACGTGGGCGAGCTCGGCCGGACCGTCCAGCTCACCGGTACTGTCCGGGCGGCAGCGCTCGCCGGGCCCGTGCTGTGGCGCCCGACGACCACGGCGGGGCAGCTCACCTCGTACGACCTGCGCACGTCGAAGACCACGAGCACGGTGACGGTGGGCGGCGCCTCGTGCGTGCCCAAGGAGCTGCAGGCCGCGGGCAAGTGGCTCTACTGGAGCTGCGGAAGTACCGGTCCCGCCGGGGTGTACGACACGGTGCGGAAGGCGTCGGTCGCGGTGGCCGCGGGCGATGTGCTGCTCGGCGACGGCTTCACCGTGCGGCACGACCACGCCTCCGGCACATTGCTGCTGACGGACGTGACGTCCGGTACGGCCCTCACCCGTGCCCTGGCCACCCTGCCCGCCACCGCCCTCACCATGGACCGCCGCTACCGCTGGGCCGTGGACGAGTACACCGGAATGGTGGCCTATGTCGGCGCGCTGGAGCAGGTGCACGTCGTCGGTGCCGTCGTCCGTCCGTCGACGCCGCCGACCGTGATCAGCTCGGAGGTGGAGGACGGGCTCTGGCTCCGTGAGCCCGGCCACACCACGTGGGAGGGGTCCTGGACGCTCTCGCGTCCCGCCGCCTCGTGGACCCTCACCATCAGGAACACGGCCGGGAAGGTGCTGCGCAAGCTGACCGGCACCGATGCGCGCGCCGAGATCTCCGTGTCCTGGAACGGCCGCACGGACTCGGGTGCGTACGCGCCCAACGGCCGGTTCAGCTGGTCCCTGGCCGCGGTCCCGGCGGGCGGCGGCACGAGCGCCGTGACGCTCGCCTCGGGGCGCGGCACGCTCGGCGACGGTGCGGCCGTGCACCGCGACTACTTCGGCGACCCAGGGCGTCCCGACGGCGTCGGTGACCTGCTGACACTCAGCTCCTCGGGCACGCTGTCGGTCCATTTCCCCACGGAGTTCGATCCGCAGGGCCTCTCCGGCAAGCTCTCGGGCAGCGGTTGGTCGACCTCCGCCGTCCCGGTGCCCGTCGGCGACCTGAACGGCGACCGGTGCAGTGACCTGCTCGTACGGCTCGGGTCCGAGCTGCGCGCGTACAAGCCGAAGTGCGGCGCGGCGCTGAAGCCGACGACGTCGTACACCTCCATCGGCACGGGCTGGAGCCAGTACAACGTGCTGACGTCGCCCGGCGACCTGACCGGTGACGGACGTCCGGATCTCGTCGCACGGCAGACGACGACCGGGGACATGTACCTGTACGCCGACGATGGCGCCGGCAAGCTGAAGTCGCGGGTCCGTATCGGCACGAACTGGAAGCTGTACCGGGCGATCTTCGGTGCCGGGGACCTCAACGGCGACGGCATCGGCGACCTGCTGGCGGTGGACGGGGCCAACTCGCTGTGGCGGTACGACGGCACGGCGGCGGGCACGGTGAAGCCCAGGGTGCTGGTGTTCGGCAACAACTGGGGCAAGAACCGCAACGCCTTCGTCGGCGTCGGGGACCTGACCGGTGACGGGAAGGCCGACCTGGTGTCCCGTAACACCGCCGGTGATCTGCTGCGCAACAGCGGGAACGGGGCCGGGTCCTTCGGGGCGACGGCGAGGATCGGGACCGGCTGGCAGGGGTACAAGGGGCTCTACTGACATCTGCGCCGCCGACGCCGCGTGCGAGGTGCGGAGGGTCGCGTGGCCCGTACGACGATTGTTGTCGTGCGGGCCACGCTTTGTTGTTTGAACGGGTTCGAAAATGTCTTCCGCTGCCTGCGCGGCCGCTGTTAGAGTCACCGCACTTGCATGGAGGGTTTGCGTTGGGGGCACGCGCCTTTCGCGGTGTCGACCGCGGCACATCGTGCCGCGTCCGGTGCGCTGTGGCGGTACAACGGGACCGGTGCGGGCACGTTCGCCGCCCGGGTGAAGATCGGCCCCGGCTGGCAGGCCTACAAGACCCTGCACTGACACGGCGCCTGCGAGCTCCGGTAACCCAGCGTGGCCCGTATGGCGACACAGTCGTCGTACTGGCCACGTTTCTTCTTTGAACGGGTTCGAAAGCGCTTCCGTTGTCTGTGGGACGGCTGTTAAAGTCAGCGCACTTGCATGGGGTAGGAGCTGGGGGCTTCTCATTTCGCCCGGACGTGATGTCGTCGGGGTACCTCTCCATGTCATTTCCGGGCTTTCTGGGGAGGGACCCGTATTGAGCCGTCGTATTCCGGTTCTGGCGCGCAGAGCACTTGCGATTGCCGTCGTAGCAGCATGCGCCGCTGTCACACCACTGGTTGCCATTCCCGCCGGGGCTGCGGAGGCGCTGCCGGCTGTGCTCACGATCCCCATGGAAAAGTCCCTGGATCCCAATGCGCGGAGGCTGCCTGTCGCGGGTGCGACCGGATTCCTTCGTGGCGACGACGACGGGGGCTACAACCTGGGTCTCCTACGCTGACGGATCGGCCCGATCCTTCGACCACAAGGGCGCCAGCCGGGTACTCGGCACCGGTACGGACACGGTGGCCCGCCTGCACAGTGAGAAGCAGCAGGTCGTTCTGCAGGACATGCGGGACGGGACGGAGCGGACCATCACCTTTCCTGTGGGCCAGGCGTTCAGCCACGTCGCTACGACGACTACTCGTACCTCTCCCAGCTGGGAGAGGTCACGGGTGACGGCAACGGCGACCTCCTGGGCAGGACCAAGGGCGGCACCCTCTACCGGTTCGTGAACCTCAACGTCGACTACGGCCGCCTGGACAAGGCGACCAAGGTCCAGCTCGGCACCGGCTGGAACATCTACAACCGCATCATCCCCGCCCGCGACATCTCCGGCGACGGAAACCCCGACGTCCTCACCCGCGACGGCTCCGGCGTCCTCTGGCTCCACCCCGGCACCGCCGACGGCAAGCTCGCCGCCCGCACCAAGATCGGCCCGGGCTGGGGCTCCTTCACCGCGCTCGCCGGCCGTGGCGACCTGTGCGGCGACGGCCGCTCCGACCTGCTGGCGCGGGACGCGGCCGGCGTCCTGTGGCTGTACCGGGGCAACGGCAAGGGCAGCTTCTCGCCCCGCACGAAGGGTAGTTACGGCTGGAACGCCTTCAACGCGATCGTCGCGAGCGGCGACATGGACGCCGACGGTCACCAGGACTTCATCGCACGTACGCCGACGGGCGCGGCGTACCTCTACAACGCGGACGACAAGGGAGTGTTCCCGGTCCGCAAGCAGCTCGCCATGACCCAGTGGAAGGGCTACGTCAGCATCGGCTGACGCCAACTACTCGCCTTTGATAAAGGAGTAAGACTTTGGGCAGACGCGCCCTCGTCCGCGGCGGCATCGCCGTCGCGGCAACGTTCAGCCTTGCCATCGCCCTCGCGCCGCTGGGCGTTGCGCCGGCCCTGGCTGCGGACCTGCCGCCGGAGGTGGTGATCCAGCAGTACGGCAAGGAGCACCTATTCAATGACTCGGTGAAGGTCGCAGGTGCCACCGGCTACCTGTACCTCGGCGAGAGCGCCCCGCGCCGGCAATGGCGCTCGTACGACGGCACGGTCGTCCGGGACTTCCCGCACATCAATCCGGGAGCGCCGAGGGTGGTCCGCCTGCCCGACGGCAGGGAGGTCATCGCCTACCACTCGGACTCGTTCGGCATCCAGCGGGTGTTCGACACGACAACCGGTACGACGACCGACAGCAAGCTCCCGGCAGGAGAGACGTTCCTCGGAGCGGTCGGCGCTCCGGAGGGCCTTCTCACGATCAGCGCGTACCAGGCGACCGAGTCGAGCAGCTCGGGGGTCCATCTGCTGACGCCTTCGAGCAGCGGCTGGTCGGCGCGGGCGGTGACCGGGCTGCCCGCGGATGCCCGCTCAGTCATCCTGCGTGCCGCCGATGGCCAGGGCGGTCTGCTCAGCTGGTATTCGGCTCTCGGCTCCACGCTTGGGTACGTGGACTTCGCCTCGGGGAAGATCGTATGGAGCACGGCGGCCTTGGGTTCGAACTGGGCCATGGACGAGTGGAACGTCGCCTGGGTGGCGGGCGGCACCGTCCATGTCCGCTCGCGTACCGAACCCGACGCCCCCGAGCGAACGGTGGCCTTGCCGGCCTCGTCGGCCGGCTCGCCAAATTTCCGTATCGCGCTGGGCGGTGACACCGTCTACGCCGTACGGACGTCGGCGAAGACGAACGACAGCATCGCCGAGCCGCTGTACGCGGCGGGTCTCGCGGACGGCTCCGGCGTCAAGGAACTGCTGCCGGACGCCTCCGACGTGATCCAGGCGAGCGACGGCGGAGTGATCGCGCTGGGTGGCGCGGAGGACGGCAATGACTGGGCGTTCCGCCGCATCGCACCCGGTTCCTCGACTCCGCAGACGATTCGCGCGGTCCCCAAGGCGAAGCCGGTGCGCTACGGGCTGAGCCTCGACCGCGGCGTGCTCCACGTGGCGGAGGGCGTGACGCCTCGGCCCGACGTCACCGCGAACGGCTACCTCCACAGGTACGACGTCGGCGTCGGCGTCGCACCGGTGGTGGGCGAGCACCGGGCCCGATACGCCATCCGGGCCACCGACTCCGGTCTCTTCGGCTCCGACGGGGAGCACGTGACCTATCTCGCCCGGCAGGGCGACGATGCGATCGAGTACCGGGTGCTGACCGGCCACCGAGACGGACGGCTCGTCGACGCCGGCGGTAGCTGGGCCATTTACGACAGCGGTACGCAGGACAAGCAGCTGATCCTCGACCTGTCGCGTGGAGTCACCAAGATCGAGCGGGACAGGGTGGCCGCGGCGGTCTACGGGGACACCCTGTGGAGCGCCACCGCGACGCCTGGCACTTTCACCTCGTACGACTTGGCAACCGGCGAGTATCTCGGGACCGTCGCCACCGACGCACCCTGCGTCCCGTCCGAGATCCAGGCGCTGCACCGCTGGCTGTACTGGTCGTGCGGCAGCGGCGGCCCGGCAGGCGTCTACGACCGTACGGCGAAGAAGTCCGTCCGAGTCGACGGCGGCGACGTCCTGCTCGGCGACGGCTTCACCGTGCGCCACGCGGACGGCGAGCTGCGACTGACCGCCATCACGTCGGGCACGGCGCACGCGCGCACGATCGCCGCGCTGCCGCACACCGGGAGCGACGGTCACGACCGGCGGGTGACCTGGACGGTCGACAAGTACCGGGGCCACATCGCGTACACGGACGCTGCGGGCGCGACCCATATCGCGCCGACCGGCGTCACCCCCTCGGCTCTCACGACCGTCCGGACGGTCACGCCGGCCTCGTCCTTCCGGCCCCGGACCAACGCATGGGGTGTGTGGTGGCCGACCACTGGTCCCATGGGTTCTGTGACCACCGAGATCCGGCGCAAGACCTCCGGCGCGCTGGTCAGTTCGGCGACGTACAGCCCCACGCGCTTCGGTGCCTCCCTCGGGTGGGGCGGCACGGACGCCCAGGGGAAGCTCTTGCCCTCGGGCGAGTACACCTGGACCCTCCGCGGCACCCCGGCCGACGGCAGGGGCGCGGACTTCGTCCAGTCCGGCACCTTCACGATGCTCCAGGGCAAGGCGGTCCGCCACGACTTCGGCCCCGACGGCATTCCGGACCTCTTCGCGACGAACAGCACGGGCACCCTGTACCAGCGCACCGGCAAGGCGGGTGGAAGCTTCGGCGAGGCGGGGGCCAACTACTCCGGCGGCTGGAAGAACATCACCGCACAGATGGCGTTCGGCGACCCGACGGACAACGGCTGCAACGACGTCCTGATGCGCACCTCGGCGGGCGAGCTCCGCCGCTACGAGGGCGGCTGCGAGATGAGCGCCCTGCAGTCGGGCTCCTCGTACACCTCGCTCGGCACCGGCTGGAACGTCCACAACGTGCTCACCTCGCCCGGTGACATCACCGGTGACGGGCTGCCCGACCTGGTCGCGCGTGCGGCGTCGACGGGTGACATGTGGCTGTACGCGGGCAAGGCGGACGGGCGGCTGAAGTCCGGGGTGAAGATCGGCACCAACTGGTCGGCGTACAAGAAGGTCGTCGGCGTCGGCGACCTGAACGGCGACGGCAACGGTGACCTGCTCCTGCAGGACGGCTCCAACGAGCTGTGGCGCCTCGACGGCCGCAGCAACGGCACGTTCAAGAGCCGCGTCCTCGTCTTCAAGGACTGGGGCGCCAACCGCGACACGATCGTCGGCATCGGCGATCTCTCGGGTGACGGCAAGGCGGATCTGGTCTCCCGCGACACGGCGGGCAACCTCTGGCGCAACGACGGCAACGGGGCGGGCTCTTTCGGCTCCTCCAAGCCGCTCGGCGGCGGCTGGCAGGCGTACAAGAGCATCTTCTGACGCTCCCGGGGCACCCGCCCCGACGCACGCCCCGGCACCCGCTCTGGTGTGCCCCCGGCTCCCCCGCCGGGGGCACACCGCCAATACCCGATCGGCTGGTCGGTGCGGTCCGGCTATGCTCAGGGGTGTTGTGCCGAGGGCCGTTAGCTCAATTGGCAGAGCAGCGGACTTTTAATCCGTTGGTTGTGGGTTCGAGTCCCACACGGCCTACGCCTCAGCCCCAGGTCAGACACCGTCTGGCGTGGGGCTGATCTTGTTCCGGAGGGCATATCGGGCGTCTGCTCGGCCGACGCTCGGCCGAAGTGCTAACGATCATGCGTCTAGGGGTGCACCCCACGTGTCCGGGCCGCCGCCTCGCCACTCGATCAGCGCGGGGTCATCCATGGTCGTATCCGCCTCGGGCAGACCAGCGCGGCGCAGGAACTCCACCACGTCGAGCAGGTGGAAAGCCACGCCGATGCGCCTGCCGTGGATCGTCACCGTCCGACCGCCGTCCGACGACAGCGCGTGCACGACCACGGGCGCCTCTTCCGCCATGCCCCAGCGTCCGCCCGTCCGGATCCGCGCGCATCCGGGGACATGAAGAAGCCCCGGCCGGCCGGGACGGTGGCTGACCGGGGCCGTTGGGTGGCTCTACGCCTGAGCGCGGACGAGCAGGGTGCCGACCGTCCGGTCCCCGGGCGGGGCCGGTAGCACCTCGGCAGTGGCGGTGAAGCCGTGCTCGGCCAGGATCTCGACCCAGCGGTCGGGCTTGTAGTCCCAGCGCTTCACGACGAGCGGGTCCTGATCCTCGGAGCGGTTGATGTACGCGGCCTGGCAGCCGTAGCAGCCCTCGATGGCTGGCCGGTGGGAGAAGGCGAACACACCGCCTGGGCGGAGCCGCTTGCGAACCAGGGGCAGCAGCACGTCGGGGTCGGTGAACCAGGCCGCGCCGAACACGGAGAACACGGCGTCGAACTCCTCGCCGGTCTGAGTGAGGTAGGTGACCGCCTCCGCGTGCTCCCACTCCAGGCTGGGCATGTAGCCCCAGTGGTCCTTGGCAATGGCGAGCTGGGCGGGGGAGACGTCGACACCGATCGCACAGGCGCCGAGGGTGGCCAGGTGGGCGAGGTTGCCTCCGGTGCCGCAGCCGAGCTCGAGCACGGCTGAGCCGAGGCTGATATCGAGGACCTCCGCGCCGGGGCCGTGGTCGGGGTACTGGGTCCAGTTGAACCAGGTGGTCTGGCCGGCGGCGTTCACCTGGCGGCGCTGCTTGCTGCTCTTCGCGTACACGTCCCACGCGATGGTGTCGGTCAACGTGCTGGCCTTTCACGCGGGCGGCCGCCCGGCAGGGGATTACCGGGCGGCCGCAAGGTGGGTTACGTCTTGGGGCTGTCGTGGCATCCGGCGTGGCACTGGCCGCACTCGGCCGATGTGGGCCACAGGTCGTGATCCACGGTGAGGCCTGCGGCGGTCATTGCGGCCACCGCATTACGCAGCGGCTCGCCCGTCTTGGAGTCGCGGCCGTCAGCCTCGGTCTCGTCGTCGGGTACGTGGTGGACGAACCGTCCGGCGACCCGCTCGCAGAAGGCGGCGTAGTCGACGGTGTGCAGGATGAACGTGTGCCAGCCGATGTCGACCAGCTTGCTCGGCACCAGCCGCTGTCCGGGGGTGTGCGCGCCGGCGGCGAGGAACGCGGCTGTCTGGGCGACGATGCGGCGGGCCATCGGCTCGCCGATGTCGGCGTGCTCCTTGGTGATGCGGGCGGTGAGCCGCTCCATCACCTCGGTCTCGACCAGGGTGGCCGGGTCGGTGGTGCCCACGGGACGCTCCAACGCGATGGTCATGCTTCCTCCTGTGTGGACGTGTCCTCGGTTGAGGACGTCGGCGTGACGTTCGGCGGGCAGTCGGCAGGGTTGGCGTGCACGATCAGGCGCACGTCGGCGGCTGACATCCGGGGCACCCAGGTGACGATGCCCTTCTCGGTACGGCGGCCGCAGGCGGCGCAGAAGCCCTCGTCGTACTCGGGCTCCTCGTCCCACATGGGGCTCATCGCGTCCCGCTCTCCTTGCCGAGGCAGCGCGCACAGGCGCATGCCGGGAAGGCGAGGGAGAACGCTGGCTGATCAGTGGCCGGGAGGACGCACTCCTTGACGGGGGTTCGTGCCTTCGTCTCGGGGTTGACCCGGTAAACGCTGATGGTCAGGCCGCGATGTGATGGGCCGTTACCTGTCGTCGTCACGGATTCACCATGACGTGACCACAGAGAGTTGCGCGGCGTCAGTGCAGGCGTCAAACCGACGACACACGGGGCGTCATTTCGGTGTCATCCCAGGGTGGTTGGGGCTACCTTGCTCTCATGGCCACACCGAACAGCGCACTGCGAGCAGTCCGCCTCGGCCTGCTCATGTCCCAAGACGACTTCGCCCGCGCCGTGCGAGATGCCGGCACCCGAGCGGGCCAGCCCAACGACGCCAACAAGCGACTCGTGCAACGCTGGGAATCCGGGGTGACCACCTCACCCCGCCCCGTCTACGCCCGCGCACTGGAATCCGTCACCGGCCTGCCCATAGAGTCCCTGGGCTTCGCCGCGGCGGCCGCTCGGGTCTCCGAGGACGGCCACGGCGGCCACGACGTCGAGGCGTCGACGAACGGCATCGCGCCCGCGGCCACCACCCCACAGGCCGAGCCGCAGAGCGCCCACCGGAACTACTCCGGGGTGTGGCTGTCCCGCTACGAGTACTTCTCCAGCGGCCGCGACTCGGCATACACCGGTCAGCACTACGTGGTCGTGCTCCAGCATGGCAACCGGCTCACCGTGCGCAGCCTGCCCGGCTCGTCCGACAGCCCGCTGACGATGGACCTGGAAGTCGACGGACACGTCGCCACCGGCACCTGGACGGAGCAGACCGCGACGGAGGGGTACTACCGGGGCGCCCGCTACCACGGGGCGATTCAGCTGCTCGTCGAGCCGACCGGGCGGCGCATGACCGGCAAGTGGGTGGGCTTCGGTAAGGAGTTCGACGTGAACACCGGCCCGTGGGAGCTTGTGTTCCAGGACGCGTCGACGAACAAGGCGACGCTTGAGGCGTACAACAAGCGGCCCGACGCCTGAGCCTGGACGCACGAAGGCGCCCCTGCCCGACCCCGTGAGGGATCAGGCGGGGGGCGCGGTGTTCAGCGGAGGAGGACTTGGGCGAGGATCCCGGCTCCGGCGCCAAGCACGGTGGCGCCGCCAGCGGCCGCCCATACCTTGCTTTCCAGGGCGCGGATGCGGGTCGCGTGGTCTTGCACGTCTTCCCGGATGTCCCGGTTGTCGTTGAGGACTGCGTCGAGCTTGGACTCCATGCGACCGAACGCCTTCGACAGCTCCCGCACCTCCTGGTAGGTCTGAGCCGGGCTGATGTACACGCCCGGGTCCGACGGCGTCACCGGCGACTCACAGTCTCAGTCACGCCCGGGCCCTCCGACCCCCCAGACGTTGCCACAGCGGTCAGGAGCGCGAGGGCCGCGGCGAGCCCGCCGACAGAGAACGCCTGGCCCCAGTCGACATCGAGGATCCCGAGCTGGTCCGCGCCGACGGCGCCGAGCGTGCCCTGCGCGAAGGTACGTACCCGCCTACAGCCGCTCGCCCTCGGCGGCGTCAAGGAAGGCGCCGAACTGTTCCGGCGTCCACACCATGGCGGCGGAGGGCTTCTCGCCGGTCGCCCGCCAGCGCGCCACGCGCTGCTCGGCCCACAGAAGCGGCTTCGGCCGCTTGCCGGACTCCAACTCGACGTGGGCTGCCGGGTTGAACGTGATGAGCTGCTGGCTGATCGCCGCGTTCAACGCTGCCCGGCAGTGGATCGGACGGCATGTGGTTTGCGTCGGTAAGCCTCTGAACTGGGGAAAGAGGGAGGCCCGGTGCCATGGATCAGCACCCGCCGTCACGATCTTGCCGGCCCTCTGGTGAAGCGGCGGTCGTCGGTTCGAACCTGAGAGGGGGCTCCAGTGCTCAGGACAGTGCGTCGCTGCCCTGGGCTTTCTCATGGCTGCGGGCTGTGTCGTCCGCAGGTCAGCGGCGGAGGGCTTCGGCGGGCTGGATCCGGCTGGCCCGCCAGGCGGGGTAGAGGCCGGCGACCAGGCCAGTGGCCAGGCCGATCACCGGAGCGGCGGCTACGGTGCCAGGGTGGACAACGGGCGTCCACTCGCGGGCGACCGCCACCGCGACCACGGTGATGGTGCCGAGGGAGGTGCCGATCAGGCCCCCGAGCCCACCGAGGGCACCGGATTCGGCGAGGAACTGGACGCTGATGTGCCGGCTGCGTGCGCCCAACGCCCGACGCAGACCGATCTCCGAGGTGCGCTCCAGCACGGCCACCAGCGTGGTGTTGGCGATGCCCACCGCACCGATGACGAGGCAGATCCCGGCCAGCAGCAGGAAGAGCTGGTTCAGGTCCGAGGTTACGTGCGAACGCAGGGTTTTGGGGTCGGGTGGGGGGACCGCCCGGAGGTATTCGGGATGGTCCGGACGGAGGGCTGTCGGTGCTTCCTGGGCGATCTGCTGGGCCGCACCGATTTCCGTGGCGATCAACATGGATGCGGCGGAGTCGGTCGGCACGCCCCAGAACCGTTCCGCGGTAGTACGCGGGACGATGACGGAGAGCAACAGGTCCGCCTTGCGTTCGACGTCTTCGACTATGCCGGTGACGGTGAACGGTTCGTCGCCGATGAAGATCGCCGGACGGGTTTCCAGGGTCGTGATGCCGAGGCGGGCGGCCGTGGCGGAGCCGATGACGGCCACGGGCTGGGCGCTGCCGGACAGGTAGTCGTCATAGATCCGCCCCTGGGACAGCCGGGGCGCCGCTGCCTTCAGGACTCCCGGGGACGCGGCGACCACATCGATCTTCGTGCCTTCGGCGCCGCGGCCGACGGGGGACGAGCGCACCGTGATGTCGCTGTCGAGCCGGACCGTCCAGTACACGCCGGCGTGCTCGACCCCGTTGAGTCTCTCGATGCGCTCATCCGCGTCCTGCGGAAAGGCCGGGCCGGCGAACTCGTCGCGCTCCCGTGCGATGTCCTCGACGGTCACTTCCGTCGCGGACAGGACGTTGAACCGGCCGTCGATCTGGGAGGACGTGGTTGCGGTCAGTCCGAGGATGGCGACAAACGTGCCCACACCCAGAACGGTGCCCAGAGCCGTCAGCGCGGACCGGGCCGGGCGCTGGAGCATTCCGGCGAGGGACTCCGACAGCATGTCGGGCCAGGTGAAGCACGATGGTTCGACGGGGCGCTCCGGGCGGGGCCGACGAGGGGCTCGCGCGAGTCCCCGAACTTTGACGAGTCCACGAATCTTCACGCGACCACCTGTTCCTGGAGCACGCCGTCCCGGATCGTCACTGTTCGCGCGCCGCGCGCGGCGGTCTGCGGATCATGAGTGATCACCACCACGGTCATTCCGTCCGCGTGCAGTTCGTCGAGGAGCGCCAGGATCGTGTTGGCGTTGTGCGTGTCCAGGTTTCCTGTCGGTTCGTCGCACAGCAGCAGCGAGGGCCTGGCCACCAGAGCCCGCGCAATCGCGACGCGCTGGCGCTCTCCGCCGGACAAGGTGGTGGGCACGGCGTCGACACGGTGCTCCAGGCCGACACGGACCAGTGCCTCGCGGGCGCGCTCCCGGCGTTCGGACCGTGGTACGCCGTTGTAGACCATGGCGAGGCAGACATTCTCGAGAGAGCTGCGGTGCGGCAGGAGATGGAAGGACTGGAAGACAAATCCGATCCGGCGGCCGCGAAGACTCGTACGGTCGCCGTCGCTCAGCGCCCCGGTGTCGGTCCCATCCAGCCGATACGTTCCGGCAGTCGGCACGTCCAGCAGTCCCACGATGTTGAGAAACGTGGACTTGCCAGATCCGGAGGGGCCGACCACGGTGACGAACTCACCGCGGCGGATGAGGAGATCACACGGTTTGAGGGCCTCCACCGGCGGTGGCCCGGGGTAAACCAGGCCCACGCGCCTCAGCTCGATCACCGGTGGGGCCGCCATGTCCTGGACCGGGGCCGACGCCGTGACCAGTGGCGCGGTCACGGAGTGGTCCGCAGATCGGCGCCCGTCACGACGCTGTCACCCTCGCTCAGCCCTCCGGAGCCCACCGGAACGACCTCCACATAGCCGTCACCGGTGGTCCCTGGGCGTACCTCCACCCGCCGGATCCCTCCGCCCGGGGTGACCACGTTGACGGTGGTCTTGCCGTCGGCTCCCGCCGAAATCGCGGTGATGGGTACAACGAGTGCCTTGCCGTCCGTCGACGCCGCTTCGATCGTCAAGCGGACATCCTGGCCCGCTAGTTTCGTGTCCAAGGGTTTGTCCGGCCGGACCACGAGGGCGTACCCCGGCCGGCCAGTGGCACCGCCCTCATCGCCCGCATCCTGGCCGGCGGCCTGGTCGCGGCCGGTGTCCATGCTCTCTGCGACCGAATGCACCTTCGCCGTGGCGGTGACGCCACTGAGCTCCGAGAGGATCTGCACCTTCTGGCCGACGCGTACCATGCCCTTCTGATGCTGTTGCAGAAGGCCTTCAACGACCAGGGCACCGGCGGACACCGTCATGACCGGACCTGACACGGGTGAGCCGACGCCAGCGGAGACGCTGTCCACGCGCGCCGGAAAGCCCTTCAGGAACACCACTTCACCGGCGGGCAGCATCGGGCCGTCGGCCGCCTGCGCCTCCGCCAGGGAGTTCTGTGCCTTGGCCAGGTCCTCTTCCGCCCGGTCAACAACCTTGCGGAGATCACTGCCCGAGGCCCCGCCCTTTCCTCCGTCACCGCCCGACCCTGCGGCGGAGGACCCCTGGCCCTGCGTCACGCCTTCCCGCAGCGCGTCACGGGCGTCCTCCAGAGCCCGTCGGGCTCCCGTCACGGACTCCTGCGCCGCCTTGACCGCAGCACCGCCGTCGGCCTGGGCCGGAAGGGGGTCGTAGCCGATCGAGGCGTAGAAGGCATTGAGCGCGGTCTTCGTGCCGGTGCCGAATCTTCCCGAGGTGTCGGATCCCGTGCCATGTCCCAGCTTCCCGAGCGCCTTCTGCAACTGGGCGACGTCGTCACCCTCGGCGCCCGGCTTGAGGTCCCGGTACACCGGCAACCCGCCTTCGAGTACGAACACGGGCCGTCCCGACACCTCCAACAGGGCGTCGCCCGCAGCGACTTCGTCCCGGGGGCCGACGACAAGTTTGGTCACCACGGGCGTGCCGGCTCCTTCGACGCCACTGACCGTGGGGCTGATCGCAACGGTCTGACCGGCAGTCACCGTGCCACGAAGAACCACCGTCTCGTGCAGCACACGGTGCTCGACCACGGCGGTCAGCACATCCGCGGGCGGTGGCCCGGCCTCCGCAGCGGCCTGCGCAGGTGACTTGATCACCATCGACGCGGCCACACCCGCCACTGCCGCAAGGGCGGCGCCCGCGGTCATCGCGGCCACCCACCTGCGTCGCCGCGACAAGCTGCCCCGGGTTGCTCCGGCCTCGTCGGCCGGTCCGGTGACCCTGAGTTCAGGGGACACGTTGCACTCCTCGTCGAAGGCGGTCTCTCGGGCTGCGGGCGGCCTGGGCATCCGCGTCAGCTGCGGCCGATGGCGTCGGCGGCATTGCGAAGCCGCGTTTCATTGGCCTTCCTCGCCGCTTCGAGGCCTTCCGCGTTCGCCTCGAGGGTGCGCTGCTGGTAGGCCGTTTCGACGGCCAGCCACACCCCGGCGAGATTGGTCTTGATCTTGCACTTCGCATCGGCCGTGGCGATCGCCCGCTCACTGTCCGTCGCAGTTCCGGACTCTCCCCACTCCGGATCGTTGTTCGCGTCCCAGGGACCCGCATAGGAGTAGCCGGCTTCGTCCATGCAGTCGCTCCACTTGGCGAACACCGCACGAACCTGCGGATCCCTCTCGGCCCTGGCCGCGTCCTGCATGACGAGTTGCTCGATGAACTCGTCGGGACCGGTGGCGGCCTTGTCCGCCTTCTGCTGACCGTTCAGCTTCGCCTTCTGGGAGATGACGCAGACGCCGGCAGCCTGCTGCGCCGCTGCCGAGTCGTCCTGGCCCGTTTCGCTTCCCTTGGCTCCCTTTCCGGTGGAGGCGGTTCCGTGGTAGCCGGTCCGGCTGCCTTCCTCCGGGTCGAGAAGGCCGTACCGCCGGCCGTTGCGAGTGCCGTCGCGCAGCGGAGGGCGCTTGGGTACGGCCCAGGTGAATCCCTGCTTCGTCATGCAGTCGCTCACCAGGACATCGAGAGCCTCCTCGATCTTCCGGGACTGCTGCGGGCTCAGCTGATAGGCATCGAGGGGGAACGTCAACTGCTCGGCGCTGGAGATGACGCTCACCTTGCCGATCGCTATCGGCTCACCGGCGGCACCCTGGCTCCCGTCTCCGCCCGCGGCCGCTGAGGTGCAGCCGGTCAGGAGGATCGCGGCCGAAGCGAGAATGCTCGCAGGCACGGACAACGGGAATCGGGAACTACGGCGTGCTGTATCGGCCACGATGATGACTTCCGTTCAGGGTTTCACGACGAGGTGGGGGATTCCGTTCCCGTCCTGACCGGGATCAGGACGGGAACGGAGGGGGAGCTCAGCGCTTAGAAGTCACACTGGGAGTAGCCCTGAACGCCGCCGTCGTTCCAGCAGTGCGAGCTGTACTGGTCGTTGTGGGGAACCGTGTTGGCGCGCCCGTAGACGCCGAGGGTGTACCAGTTCCCGCCGTAGTAGGAGTTGGTGAAGAAGCGCACCTTCCAGTTGGTGTCCCAACTGTCGAGCGACGAGGCTCTGTCATTGGTGCTCTCCTCAGGGAGGGACACCGTCCACGTGTTGTTGGAGTAGTTGGGATCGGCGTACTGGTGATCGATCCACGGACCGCCCAGGTACGAGTCCTTGTAAATGCACACTTCCTTGGCCTCGCACACCGAGTTGAACTGGGCGGCGCTTGCCGAACCGGTTCCGGTGAAGACCATCGCGGCAGCCGCCGCGCCGATGGTGGCCGTGCGCAGAGCGCGCGAGACTGCGATGTTCATATACCGCTCCATGTTTGCTGAGATCGCCTGTTTAGGGCACAGGCGTATATATGTGGGCATGTGATGGACCATCAGGACATGCAGAACAGAGCGGTATCGCCTGCCGGCTGCAGCCCCTCGGCTTGCCGGTCGGCGAGCTTCGCCCGGATGCTAGGGCAGAGATGATCTTCGGGCAAGTGTTCCACCCCTCCTCTTCAAGCCCCTTCGAGCTGGAGTTTTCTGTTTGGGTGACCACCTCGTGCCGGTTGCGGCGAGTAGAGGTGAGGGCGCGTTTGCGACTGCATTGAGCCGTGTGGCTGGCCGAAATGATGCGGTCGAGCAGGCTACGGGCGGCGCCGGTCGGTGCTCGTCGGTGGGGATCACCACATGCCGGTGGTCGCGCATGCAGGCGTGCCCCGTCCCGCCTTGGCGTTCGCGCAGCTCGCAACACGACGTGGTTACGCCCCGCGAGGGTCCGCCCCACGCGGGCGGGGTGCTTCAGTGCCGGCCGGAAATCTTGTCTGCGAGGGTGGCGATGCGGTCGGTCCGGGTGGTGCCGGCGGTGAGTTCGCGGCGGTCGGCGGTGCGGCGCTGGGCGTACATGTAGGTGAGCAGTTGAGGAAGGGCACGGCCTTTGTGAGGTGGTACTCCGTCCACAGTCCGCTGTGTCCGCCGCCGACGATGCACACGTCGGCTGTGGTGTCCCCGGGCACGGGCTCGCGGGAGGCGGTGCGGATCCTGGCGGAGTGGCCGGCGCGGCTGACGGCGGTGCCCGCGCCGGAGGGGATGCGGAGCCTCGGTGACACTCTTCCGACCTCATGCCAGGCGAGCTGAAGGGCGAGGGGCATCGAAACGGCAGATCTGCACGGGATGCGTGAGCGATGCGTGAGCGGACTGCGCAACACACGCCGTCGCGAACGGGACCCGGCGTCCCTGGCTCCGGCTCGGGGGCGCCGTCCTTCCTGCAGGCGAGGGCGTCTGGGTCGCCCTTGGCGGGCTGCCGGCTGTAGCCGGTCGGGCACGCCTGCCCGTCCCTGTCATCCTCCTCGGGGCCTTGCTCCCCTCTAGGTCCGGCCGGCCCGAGGTTCGCCCTGCGGCCCGGGAGGACCAGCGGGACCGGCCGCACCGTCGGAGCCGCCCGTACCCGGGACGCTGCCCTGGCCGACACCGTCGGGCGCCGGGCGATCCTGACGGGCGTCCCTGTCGCCGACGCGGCGCGTCGGCGTGGACACCGTGACGCCGCCGGACCCGGCCCGTCCGCCAGGTCCACCGCCGTTTCCCCCACCGGTCACCCGGCCACCCGGCCACCCGGTCACCCAGTCACCCGGCCACCCGGTCGCCTCGCCCCCGTCAGGCCGGCGCGAGTCGACATGAGGAGCGGGCGCCCTCTGTGCCTAGATGCATTAATTATTTGCCTAATGCCTTTAGGGAAGCTTAGCGTCGGAGGCATGAAGGCACTGACCGAACAGGACATCCGCGCGTCGTTCGTCAACTGCTCGAAGGGTGAGGCCAAACGGCTGGCCGTCCCGCGCGATCTCGCCGAGCAGCCCTGGGGCGACCTCGACTTCCTGGGGTGGCGTGATCCCGCCGCGCCCGACCGGAGCTATGTCGTAGCCGAGCGGGACGGCCGGATCGTCGGGGTGTCCCTGCGCTTCCCGTCCCGGCAGCGCGGCCATCTGCACCGCAGCATGTGCTCCCTGTGTCTGACGACCCACCCGGGAGGCGGCGTCTCGCTCATGGCCGCCCGCAGGACCGGCCAGGCGGGCCGCGACGGGAACTCCGTCGGCCTCTACATGTGCACCGACCTCGACTGCTCCCTCTATGTACGCGGCAAGAAGCAGTCGGTGCCCGGCGGGCGCCTCCAGGAGTCGCTCACAGTGGAGGAGCAGATCGAGCGCACCAGGGGGAATCTCCATGCGTTCCTCGATCGGCTGTGACCCGACGTGATCCGACAAGGTGCATCGGGTGCCAGTCGCGGGAAAACTGGACTTATGACTAGCAAGGCACTCCTGGAGGGTGGCCCGGAGGATCTGTCAGGACAGATCGTGCCGATCACCCCTCCCGGACAGGAGCTGAAGATTCCGCACCGCGGCGGGTACGAGCACTTCAAGGTCACGTCGCGCCATGAGGACAGCCCGGAGGGGCGGCTGCCCGTGTACGAATGGTGGGAGCGCACGGAAGTCGCCGAGTAGGCCCCGCGGCCCGCGGGACGTGGACGTGAGGGACCCGGTCGGGCGCCCGGTACAGGCCGGGCCCTGCCGGTGTGATGGGGGTTGTCCTGAGCTGCCCGGCAGCCGCACAGGAGCCGCCCGGGGCACCCCGCGACCGTAAATGGAGTGGATCTTGCTCCTGATGGCGTAAGGTGGTGTTCACCGACGCGGGGTGGAGCAGCTCGGTAGCTCGCTGGGCTCATAACCCAGAGGTCGCAGGTTCAAATCCTGTCCCCGCTACTCAAGGCCGAAGGCCCGGATCCTGATGGATCCGGGCCTTCGGTGCGTCTGGGTCCGGCCGCGCCGGGCACAGCCCTCTCGCCGCTTGACCTTTACGTAACGTCAAGTTCTAGCGTGAAGGGCATGGAGTGGTCGATCCAGGAAATCGCCAGGAAAGCCGGTACGACGAGCCGCACGCTCAGGCACTACGGGGAGCTGGGGCTGCTCGTGCCGAGCCGGATCGGCAGCAACGGCTACCGCTACTACGACCAGGACGCCCTGATCCGGCTGCAGCGCATTCTGCTGCTCCGCGAGCTGGGGCTCGGGCTGCCGGCGATCGCGCAGGTCCTGGAAGGACAGCGGGACACGGCCGCCGCCCTGCGCACCCATCTGAGGCTGCTGGAGCAGGAGCGGGAGCGCATCGGGCGGCAGATCGCCTCGGTGCGGACCACTCTCGACCGCACGGAGAGAGGAGAGGAACTCATGGCGGAAGAAGTCTTCGACGGCTTCGATCACACCCAGTACGAGGAGGAGGTCACCGAGCGCTGGGGCCGAGACGCATACGAGAAGGGCGACCGCTGGTGGCGTTCGCTCAGCGCCCAGGAGAAGCAGGCCTTCCAGGACCGGCAGGCCGGGATCGCCCGTGACTTCGGCCAGGCGCTCAAGGACGGGCTCGCAGCGGACAGCGACGAGGTGCAGGCGATCGCGCAGCGGCATTTCGAGTGGCTGTCGGTGACGGTCGCGCCGACGAAGTCGTACGTCATCGGGCTCGGCGAGATGTACGTCGCCGACCCGCGCTTCGCGGCGAACTACGACCGGTACGGCGAGGGCGCGGCGGCGTTCGTTCGCGACGCGATGAAGGTGTACGCGGAGCACAACCTCAGCGACGACTAGCAACGGCCGGCGCGGACTGCCGCGCAGTCCCACGCAGTCCCACGCAGGCCCACGAAGGCCGCGAAGGCCCGCGACAGGCCGCGACGGGTGACGGCGGACGACGGCCGCGCCCGACCGAGACCCGTTGTTCCTGAGGTCACCAGGAGGGCCCCCTGGTGGCCGGCGGCCCGGGCCGTCCGCCCGGTGGACGTGGGACCCCGGACGCAGACCCGGGAGCTAGCCCGGTTGGCCGACGGCGATTCGCTGCGCGGCGCGGCTCCGGCCAGCCTGGGTGGGGCACGGTAGGTCCGCCCCGTGGGCGGACCGGGCAGGAGACCATTGGTGGGGCAGCGAACAGGCGACAGCGACGACGGCATCGGCGATGACGGCGCCGCGCCGCGCCGGGACGGCGGCCGCCGGATCGTCCGGGTGCTGCCCGTGGTGCTGATCGTCGGCGGGATCTTCTACGATCTGGCCACCCCCGCGACGTACACCGCATCGCCCCTCTTCGCCGCGTCGCCGCTGGTGGCCGCCCCCTTCTTCACCCCGCTGTACACCCTGCTGGTCGGCATCGGTGCTGTCGCGGCCGTGCTGGGGCTGCGGTCGTACAACGGCACGCTCGGCCAGATCCCGTCGGTGACCGAGCTGCTGACCGTGTTCACCGTCGCCGTGCTGGCTCTCTACCTCAACCGGGTCGTACACCAGGGCAGCGAGCGCCTGGCCTCCGCGCGCGAGATCGCGGAGGCCGCCCAGCGGGCGGTGCTGCCCTCGCCCGCCGAGCGGATCGGCGGGCTGCAGATCGCCGCGCGGTACGAGGCGGCGCGTGCGGACGCGTTCATCGGCGGGGACCTTTTCGCCGCGCAGGACACTCCGTACGGGGTGCGGCTGGTGGTCGGGGATGTACGGGGGAAGGGGCTGAACGCGGTCGGGGCGGTAGCCATCGCGCTGGGGGCGTTCCGGGAGGCGGCCGAGCAGGAGCCCTCCCTGGAGGGGGTCGCGCAGCGGCTGGAGCGGGCGCTGAAGAGAGGTGGCACGCGGCGCTCGGAGCCCGACGTGTTCGAGGGGTTCACCACGGCCCTGCTCGCCGAGATCCCGCGCGGCGACGGGCGGGTGCGGGTGGTCAACCGGGGCCATCCGCCGCCGCTCGTGCTGCACGAGGACGGCGTGCTGGACGTACTGGAGCCGAGCGAGCCGGCGCTACCGCTCGGCATGGGCGATCTCGGGACCTGGCCGGACCGGGTGGACGAGGCGGTGTTTCCGGCCGGGGCCACGCTGCTGCTCTACACGGACGGGTTGTCCGAGGCGCGTGACGCGCACGGCACCTTCTACGATCCGCGCGAGCGGCTGAGCGGCCGGATCTTCCCCGGCCCCGAGGAACTGCTGGACGCGGTGGTCGCCGACGTGCAGCGGCACACGAACGGCGGGTCGGCGGACGACATGGCGCTGCTGGCGGTCAGCCGGCCGGGGGAGCGGCAGCCGGAGCGGCGCCGCACGATGCCGGTGGTTCCCTGAATCGCCCACGGTTCCTCCGATCGCGACGGAACGTAATCGAAAGGGAGCCCTCCGCATAACATTTGATGCACCGTCAGAAATTGTGGGGTAGGTGAGGTGGAGTCAACTCGCCCGATTCCCCCCTCTTGCGCACGGAAAGTCCAGGGCAAAGTCGTTAACGATCAGTGGGAACGGCTTGGAATACGGCCCCGGTGTCTATTAACGTTCGATAACGCAGCGCGGTCGTCCCAGCCGTCGCAAGAGACGGCACCGTGCGCACGCGCCGAATTCCGCAAGGGAACCGGGGAACCACCAATTGGGGTGAATCGGGCACTTTATGGTGCTCGTAGGAGACCTTCCTGCTCCGAACCCGTCAGCTAACCCGGTAGGCGAGAAGGAAGGAAAGGAGCACGCCTCCGTGGCGTCCAACGAGCCTGCCCTCCAAGAGCCTCCCACCACCGAATGGTTCCCTGCCGGCGAGTGGGTCCCCACCGCCGGCGCGGAGGAGTGGAACCCGACCGAGGAGTCCGTCCGCCCGGTCCGAGGCAGGCACCGCGTCGTCAAGCAGCGCAACGGACTCGCCCGGAGCTCCACCGTCCTCGGAGTCGGCGTCATCGCCGCGGTCGGCGCCGGCGGCATGGCCACCGCGCAGGACAAGCCCGCCGTCTCCATATCCCTGCCCGACACCATCACGGACAACCTCCCGGACGCCAAGTCGCTGCCGGGCGTGGGCTCCCTGATGTCGGACGAGTCCGACGAGCAGGACGGCAACGGGAACGCGGCGCCGCTCACGGCGCTCTCCGTCGCCGACACGTCGTCCGCCACGGACGGCGGGGAGAACGTGGCCGGCGCGGGCGAGGCACTGCGCGCCCGCATCCTCCAGCAGGCCGAGCAGCAGCAGGCCGAGGCCGACGCCGAGGCGAAGGCTGCCGCGGAGAAGGCCGCCGCCGAGAAGGCGGCCGCCGAGGCGAAGGCCCAGCAGACCGAGGCCGAGGCCGAGGCCGCGGAGGCGAAGCGGCTGGCCGAGGAGGAGGCTGCGCGCAAGGCGGAGGCCGAGCGGCTCGCCAAGCTCGCCGCGAGCTACTCCCTGCCGACGTCCTCTTACACGATCACCTCGACCTTCGGCCAGGCCGGCTCCATGTGGTCCTCCGGCTACCACACCGGCCTCGACTTCGCGGCGCCCACGGGTACGCCGGCGAAGGCCGTGCACGGAGGCACCGTCAAGTCGGCGGGCTGGTCCGGGTCCTACGGCTACCGCGTGGTGCTGGAGCTCGAGGACGGCACCGAGATCTGGTACGCGCATCTGTCCTCGATGACCGTGTCCGCCGGACAGACGGTCACCACCGGCGAGACGATCGGCCGAGTCGGCGCCACCGGCAATGTCACCGGACCGCATCTGCACCTCGAGGTGCACACCGCGGGCGGCACCGGGATCGACCCGGCGGCGTGGCTGCGCGACAAGGGCCAGAGCATCTGATTCACCGCTTCGGCGGTTCGGCGCTTCGACGGTTCGTGATGCGTCGAAGCGCCGATGCCCCGATGCGTCGTACCACTCTCGGCGTCCGGCGTCCGGCGTCCGGCGTCCGGCGTTCGCGTCCACGGTCACCCTGCACGTCACTTTTCACGCTCACATGCTTCGCCCGATTCCGGGCGTCCTGTTCCGGGCGTTTCCTCGCGCTCGTACGACCCCGGCAGCCCTGGCGGCACCCCCCCCGACGTCAGGGCTGTCGGCCTATCCCCGGTACGGGTTGTAGCCCCCGTAGTCCCGGTACGGTGCCGGAGCCGGAGCCGGAGCCGGAGCCGGAAGCAAGACGCTGCCCGACGCCTGGGCCGCGTACGTCAGCGCCGGGGACGCGACGTGCTTGCGCTGCCAGAGGTGGTGGAGCAGTTCCTGCTCGCGGGCGACGAAGTCCGGGCCCGCCGTGCCGCGGTGGGCGCGGTGGCGCAGGAAGGCGAGGGAGGTCGCGAAGGCCTCGTACTCGGACACGGCGCGGGCGGCCGCGGGGCCGTGGGTGCGGCCCGCCATGTCGCGGGCCATCGTGCGCGCCCGCATGGAGGACAGGGCGAGCGGCTCGGCGGGGGAGAGCCAGCCCGCCGCGGCGTACGCGGGGAGCTGGGCCGCGACCGTGCGGAGCTCACGCTGCCGGGTCCAGACCGCCAGCCAGGTCAGCAGCCCGAAGGCCGGGACCATGAACGCCGCGTACACCGCGTAGAAGCCCCACGGGCCGAACACCCCCGAGCCGTTCCACAGCGCATGCATGCCCATCGCCAGCGCGAGGCCGAGCAGCGGCAGCGCGGTCCTGCGGAACCTCCGCCGCCGTGCCGTGATCGCCGCGACGCCGAAGCCGATGCCGGTCAGCACCGTGAAGAGCGGATGGGCGAACGGCGACATCACGATCCGTACGAAGAAGGTCGCCGCGGTGACGGACGCGAAGCCCGAGTGGCCGAACTCCTGGTCCTCGCCGAACGCATTGCCGAGATAGAGGATGTTCTCGGTGAAGGCGAAGCCGGTCGCCGTGAATCCGGCCACGACGACACCGTCGACGATCCCCGTGAAGTCCCGGCGCCGGAAGAGGAAGATGAGCAGGACGGCGGCCGCCTTCGCGCTCTCCTCCACGATCGGGGCGACGACGGTCGCGCCGATCGTGTCCGCTGATGTCGGATCGGCCGTCGCGGTCGCTATCCACTGGGTCGCGAACGAGTTCGCGATGATCGCCACGAGCGCGGCGGCGCAGGCCCCCCAGGCGAAGGCGAAGATGAGGTTGCGCCACGGGCCCGGCTCGACGCGGTCCAGCCAGCGGAACGCCGCCATCAGCAGCGGGACCGGCAGCACGGCGAGGCCGAGGCCCACCACAAAGCCCTCGGTGCCGGTCTGCTCGCGCACGAGCGCGAGGATGACCAGGCCGGAGAGGCCGAGCAGGGTGACCAGGGCCCCGACCCGCAGGGCCTTGCTGCGCCAGAGGGCGCGGCTCGGCCGGTAGCGCCACTGCGCACGCGCCGGCACGGCGTCGAACAGGGGCTGTTCGTCGCACGCCGGGACGGCGGGGTGCGACGCGGCCGGTTGCGGCTGCGGGGACCAGTCGGACACGCGACGACCCTAACCAGGGGCACGGACAGTGCGCGACGGGGTTGCGCGACGGACTTACGCGGCGGGTCGGGCGGCGCCCGGGGTGCTACCTGCGGCGGAACAGCAGGTCGTGCACCACATGCCCCTTGTTCAGGCCCTGCCCCTCGAACCGGGTCAGTGGCCGGAAGGCGGGGCGGGGCGCGTAGCCGCCGTCCGCCTGGGTGTTCTCGAAGCCGGGGTGTGCGGAGAGGACCTCGAGCATCTGCTCGGCGTACGGCTCCCAGTCGGTCGCGCAGTGCAGTACCGCGCCCGGCTTCATCCGGCTCGCGGCGAGCGTGAGGAACTCGGGCTGGATCAGCCGGCGCTTGTGGTGGCGCTTCTTCGGCCACGGGTCCGGGAAGTACACGCGGAGCCCGTCGAGCGCGTCCGGGGTGAGCATCTCGCGGAGCAGGATGATCGCGTCACCGTTGGCCACACGGACGTTGGTGAGGCCCGCACTGTCGACGAGCCCGAGGAGATTGCCCTGGCCCGGCGTGTGCACGTCGACGGCGAGGATGCCGGTCCCGGGGTCGGCGGCGGCCATCTGGGCGGTCGCCTCGCCCATCCCGAAGCCGATCTCCAGGACGACCGGCAGCCCGTCGAACATCTCGGCGAGATCGAGGGTCCGCAGCCCGTCGATGTCGAGCCCCCACGTGGGCCACAGCCGCAGCAGCGCCTCGCCCTGGCCGGCGGTCACCCGGCTCCGGCGCGGCTGGAAGCTGCGGATCCGGCGCTCGTGGTGCGACCCGGCCGGATCGGCGGCGGGCCCGCCCGGGAACCGCGGCTCGCCCTTCGTGCGGGGACCCTTGGTGGTGACGTTCTCGAACTCAGACACAATGACCCGATTGTACGGCGGGTGGCGTGCTCCTGCGGCGGGCTTCTCCCCGCCCTGGTGCCCCGTGGCGGGCGGGGCTCGTTCCGAGCCGTCCGATGACGGACACCCGGGCTGCACGGACGGTACCGGGCAGGCAGGCGTCGCACGGCCGCGGTCAGGGCAGGGGCAGGGCCCTGGTCCGCATGATCAGAATGATCAGAGGCAGCGCCTCACGCCAGGTGCGCCAGCGCGCGCCTTGCCACCTCGCGGCCGATCGGGAGCGACGCCGTCGCCGCCGGGGACGGTGCGTTCAGGACGTGGACCGTGCGAGGGGCCTCCTTGATGAGGAAGTCGTCCGCAAGGGTCCCGTCCCGCAGCACCGCCTGCGCCCGCACCCCCGCCGCCACCGGCCGCAGGTCGTCTTCCGTCACCGCGGGCAGCAGCCGCCGCACCGCCTCCGTGAACGCGCGCTTCGACAGCGAGCGGTGCAGCTCGCCCGCGCCGTACCGCCAGTGGCGGCGGGCGATCCGCCAGGACCCGGGCCAGCTCAGCGTCGCCGCCAGCTCGCGCGGGCGGACCGTCGACCAGCCGTATCCCTCGCGGGCGAGCGCCGGCACCGCGTTCGGACCGACGTGGACAGCGCCCTCGATGCCGCGGGTGAGGTGCACACCGAGGAAGGGGAACGCGGGGTCCGGCACCGGATACACCAGCCCGCGCACGAGCTCGGGGCGCCTCAGCTCGTAGTACTCCCCCCGGAAGGGGACGATCCGCATGCCGGGCTCGTCGTCCGCGAGCCGCGCCACCTCGTCGCAGTACAGCCCCGCGCAGTTCACCAGGACCCGCGCCCGGACGATCCTCCCCCTGCCTTCGGCGCCGGGACCCCCAGAGGACGTACGCACCGCGACACCCCACGGGCGCCGGTCGACGGCACGGACCTGCTCGCCGTAGAGGACCTCCGCGCCCGAAGCGCCCGAGGTCTCCGCGAGCTGCGCCGCGACCGCGCCGAAGTCGCACACCCCGGTCGTCCCGACATGGATCGCCGCGACGCCCCGCACCTGCGGCTCGTACTCCGCGATCTGCGCCGGGCCCAGCTCGCGCACCGGAATCCCGTTCTCCCTGCCCCGCTGCACGAGGGCGTGCAGCCGCGGCAGCTCCTCGCGCCCGGTGGCGACGATCAGCTTTCCGGTGACCTCGTACGGAATTCCGTACTCCGCGCAGAACTTGACCATCTCCGCCGCGCCCCGCACGGCGAACCGCGCCTTCAGCGACCCCGGCCGGTAGTAGATCCCGCTGTGGATCACCCCGCTGTTCCGCCCGGTCTGGTGGCGCGCGGGGCCGGACTCCTTCTCCAGCACCACGACGGAGGTGCCGGGCGCGGCGCGCGTCAGGGCGTACGCCGTCGACAGACCGATGATTCCGCCGCCGATCACCAGCACGTCGCAGTCGTATGCCGCCGTCATGACACTCCTCCCGCCCCCGATAGTGCACTGGCCCAGTGACAATCGCGTTAAACCAGGTGGGACACGCCACACGGGTCGGGTACGGCCGGCCCGTACCGGGTACAGCCGGGCCCGCACGAGGGGTACGGCCTACGCAGGGGCCATCAGCAGCGGCCGTGCCCGCTCCCGCAGCTCCGCCACGCGCGGCTCGTCGCCGTACGGCTCCAGTCGGTGCAGCAGGTCCCGTACGTACTCCGTCGTACGCGCGGACGAGATGCGGCCCGCGACCTCCACCGCCCGGGTTCCCGCCGCGCACGCCGCGTCCAGGTTCCCCGACTCCAGCTCGGCCACGGCGCTCACGACGAGCCGCAGCCCGTGCGACCGTACGAACTCCTCCGTCGGCCGGGACAGCGCCTGCTCGGTGAAGCGGCGGACCTGGCGGGGGGCCTTCAGGTCGCGGTAGCACTCGGCGGCGTCGGCGGCGAACCGGTCGTACGAGTAGAAGCCCAGCCAGGACGGGTCGGGGTCGCCGTCACGGGCGCGCTCGAGCCAGGCCTCCGCGGCCTTCAGCGCCGCACCGGCCGTGGCCGCGTCGCCCGCCTTCGCATGCGCCCGGGCCTCCACGAGGCGGAAGAAGCTCATCGTGCGGGCGGTGGCGAGTCCGCGGTTGCGCTCCGCGGCCGCCTGGGCGAGGTCCACGCCCTCGTCGGCGAAGCCCCGGTACGTCGCCTGCAGCGACATCGACGCGAGGACGTACCCGCCGAGCGGGACGTCGGCGGCGGCGCGGGCGAGGCGCAGCGCCTGGATGTAGTACCGCTGCGCCGCCTCCTGCTGGCCCGTGTCGAAGGCCATCCAGCCGGCCAGCCGTGTGAGCTCCGCGGTCGCCCCGAACAGTGCGCGGCCGACCTCGTCCGAGTACGAACCGAGGAGCAGCGGCGCCGCGTCGACGCGTAAGCACTCGGGGACCATGGACGAACGCCAGTCCCCGCCGCCGTACTTGGAGTCCCAGCGGCGCGCGTCCTCCGCTGCCTCGCGCAGCTTGGCGACATCGGTGTGGCCGACGCGGACTTGGCCGTCCTCGAACGTGCCCTCCGCGGCCGGAACGTCGGAACCTCCGTCCGCGGAACGCTCCGTCGACCGCTCGCCCGCGCGGTCCGCGTTCCGCTCCACCGAAGGATCCGCGGGGGTGATCAGCCAGCGGGACGCGGGCGTCGCGTACGCGCTCACCGCGAACGAGCCGGCCAGCGACTGCCAGATCCCGCCGCCGCCCGCCCGCCGCCCGGCCAGATCCAGCCGGTACAGCTCGGTGGCCGACTTCACCGCCTCGCCCACGTCGCGCGGGAAGGCGAGCCCGACCTCCGGGGCCGGGTCGGCGTCCGCGAGTCCGATCTCGTGCAGGGGCACGGGGCGGCCCAGCTTCTGCCCGATGGCGGCGGCGATGAGATGAGGCGCGGCGCCCTGCGGCACCATGCCCTTGGAGACCCACCTGGCCACCGACGTCTTGTCGTAACGAAGGGTCAGACCGCGCTGCGCTCCGAGGTCGTTGACCCGCCGGGCGAGGCCGGCGTTGCTGATTCCCGCGAGGGCGAGAACGGTGCCGAGTTTGTCGTTCGGCCCGCGTTGCTCCCTGGACATGCGCCACCCCTCGACACACAGACGGCCGCCGGGGCGCCCGGTGCAGGCGCACGGCATTCGTGCTGCGTTCTCCCCCGGGGACGCCCCTTTGATTCCCGGCCGCAAGAGCGCGTGGCCGAGCCCCTCGGAATATGCACCCCCCGCGGAGAACAGCAGTGACACACAGCGTAGTTCGCCGGATCCCGACCGTTAAGGGGTGGTGTTCCGTATGGCGGGATTGTTGTGCGTTCCGGGTCGGTCCCGGCCGTCGTCGTGCTCCCGGTGTGTGGCCGTGCGCCCGTCCGTGCGCTCTCGCCCGGCCGTGGCGGGAGCGCTTCCATGAGTGCTGCGTGGGTCGGCCCGCTGGCGCAGGTTCCAGTGGGCTGGGGGAACACTGCCGCCTCAATCCCCGCGGGCGGCGGACCGGTCCGGGAGGCGAAGGGCGCCTCCCGGACTGTGCGTATGGCCGGAGTGTCGGACTGACGTTTGGTTCCGTGACGTTCGGAGAATGGCCGAATTTCACCCTTCCTTCGCGTACTCTCCGCACCTTCCGGGGCGTGGCGCCGTTGCCTGTCGGACCGACGGCACATGGCCAATGCCAGGGGCGCGTTCACTTTTTGCGCACGCGACCCGGAGCCCCTCCTGTGCGCCGTTGTCGTGGCAGCATGTCCTCATCGAGGTGTGCCGAATCGGGTGGTCCGAGGGTGCCGAGGGTTGTCCACAGGCTGTGGAGGCGCGATGCGGTGGCTGGTGGGGTGGAGCAGTATCGCCGCAAGCTTCGGGACGGCGGGCTCTGTCCGCACCACCACCGGAGCCAGTGCCGGAGCCGATGCCGGAACGGGCCCTTCGAACGCCGGCGACGAGAGCCGCACCGTCCATCCCGTCGGCGCCCAGCTGCTCTGGGGTGACCCCGATCCGCTCTGGGCGGTGGGCGACTGGCGGCCGGACGAAGTGCGGGTCGTCACCGTCGACCCCTTCACCCGCCTTGCCGTACTGGGGTGTTGTGCCGCCACGGACGAAGAACTCCGCGTCGGCCTCTTCGCGGCGCGGGGCGGCGCGCTGAGGCATCTCACCGCGTGGGCCGGCAGCTACACGGCTGTGGTGCAGGTCGGCCGCCGCACCACCGTCGCCGGAGACCTGGCCGGTGCGCGGCCCGTCTTCTACACGCCCTGGGCCAACGGCACGGCGTACGCCACCGCCGCCCTCCCCCTGGCCGACCTCATCGAGGCCCCGCTCGACATCGGGTACCTGGCCGCGCTGCTCGCCTGCCCCGAGACCCCGGAGGCGCTGCGCGACTCCACCCCGTACGCGGGCGTCAAGCGCATCCCGCCCGGCCATGCGCTGATCCTGCGTGAGGGCTCGCGCGAGATCACCGGGTACGAGCCGGTCGCCTCGCTCGCCGTCGCCGCGCCCCAGCTCGAGGCGGGCCGGGCGATCGACGCGATGCGGGACGCGCTGGTCGACGCCGTACGCGCGAGACTCACCGCGCCCCGGCACGCGCCCGAGACGCTGCCGCCCGACCCCGGTCCCGTGCCGGGGATGGGCCCGGCGGAACGGCGCGCGGCACGCGGCGCGCCCGCGCCCGGCATCGGCGCCGACCTGTCCGGAGGCAGCGCCTCCGGGACGCTGGCACTGCTCGCCGCCGGGCTGCCCGGGGTGCCGGGCACGATCCTCGGGCACGGTACGGGGGCGGGCGAGCGGCTGCTGGCCGTCACCTTCAACGACCTGACCGGAGGTACCGGGCGGGAGGCCGAGCTGGAGCGGGCCCGGTCCATCGCGGAGAACCCGCGCCTCCACCACGTCGTCGTCGCCGCGGGTGAGGAGGCGCTGCCGTACGCGGACCTGGAGTCCGGGCCGCTGACGGACGAGCCGGGCCCCTCCCTGGTCCTGGCGGAACGGCACCGGCGCCGGCTCGCCGCGGGCAGCGCGGACCACTTCACGGGGCTCGGCGCCCGGCAGGTCCTGGACGCACATCCGGCCCGCCTCGCCGACCTGCTGATGGACCGCCGGCGCCGGCCGCTGCTGCGGCCCGTCTCGGCGCTGGCACGGGCGCAGGGGGCGTCGGCGGGTTCGCTGCTCGTTCCGCTCACGGTGTACCGGGCGGCGCGGCGGCTGGCCCGTACGCCGTACCGGACCGGCCTGGAGTCCGCCGCGGCCCACCTTCCTTCGGCCAACCGGGCAACCGCCGCGGTGAACGGGCCGCTGGGCGCGTCCCTGGCCGCCCTCGCCTGGTCCAGGCCGGGGCCGGCGGCGCGGTGGCTCACCGGGGAGGCGCTCGCTGAAGTATCGGTTCGTCTGCAGGAGGCGGCGACCCGGCCGACGTCGGTGCAGCGGCCCGGAGAGGCGCGGGCGCGGGCGGCGCTCACGCGGTACGCCGCGGACCACCGGGTCCTGGAGCAGGCCGCGGAGGTGCGCAGCCAGCGGCTGCACGCGCCCTTTCTCGACAACCAGGTCGTACGTGCCGCGCGCGATCTGCCCGAGGCGCTCCGGGTCCAGCCGGGCGCGCGGGCGACGGTCCTGCGGTCGGTGCTCGCTGACGCGGGCATCCACGACCTGCCGCCAGGCTGGGGCGCGACGTCCCAGGCGGTGGCGACGGCGGCGACACGGGCGGGACTGCGGCTGGCGCTGCCCGAGCTGCTGGCGCTCTTCGACACGCCGCTGCTCGCGGACGCGGGCATCGTCGAGGCACGCGTCGTCCGCAAGGCGCTGCGCGCGGCGTCGGAGGGGGAGCCGGTCCCGCTGGACGGGCTCGCGGACCTGGTCTCCACGGAGCTCTGGCTCCGCCGCCTCCTCGCGCGGCGCGGCACCTGCTGGACGGGCACGGCGGCCCCGCGCAGCCGCGCGGTGGCGGCGGGGGTGCCACCCCGGCCGACGCTGCAGGCGTAGGCCTCCGACGGGGTGCGGGGTTGCCCCGTGCCGGGTCGTGATCGCCCACGCCGCGCGCCACGAATCAGGCTTTGTACCAACCACCGGGCCGGAGTCGGGGGACGGCGGGGGCGGGGCCGTGCAGGGTCGCCCCCGCAGAAATCGGGCGGTGGTGCCGGGTGACGCCGTACCCACCGATGTCGAGGAGGCGAGCCCGGAGGGGCCGACCCCCACCCACCGACAGCAGCCGCACCCAGCCGGTCCGGGGTCCCCCCACGCCGCAGGGCGTAGGGGGAGTTCGAGGACGGACACACAGGTCACCGTCGCGGCACCGGCCACCACCGCACCCCGCACCGCGCACCGCCAGGCGCACCGCGCACCGCCAAGTGCACCGCGCACCGCCAGGCGCACCGCGCACCGCCAAGTGCACCGCGCACCGCCAGGCGCACCGCGCACCGCCAGGCGCAGCCCCGCACCGGAAAACGACGCGCGCCCGCGGGGTCGGGGCCGGGGCCGGGGCGGTATCTCCGCGGAGATCTGCCGCTCGCCATCGAGCCGGCCGCCGCCCGGCTGCGGATGCTCACGCCGCGCCAGATCGCCGACATGGCCGCGGCCCTGCGGGCCGCACAGGAGCCCGCTGCGCCGAGATCGTCACCGCGCATCTTGCGGAGAGCGCCGCATCCCTGCTGCCGCGGCTCGACGAGGACCGGCTCGCCTGTGCGGATCCTCGCCGCGGCAGAGGCGTGGCGAGGCGGCGTACACCGGTCCGTGCCCGAGCGTCGCATGACCGACCCCGTCGAGGCCCGGGCCCGCGAGAACCTCGGTGACCTGCGCTACGAGGCGGAGCGCATCGCCGGCGCCGGACTCACGCCCACCCAGGTCATCGAGGCTCTCGAGGCCGCAACGCGCAGCGGCGGCTGATCCGGCCCAGGCCCTGGGCGCCTGTGCATACCGACAGGCGCCCGGACGCCCGGCGGATATCTTCTCAGCCGCAGCTGATGCGCGACTGCGCCCAGTCCGCGACCGCCACCGAGTCGAACGGCCTGTGCGGCTCCACCACGAGCCGGATCGTCTTCCGCCCGGAGATACCGACGCTCACCGGCACCGCCGCATCGCCGCCGCGCATCACCGGCGACCGCCACAGCCGCGCTCCGTCCGCGTACACCGAGAACCGCAGCGTGCCCAGGCCCAGCGTCATGTCGTCGACGCCGACCAGTGCGTCGTACGAGGTGCACGCGCGGTTCAGGTCGATGGTCACGGACGACATCGCGTGGACCGAGATCCCGTGACCGTACCGGGTGCCGTCGATCGACATGCCCCAGCGCTGCCAGAGCCAGCTGCTCCGGCCGAGCCGCACCTCCGGCCGGGTGTGGTCGCCGAACACGCCGTACTCCAGCCGGTTGACCTGGTAGACCCGCGGGGCGGGCGCCGGGGGCGGCGGTGTCTTCGGCTTGGTCGCCGACGGCTTCGCATCCGCCGGTGTCGGCTTCGGGGTCGGCTCGGCCGCAGGCGGCTTCGCATCCTCCGCTGCCGGCTTCGCGTCGGTCGGCACGGGCGAAGGCTGCTCCGGTGGCGGAGTCGGCTCGGGGTCCGGCGCCGCGGGCGGAGCCGGGGGCTCCGGCTTCGGTGACGGGGCGGCCCCCGGTACGACGGGCTGCGCGGCCGGCGGCTTCGCCTCGGGCTGCGGCGCCGGCCGGGGGTCGCCCGAGAGCGCAAACACGAGCCCGGCGGCCGCCGCGAGGGCCGCAGCCGCGGCGAGCCCCGCCTTCAGTGGAGCGCCGAGACCCTTCGACGCCGCGGCTCCTCCGGACTGCGCGCCGGACCCCGCGGCCCCACCGGACCCGGTCGCCGCCGCGGCGGCACCCGCACCCGTCGCGCCCGCGGCACCGCCTGCCATGATCCCCGCCGCCTTGAGCGAGCACCCGGCGGCGAACCAGCCGATGACCGCGACCGGCAGCAGGGCCGGGATCCCGGCGTTGACCTGCTCCAGTTCGCCCGCGGCCAGCCGGCACGTGGCGCACTCCTCCAGGTGCTTGCGCAGCCCTCGCTCGGCCCGCATCCGCAGCCCGCCCCGGGCGAAGGCCCCGAGTCGGTCGGCGTAGCGCGCGCAGTCGCCGCCCGACGTGAGCGCGGTGCTCACATGGGCCTGCAGATAGGCCTGCTTGAGACCTTCGCGGGCCCGGCTGGCCAGCACCGCCGTGGCATTGGCGGTGAGTCCGAAGAGCGGTGCGACCTCGCTCGGCGACTCCTCCTCGACGGTCGTGTGCCAGAGCACCGCCTGCCAGCGCTCGGGCAGCGAGCGGAAGGCCTGCAGCGCCAGCGACTGTTCGGCCTCGTGCATGGCCCGTACGTCCGCGCCCAGATCGAGCGTCTCCTGGTCCGTCGCCTCCGAGGCACGGGCGGCCTGCTCGGCGAAGACCGCGAAGTCCTGGACCAGTTGCTCCCGTTTCGAGGAATTCATCCAGGCGGCGGCGACCCGGCGCACGGTCGTCAGCAGATACGCCCGTACCGCCTGCTCGGGCCCGGCACCGCCCCGCACCGCCTGCAGCGTGCGCGCGAACACCTCGGCCGTCAGGTCGTCCGCCGTGTGCGCGTCGCGACAGCACGTGCGCGCGTAGCGCCGTACCGCGTCCGAGTGACGGCGGAACAGCTCCTCGTACGCACTGTCGTCGCCGAGCCGCAACCGCTGGATCAAGTCGCCGTCCGACGTCTGCAGACCGGCGGCCATGGCCCCGCTTCCGCCTTCGCGCTGCGACGGCACACTCGCGTCGACGTCCCGCCCGAACTCGGCCTCGGAGGCATGCCCGGCGGCCATCGGGTGCCCGGGTCCGCCCTGGCTCGGGACCTGCCGATGGCGCCCGCCACCGCCGGCCTCCGGGCCGGTCGCACCGCCGAGTGGTTCGTCCCGCCCGTCACCGCTCATCGAGGAAGCCCTTGTACGCACCCAATGACACGAACACCGGGCAAGAGTGCCACAGAGCGATGGGCCTCAGGACACAGCCTTCCGGCAACCACTCATCCGGGGAAGCCTTCCGGAACCGGGCACGAGCCTTCACCCGTACGAGGAATGCTCAACAGACTGTACGACTGCGCCGTACGACCGGCTTCCACCTGACGGGCCGTGGGCCGCGCAACCGCGGCCCGCAGCGTTGCGCCGGCCATCACGCAGGCCGCGACCGCAAGCCGTCCAGCAGGATGTCCAGCAGCCGGGCAGAGGCCGCCGCCTGCTGTGCCGCGTCCGGCAGTGACGGTGCTGCCGTGGCTATCACCAGCAGCACATCGGCCACCGTGACATCGCGCCGCAGCTCACCGGCCGCCCGCGCCCGCTCGACCAGCCGCCCCACGACCTCCAGCAGTTCGCCCGCACCCGCGTCGTCCTGCTCGGCCACCGGCAGCTGCACCGACGCCGACGCCGGACGCGCCCCGACGACCCGCAACTCGGGCTGCCCGCCGAAGCCCTGCCGCTGCTGCGGCACGCGCGACTCCTCCCGGCCGTCGCCCCGGCCGTCCTGTTCGCCGCCGCCCAGGACCTCGGGCACGACCGTCGAGTCGTCCACGTCCACGCCGACGCGCAGGACCTGCGGCGGCAGAAGCCTGCCCGCGCCCGACGCGACCGACGTCCGCAGGAAGCGGGAGAGGGCCGACCACGGCTCCTCCTCCTGCCCCAGAGCCGTACGCGCCTGCTCCGTCAGCCGGGAGGTCTCCTCCTCGGCTATCCGCCGCACCAGCACGTCCTTGCTCGGGAAGCGGCGGTAGACCGTGCCCACACCAACACGCGCCCGGCGCGCCACGTCCTCCATCGGCGCGCCGTAGCCCAGCTCGCCGAACACCTCGCGCGCGGCCCGCAGAACATGCTCCAGATTGCGCTGCGCGTCCACGCGCAGCGGAGCCGAACGCCCGGCCGGACCGGCTCCACCAGGCCCTCCGGCCACGGAACCGCCCAGGCCCCCGGCGGTCCCCGCTCCGGCCACCGCCCCCGCCACCGCACGTCCGTTGCCGTCGGAAGCGACAGCGGCCTGCCAATGCGAATCCTGAATGTGCATAACCGTTCCCCCGGTAATGAAGTCGTCTCCCCCCGGAGACGCCCCGCCCTGACAGCCGAGGTGAAGCAGACGAGTCACCGACCCGACACCCCGACGAAGTACGAACATAGTTGAGTCGAGGTCAATTCAGAAGGGGCTCTTCCGCACGGTGTGCCCCCCGATCGGAGCAAGGGCCGGAACGTTCCCGATTCGGCACCCTCCCGCCACCCCCCTCGCCCACCCTGACCTGCACACCTTCCCCGGCACCCGGGTTCCGGCCGTCGGTGCCCGGCGAAAACCTCCGGTCACACAATTTGCCGGGCCTGTGGACAAACTCCTGGGGCCGTTGCGTCATGGGATGGTGAAGGCTGCATACTCCCGGGACACGGCACCCGGCTCCTCGCCGCGCACGCGCATTCTCGTCGTCGGCGGCGGCTACGTGGGGATGTACACCGCGCTCCGCCTCCAGGACAGACTCAAGGCGGAGCTGGCGCGAGGCGACATCGAGATCCTCGTCGTGGCGCCCGAGCCGTACATGACCTATCAGCCCTTCCTGCCCGAGGCGGCGGCCGGCGCGATCTCGCCCCGCCACGTGGTGGTCCCGCTCCGCCGTGTCCTGAGCAGATGCAAGATCCTCATCGGCGAGGTCAGGACCGTCGACCACGCCAAGCGCACCGCCACCGTCACGACCCTCGCCACCGCCGAGGAGGGCGCGGGCGGCATCCAGCTCGGGTACGACGAGCTCGTCATCGCCCCCGGCTCGATCTCCCGTACGCTTCCGGTCCCCGGCCTGGCCATGTACGGCATCGGCTTCAAGTCCGTGGAGGAGGCCATCGGCCTGCGCAACCACGTCATCGAACAGATGGACATCGCCTCCTCCACCCGCGAGCCCGCCCTGCGCGACGCGGCCCTCACCTTCGTCTTCGTGGGCGGCGGCTTCGCAGGCGTCGAAGCGCTCGGCGAGCTGGAGGACATGGCCCGCTACGCCACGCGCTACTACCACAACATCAAGCCGGAGGACCTGAAATGGGTCCTGGTCGAGGCGAGCGACCGCATCCTCCCCGAAGTCGGGGAGCAGATGGGCCGGTACGCCATCCGTGAGCTGCGCGCCCGCAACATCGACGTACGGCTGGAAACCCGCTTGGAGTCCTGTGAGAACCGCGTCGCCGTCCTGAGTGACGGCACCCGGTTCCCGACCCGCACCGTCGTGTGGACCGCCGGCGTCAAACCCGCTCCCGTGCTCGCCTCCACCGACCTGCCGCTCAACGAACGCGGCCGCCTCAAGTGCACCGCCCGGCTCACCGTCGAGGGCGTCGAGCACGCCTGGTCGGCCGGTGACGCCGCCGCCGTACCCGACCTCACCGCGAAGGAGGCCGGCAAGGAGACCGCGCCGAACGCACAGCACGCCGTACGCCAGACCAAGGTGCTCGCCGAGAACATCGTCGCCTCGCTGCGCGGCCGGCCCCTCAAGGAGTACGCCCACGCCTATGTGGGATCCGTGGCGTCGCTCGGGCTGCACAAGGGCGTGGCGCATGTGTACGGCCGCAAGCTCAAGGGCTACCCGGCCTGGCTGATGCACCGCGTCTACCACCTCAGCCGCATGCCCACGTTCAACCGGAAGGCACGGATTCTGGCCGAGTGGACGCTGTCGGGGCTCTTCAAACGTGAGATCGTCTCGCTGGGCTCGTTGGAGCATCCGCGCGCCGAGTTCGAACTCGCCGCGGGCGCCGTCCCGTCCCGCCCCCTCACCCGCCGCCACGAGGACCCGCCCAAGGGCCCGAAGGGCAGCAGGAACCCGGGGCCGGGGGAGGACCCCGGGTTGTACTGACGACGTTGTCAGTGCCGTCGGTCACACTGGACGTGTGACGATAGGTGGGCCGACACCTGCACAGAGTGACCTGTCCCCGCGGCGCGGCCGAGCGCCCACGACGATCAGCAATCGACACACGAGGCTAGAAAATCCGTGAACTTCACGCGTTGGAGCGCCCGGCTCCCCGGTACGCAGCGTCGCGCCGCAGCGCGGATCGACCGAGGGTCGGTGCCCGCGGCCCGCGGTGAGTACGACCAGCGGCCGGAGCCCCCGTCCGACGCCACCGACGTGCCCGACTCCGGCGTACCCACGCTCGATCACTTCTCCGTACGGGAGCTGCTCGGCCCGCTCCCGGCCCTCGTCGCCCTCGTCCACGGCCCCGAGCACCGGATCGCGTACGTCAACGATGCGTACGCCGCCGCGTTCGGGCCGCGTGCCGTCGGCGCCACCGCCGCCGCGGCCTGCCCCGAGCTCGCCGAGCTGGGTCTGCTCCCGCTGATGGACCAGGTGCTGCGCAGCGGAAAACCCCGCACCGTGAAATCCCGCCGCATCCAGGGCGGCGGCTCGTACACGATCACCTGCCTGCCCGCCGGGGCCGCGACGCCTGCTCCCGGAGCAGGCTCCGAAGCCAAGCCGGTCACGGGCACCGGCCGCGGCGTCCTCGTCTTCGCCGCCGACGTCACCGACCACGCCGAGGCCGCCGAGCGCCTTCGCGCCAGCGAGCGCCGCCAGCGCGAAACCGCCGTCACCCTCCAGCGCTCCCTGCTCCCGCAGGAGCTGGAGCAGCCCGACGACCTGCGCATCGCCGCCGACTACCGCCCGGGCGGCACGGACGCCGCGGTCGGCGGCGACTGGTACGACGTGATCACACTCGGCGCCGGCCGCACCGCCCTCGTCATCGGCGACGTCATGGGCCGCGGCGTCCGCGCCGCCGCAGTGATGGGCCAGCTGCGCACGGCCGTCCGCGCGTACGCACGCCTCGACCTGCCCCCGCACGAGGTGCTGCAACTCCTCGACGGACTCGCGGCCGAGATCGATCCCAGCCAGATCGCCACTTGTGTCTACGCGGTTCACGACCCCAACGAGGGGCGGCTCGTGTACGCGTCGGCGGGCCATCTGCCGATCCTCGTACGCGACGAGGACGGCACGGTCCACCGCGCCGAGGAGCCGACCGGGCCCCCGCTCGGCACCGGAGGCTGGCTGCACACCTCCGGCACGATCCCGCTCCAGCCCGGCTCCACGGCCGTCCTCTACACGGACGGTCTGGTCGAGCGGCGCGGCGAGGACATCGACGAAGGCGTCGCCGCCCTGGAGCGCGCGCTGGCGGGGGCGACGGGCACACCTCAGGTGGTGTGCGACCGGCTGATCCGCTCCCTGGGCGTGACCGCGGAGCATGACGACGACGTCGCGGTCCTCGTCCTCCAGCACCCGACCCGCAGGGGCCCGGATGCGGAGCTGTTCCACAACGCCGCCCTGGACCTGCTCGGCGGCGTCGAAGCGGCGCCTCGCGCGCGTGCGTTCGCGTCGGGGGTGCTGGCTTCCTGGCGGTTCCCGGGCGAGCTGCGCGACCTGGGCGTGCTCGCCGCGAGCGAGCTCGTGGCGAACTCCCTGCAGCACGGCACCCCGCCCATGCGGCTGCGGCTCCGCCGCACCGACCGCCGCCTGATCATCGAGGTGACGGACGGGGACGACCATCTGCCGCGCCGCCGCCGCGCCGAAACGGAGGACGAGGCGGGTCGCGGAATCTCCATCGTCGCGACGATCGCCTCGTCCTGGGGCAGCCGCCGCACACCCGGCGGCGGCAAAGCGGTGTGGTGCGAGTTCGCGCTGCCCGACGTCTAGGCGACCGGACGACGAGTGGGCAGCCTCGGATGGACGGCGGTCGAGTCGGACGGCGTCCATCGTCGGGGGCCGGCCATCGTCAGACGGCGGTCTCCACGAGGCCGCCCTGTTCGGGCAGGTGCCTGGCCACGACCCGCGACTTCGAGACGAGCGACGGCTGGTCCTGCACGGGCGTGAGCCGCTTCCCCAGCCGCAGCGCGAGCGCGGTGATGCCGAGCGAGAAGAGTACGAACGTCACGATGTACGGGCCGTGCAGCGCGGCGCCCATCGGCCCGCCCACGGCCGGACCGATCGCCAGCGCGAGCTGCTTGACCAGCGCGAACGCCGAGTTGTACTGCCCGACCATCGACTCCGGCGCCAGGTCGGCGACGAGCGGCGCCACGGTCGGCGACAGCATCGCCTCACCGAGCCCGAAGAGCGCGTACGTGGAGATGAACGCGGCCGTCGCCATCGCCTGGCTGCCGTGCCCGAGCCCCGCGTACCCCGCGAAGAGCCACGCGACGGCCCAGATCAGCCCGACCGCCGCGATCACCCGCGTACGCCGCCGCCGCTCGACGAACTTGAGCACGACGAACTGCGCGACCACGATGACGGCCGTGTTCGCCGCCAGAGCGAAGCCGAGCGTCGCCGGGTCGATCCCTGCGGCCTCGGTGCCGTACGCCGCAAGGCCGGACTCGAACTGTCCGTAGCAGGCGAAGAAGAGGACGAACCCGAGGACGCACAGCTGCACCATCGCCCGGTGCCCGAGCAGCGCCCGCAGCCCACCCCGGGCCTTCGCCTCGGTGTTCTCCGGCATCGCGTCCGGGATCGACGGGCACGCGGGCACCCGCACGGTCGCCGCGACACCGGCCAGTACGACGAACATCGCCGCCTCGATCGCGAACAAGAGCGTGAAGCTGCCGGGCCGGCTCTCGTCGACGATCTGCCCACCGATCAGACCGCCGACGCCCAGCCCCAGGTTCTGCAGGAAGAACTGCGTCGCGAACGCCCGGGTCCGGGTCGCCGGGCTGGAGCACCAGACGATCATCGTCGCGAGCGCCGGCTGCATTACTGCCGTTCCCGCACCCAGCAGCGCGGCGGACAGCACGGCCATCGGGACATTCCCGGACAGCCCCATGCTCAGCGCACCGGCGGACGCGAGCAGCGAGGCGACGATCACGACAGGCAGCGGACCCCGGCGGTCGATGGCCCGCCCGGTGAAGGGCAGGACGACGAGCGCGGCCATGGCGAAGACGGCAAGGACAGCCCCCGCCGTACCGGCGCCCAGGTCACGCACCTGGGCCACGTACACATAGAGATACGGAACGGTGAACCCGAGCCCGAACGCGCTCAGCACGTTCCCCGCCTGGATCCGGCGCATCGCGGCGCCCATCTGCCTGGTCATACTCACCTGCCTTGGTCTGTCCGTCGGTACGGAAGGACTGAAGTCTGAAGACTTCGAAGCTAAAGTTAGAACGTTAACAATACATATCCAAGGACTTAGATGCCAACTCGATGCGTGGGATAGTGGCCGCATGCCCGACACCCCCGACGAGCAGCCCGCCCACGGGCAGGCACCCGGTCCCACCTCGGTCCAGGCCGCGAAGAACACCCGTGCCGCACAAGCCACGCAGGTCGTGGAGGCCGCGGGAGCCGCGCAGGAGCCGAGCCTCGACGAGCAGATCGCCGCATACCAGCGCGAATTCCGCGACCTGGACCCCCAGGTCGAGGAGGTCGTCTCCGCCCTCGGCCGGCTCAACCGCCGGATGAACGTCGCGTACGGCCGCCAGATCGCCGCCCTCGGCATCAGCAACGCCGAGTGGGAAGTCCTCAAGACCCTTGTCCTGGCCGGCGCTCCGTACCGCCTCGGCCCCGGCGAACTCGCCAAGCGCCTCGGCCTCACCCCGGCCGCCATGACCCACCGCATCGACCGCATGGCGAGCGAGGGCCTGGTCACCCGCGACCGCGACGAGAGCAACCGGGTGCGCGTCATCGTCGAGCTCACGGACGAAGGCCGCGCGAAGTGGCTGGAGGCGATGCGCATGGCCACGGCCTTCGAGGAGGACCTGCTCCAGGACCTCACGAGCGGGGAACGGGGCGTGCTGGGCGAGATGCTCATCCGCGTCCTGCGCCGGGTGGAGCACACCCAACCGGACGCGGGCGGCCGGCTCACCGACCTGGACTAGCCGGACCGGAGAGCTGTCCCGAAGGTGTCGGGAAGATGGACGGCCGGGCGGGTTGACACACCCCTCGCCGATCCGTAAGGTTCTTCGAGTTGTCACGGAGCCGGAACGGTTCTGCGACGACCGATCCCGCCGCTGATGCGGCAACCAAACTCTGCACGATCTCCCAACCGGGATGAATTTCGGCATGCCGAAATTCATTTCGACGACTCGATTATGAGTCGCCCGGGAAATCCGCTAGGGTTTGAAACGTCGGAACGGCCCAACAGCCAGGAAGACAGCCCCCCTCTGACTGGGAGTCAGGCCCGAAAGAGTCTGATAGAGTCGGAACCGCCGGAAAGGGAAACGCGAAAGCGAAGAACGGCCCGGCAGCCCGCTCCAGCGGGTGGCGGAAACGGAAATCGGATCTGCTAAGCTGGAAACACCGAAGGGAAGCGCCCGGAGGAAAGCCCGAGAGGGTGAGTACGAAGGAAGCGTCCGTTCCTTGAGAACTCAACAGCGTGCCAAAAAT
>NZ_JBSFDW010000021.1:55585-156307 GCF_053594115.1 Streptomyces sp. NPDC001970 | reverse complement strand
AGGAGGCCGTCCTCGCCGAGCGCGGAGATCTCCGTGCCGTCGACGACGATGCGGCCCCCGTCCGGGCTGTCGAGGCCGCCGACCAGGTTGAGCAGCGTGGTCTTGCCGGAGCCCGAGCGGCCCTTGAGCGCGACGAGCTCACCGCGCGGAATCTCGAAGGACACCCCCCGCAGGGCATGCACGGCGGCGGCACCGCTGCCGTACGAGCGATGCAGGTTCTCCACACGGACCATCGGCCCACGGCCGGGCTCCTCCACGGCGGCCGCACCCGCCGAGAGCGTCGACCGTCCGCCCGAGCGCTCAGCCATGCGTTCCCCCCACGTCGTGAACAGGTCCGGCGCCAGTATGTGCAGCGGCACGCATCCGGGCAATGCCCTGGTGAAACGCCGACGGGCCGCACCCCGGAAACGGAGTGCGGCCCGCCGCGACGTTCCTCAGCGCACCTCGGTGATCTCCGGGCCGCGCTGCAGCTGTCCCATCCCGCCGGAGAAGCGGGAGCCCTCCTGCTCCTCCTGCTGGACGCCCTCGGGCACCATCTGGGCGTCGTTCGGCAGCTTGAGGACGATCGGATCGCGAGGCGCCATGGGGCCTTCGCCGCGCACCACGACCGTGTCCCGGAAGATCTGCTCCAGCAGACCGGCCGCCTGCGGCTGCACCGCGCCCTGCCCGGAGATCACCCCGCGCAGGAACCAGCGCGGTCCGTCGACCCCGACGAAGCGCACGAGCTGCACGCCTCCCGTGCCGTCCGGAAGCTGGACCGGGACCTGGGCCCGCAGCTCCCAGCCCAGCGGGCCCTCGACCTCGTCGATGACGCCGCCCTGCTGGGTGATGCCGGAGGCGATCTCCTCGCGGACCTCGCCCCAGATGCCCTCCTTCTTGGGGGCGGCGAACGCCTGCAGCTGGACCGCGCTGTCCCGCAGCACGACCGTCGCAGCGACGATCGCGTCGCCCGCGACCTCCACGCGCAGCTCCATGCCCTCGACCCCGGGCACGAAGAGACCGCCCAGGTCCACCCGGCCCTCGCCAGGCCTGGAGACCTCGGAGACGTCCCACGGGCCGTCGGGCCGGGGCGCCGGCGGGAGGTTCATCCGGCGCGGCGCGTCCTGCGAAGCCGCCGCGTCCTCCGTGTCGAGCTCGTCGACGACCTGCTCGGCCTCGCCCGCCACCTTCTCGGCGGTTCCGCTCTTCTTGCGACGTCCGAACACGTCACTGTCCTTCCCGGTCGGATACGACCGAAGCGTATCGATTCCCACCCTGTGCGCTGCCCACGGCCGACCCGCCCACGGCGGCATGACCGCCGGTGGACCCGAAGCCCCCCTCGGCCCGCGCCGAGCCGGGAAGCTCCGCCACCTCGTGGAAGCGCACCTTCTCGACCTGCTGGACGACCAGTTGAGCAATCCGGTCGAACCGCTCGAACCGCACGCTCTCGCGCGGGTCCAGATTGACCACGATCACCTTGATCTCCCCACGGTACCCGGCATCCACCGTCCCTGGGGCATTCACGAGGGCGAGACCACAGCGGGCCGCCAGCCCCGAGCGCGGATGCACGAAGGCCGCATACCCGTCGGGGAGGGCGATGGACACTCCCGTGGGCAGCACCGTGCGCTCTCCGGGTGCGAGCTCGGCGGCCACGGTGGTCACCAGATCGACACCGGCATCGCCCGGGTGTCCGTATGACGGAATCGGTACTTCCGGGTCCACACGCCGGATCAGTACGTCGACAGGGTTGCGCATCAGGGGTTCACCTCGAAGGCGCGGGCGCGCCTGACCTGGTCGGGATCCGCCATGGCGGCCTGGATCTCCGCCGGGCGGCCGTTCTCGATGAAGTGGTCGACCTTGACCTCGACGAAGAGGGCTTCGGCGCGGACGGCGACGGGTCCCTCGGGACCGCCGATCCGGCCGGTGGCCGTTGAGTAGATCTTGCGGCCGCTGACAGCGGTGACCTCGGCCTCCAGGTGCAGGACCGTGTCCACGGGCACGGGCCTGACGAAGTCGGTCTCCAGCCGCCCGGTCACGGCGACGACCCGCAGCAGCCAGTTCAGCGAGCCGAGCGTCTCGTCGAGCGCCGTGGCCAGTACGCCGCCGTGGGCGAGGCCCGGCGCGCCCTGGTGGGCCGGGGTGACGGTGAACTCGGCGGTGAGGCTCACGCCTTCACCGGCCCGCGCCTCCAGGTGCAGCCCGTGGGCCTGTCCTCCGCCGCAGCCGAAGCAGTGCTCGTAGTGCGCGCCGAGGAGCACGCCCGGGGCGGGCGCGTCGGGGTGCCGTACCGGCGGTACGGCGTCGGCCGGAGGGGTCAGTGCAGTACTCACAGGCGCAGACCTTACCCGCGCGGTCAGCCGCAGGTCGCGCCGTGCCAAGCTTGGATTCATGCAGCCTCCCGCCACGCCATCCGGCTCCCCGGCCGGCCCGTCCTCCGGGCCGGGCTACGACGAACGTCTCACCGCCCCCCGTTCCTGGTGGGTGATCACCGCCCTGGTGGCGCTCTCCGGCGGTCTCGTGCTGCTTCCGCTGGGCGCGGTGCCGATGCTGGGCGGGCTGATCGTCGCGGGCGCGCTCGCGGCGGCCGCGGTGAGTTCGTACGGCTCCGCCCGGATCCGGGTGGTGGCCGGCTCGCTTGTCGCCGGCGATGCCCGCATCCCGGTGTCGGCGCTCGGCGACGCCGAGGTGCTGGACGCGCAGGAGGCGCGGGCCTGGCGCTCGTACAAGGCGGATCCGCGCGCGTACATGCTGCTGCGCAGCTATGTGCCGACGGCGGTACGGGTGACGGTCACGGATCCGGAGGACCCGACACCGTACGTGTACGTCTCGACCCGGGATCCGCGGGCACTGGTGGCGGCGCTCGACGCCGTACGGGCGGGCTGACGCCGCGCGGCAGGCGCCGCGGGCGCGTGGTCAGCCCTCCAGCTGTCTGCGCAGCTCGGGCGGAAGCTCCTCGGGCAACTCCCCCTTCTCCAGCCTCTCCAGCCGGGGCAGCTCCGGCAGCGCGTCCCAGGGGACCTGGCGGGCCCGCAGGTCCTTCCTGATGCGCTCGGCGAGCTTTCTGGTGTCCCGCCGGTTCATCACGGCTCCGACGGCGGCGCCGACCATGAACGGCATCAGGTTCGGCAGATTGCGGACCATGCGCTTCATGATCTGCTGACGCAGCTCGCGCTTCATCTGGCCGCCGAGTGCGGCGTTGATCGTCATCGGCTTGGTCACGTCGATGCCGCGCTCCTCCGACCAGGAGTTCAGATACGCGGCGGCGCGCTCCTTGAGATTGCCGGGCGGCCGCTGCCCGTAGACCTCGTGCAGCTCGGCGATGAGTTTCAGCTCGATCGCGGCGACGCCCACGATCTCGGTGGCCAGCTCGGCCGGCAGCGCGGGCGGAACGGGCATCATGGCGGCCGCGCCGATGCCGGCGCCCACGGCGGACGTGCCGTTGGCCGCGCCCGCGATCAGCTTGTCGGCGAGCTGCTCGGGGCCGAGGCCCGGGAACTGCTCGCGCAGGGTCGCGAGGTCGCGCACGGGAATGCGCGGTGTGACCTCGATGAGACGGTCGGCGACGAAGCCGAGCGTGGCCCTGGCGGCCTGGCCGCTCCTGCGCACTCCGGCCCTCACCGCGTCCAGGCGCCGGCCTCTGGCCGGGGGCCCTTCGTGCGCGCCCGCCTCGAGCGAGGCCGGGAGGCCCCGCTCGTCGTCACGTGCGTCACCGGGAAGGGGCAGGTGGCCGGTGTGCCCGTCACCGGACCCCTCGGGCGCCCAGGCACCCTCCAGCGGGCCGGGAGCGCCCTGGGGCGCTTCCGGCTCCAGGGAACCCTTCCGCCACCGGCGCAGCTTCCCGGGTTTCCTGGGCGGTGTCCCGCCTGCCACGGCGGACCTCAGTCGCAGTCGCGGCAGATCGGCTGACCGTTCTTCTCACGGGCCAGCTGGCTCCGGTGGTGCACGAGGAAGCAGCTCATGCAGGTGAACTCGTCGGCCTGCTTGGGCAGTACCCGGACGGCCAGCTCCTCGTTCGAGAGGTCGGCTCCGGGCAGCTCCAGACCTTCGGCGGCCTCGAACTCGTCGACGTCGACGGTCGACGTCGTCTTGTCGTTCCGACGAGCCTTGAGCTCTTCGATGCTGTCCTCGTTGAGGTCGTCATCGGTCTTGCGTGGGGTGTCGTAATCCGTTGCCATGTACCTCTCCCCCTCTGGGTGTCTGCGGTGTCTCCAGCGCACGTAACGCGTAAGAGGCCGGACTTGTGCCCGACCCGAGGCGGAGATTTTGCCTCACATCAAGGTCTGTTACTCAATCGACACCCAACCGGACCCCTCAAGAGTGATCGGGTTGGATGGCGATCGGGACCGTACACGGTCCGAATGTCGCACTTCACGGGCGCCACCCCGTGTACTTCCCGTGATCCGGACCCCTGGAAACCCGGACTTTTACCGGCTTTCCGACAGATTCTTGATCACGGAGAGTAGATGGCCGAAAATTCGCCCTTGTGATCGATCACACACGGACTTTGCGGGTACGAGTCCCGAAAATTCCGCGTAAAGCGAACAGAAAAAATCTTCGGCCTTTGCCGCCCGTCACCGGCCGACGATCGGCCGGCAGCGGTGGGGGCGGCATTGGGACCGGCACGTCAGACCGGCAGAGTCACACGCATCACGAGCCCGCCGCCCTCGCGCGGCTCCGCGATGATACGGCCCCCGTGGGCGCGCGCAACTGAGCGCGCGATCGACAGGCCGAGACCGACGCCCTTGTCACTGCCCGTCCGCGCCTGGCGCAGCCGCCGGAAGGGCTCGAACAGATTGTCGATCTCGTACGCCGGGACGACCGGGCCCGTGTTGGACACCACCAGCACCGCCTGGCCGTGCACGAGCTCGGTGGTGACCTCCACCCAGCCGCCCTCCGGCACGTTGTAGCGCACGGCGTTCTGCACGAGGTTCAGGGCGATCCGCTCCAGCAGGACCCCGTTGCCCTGCACGATGACGGGTGCGCGCCGGCCGCGGAACTCCACGCCCTTCGCCTCGGCCTCACTGCGGGCCTGGTCGACGGCCCGCGTGGCGACCTCGGCCAGGTCGACGGGCTTGCGCTCGACGATCTGGTTGTCGCTGCGGGCGAGCAGCAGCAGGCCCTCCACGAGCTGCTCGCTGCGCTCGTTGGTGGCCAGCAGCGTCTTGCCGAGCTGACGCAGCTCGTCCGGGGCCGAAGGATCCGAGAGGTGGACCTCCAGCAGGGTGCGGTTGATCGCCAGCGGAGTGCGCAGCTCGTGCGAGGCGTTGGCCACGAACCGCTGCTGCGCCGTGAAGGCCCGCTCGAGCCGCTCCAGCATCTCGTCGAAGGTGTCGGCGAGCTCCTTCAGCTCGTCGTCCGGGCCGTCCAGCTCGATCCGCCGGGTGAGGTCGGAGCCGACCACACGGCGCGCGGTGCGGGTGATCTTGCCGAGCGGGGAGAGGACCCGGCCTGCCATGGCGTAGCCGAAGGCGAAGGCGATGACACTGAGGCCGACGAGGGCGAAGAGAGAGCGGGTGAGGAGGTCGTCCAGGGCGTGCTGGCGCTGCTCGGCGAAGCAGACCTTGAGAGCTGCGTTGGCCTGGTCGGCGGTCAGCCCGAACTTCAATGCCGGGCAGGCGTTGCTGGTCAGCTCGACCTTGCTGTCGGGCAGCAGCTTGAACGGCATCTCGTTGCCGGCGTGCAGTGCCTGGGCGGTCAGCAGATAGATGATCGAGAGCAGCAGGATGCCCGCGATCAGGAACATTCCGCCGTACAGCAGCGTGAGCCGTATCCGGATGGTCGGGCGCAGCAGCGGGCCGGCGGGCTCTCTGGGGTCCCAGGTGGGTTTCGGGGGCGCCGTGGGGGGCGCGGGTGCGGTGGCCACGGGTCAGATCCGGTAGCCGGAGCCGGGGACCGTGACGATCACGGGCGGCTCGCCGAGCTTGCGGCGCAGGGTCATGACGGTGACCCGGACGACGTTGGTGAACGGGTCGGTGTTCTCGTCCCACGCCTTCTCGAGCAGCTGCTCGGCCGAGACCACCGCGCCCTCGCTGCGCATGAGCACCTCCAGCACGGCGAACTCCTTGGGGGCGAGCTGGATCTCCTTGCCGTCGCGGAAGACCTCGCGGCGGTTCGGGTCCAGCTTGATGCCGGCGCGCTCCAGGACGGGCGGCAGCGGGACGGTCGTACGGCGCCCGAGGGCGCGCACGCGGGCGATGAGTTCGGTGAACGCGAACGGCTTCGGAAGGTAGTCGTCGGCACCGAGCTCCAGGCCCTCGACGCGGTCACTGACGTCACCGGACGCGGTGAGCATCAGAACGCGGGTGGGCATGCCCAACTCGACGATCTTGCGGCAGACGTCGTCGCCGTGGACGAGCGGCAGGTCACGGTCGAGGACGACCACGTCGTAGTCGTTCACCCCGATGCGCTCCAGGGCAGCGGCGCCGTCGTACACGACGTCGACGGCCATGGCCTCCCGGCGCAGTCCGGTGGCCACCGCATCGGCGAGCAGCTGCTCGTCCTCGACGACGAGTACGCGCACGTGGCTGGTCCTTCCTCTGGGCCTGCCCGATCCCGTGAATCAGGGCAGGTGGTAGTGATGGCTGGCACTGATGTGTGCCTCCATCCTGCCCCTTACGCGCGTAAACCGGATGTAAGGCGGAGCAGCACCCCCAGGGGCACCGGGAATGCAACGGATTCCCGGTGGAGTTGAGGTTTCTCCGCGGTTGACCCTGGGGAGGACGACTGCACACCCACGATCACGCCATGCATGTGGCTTGCCACACCCCGCTCTCTGTCCCCCAGGGAGGGAGCGTGATCAACCCGCCGTAGGCACACCCCCGTGCCACCGACCCACGACGAGGGGGCGCAACCATGGACGCATTCACCGCAGGACTCCTGCAGCGCATCAGGGCCGCGGAGACCGACCTCACGCGGGCTCGCGAAACGGGCGACGACTTCCTGGCGGAGGTCGAGCAGGCCGAGCTGGACGACCTGCACCGCCTCGCCGCCGAGCACGGCGTGGAAGTCGGCGCCGCGAGCGTCTGACACGTACGCGAGGGCCCGACGCCGGCTTGTCCCGGCGTCGGGCCCTCGCGCATGCGGCGCCTCGCGCCTGCGGCGGGCCCACGCGGCGAAGCCGTACATCGATGCAGCCCCCGCCCCGCCCATGGGCACCGCATCGGTGCCCTGCCCATGGACACCGTTTCAGGGGGCTCCTTCGGAGCCCGTCCGGCAATTGAGGGCGGACACCCGGGCACACCGGGCGGTGCCGGGGGACAGAGCCGGGGGTCCGGGGCGAACGCCTCGGTTCGGGAAGGGGCGGGGCGGGGAGTGGCCCCGCCGCGGGCACGGCGTCAGTCGTGCCAGGCGCCCAGGTCGTCGAGGATGCGCTGCAGCGGTTCGAAGACGCCGGGCGACGCGGCGATCGCCAGATCTCCGGACGGCGGCTCGCCCGGGCGGGAGCCGGTGAGGGCGCCCGCCTCGCGGGCGATGAGGTCGCCGGCCGCGAGGTCCCAGGGATTGAGGCCGCGCTCGTAGTAGCCGTCGAGACGGCCCGCGGCGACGTCGCACAGGTCGACGGCCGCCGAGCCGCTGCGGCGGATGTCGCGGAGGCGGGGGATCAGCCGCTGGGCGACGTCGGCCTGGTGGCTGCGGACGGACTGGACGTAGTTGAAGCCGGTCGAGACCAGCGCCTGGTCCAGCGGGGGCGCGGGCCTGCAGCGCAGCCGCCGGTCTCCGCAGTGGGCGCCGCCGCCGAGCACGGCGCGGAACGTCTCACCCCGCATCGGCGCCTCGACGACACCGACGACCGTCTCGCCGTCCCGCTCGGCCGCGATGGACACCGCCCAGGTCGGCAGTCCGTACAGGTAGTTGACGGTGCCGTCCAGCGGATCGATGACCCAGCGGATGCCGCTGGTCCCCTCCGTGGAGGCGCCTTCCTCACCGAGGAAGCCGTCGTCGGGCCGGTGTCCGGCCAGGAAACCGGTGATCAGTTTCTCGGCCGCGATGTCCATCTCGGTGACCACGTCGATGGGGCTCGACTTGGTCGCGGCCACGGCAAGGTCGTCGGGCCGCCCGTCGCGCAGCAGCTCTCCGGCCCTGCGCCCCGCCTCCAGGGCCAGGGAGAGGAGTTCGTCCAGCAGTCGGTCGGTCACGGCGCTCCTTACGCGTACGGACTGTCGGCGCCCGCAGCCGCGGGCCGTTCGCTGCGGGCCGGGCAGCAGCCGATCGGGCACAGATGGTGCGAGGGGCCGAGTGCCCCGAGCGCGCACCGCTCCACGACGGCCCCGCGCACGGTCGCCGCCCGCTCCAGCACCAGGTCCCGGATCGCCGCCGCGAACCGCGGGTCCGCGCCGACCGTCGCCGAGCGCCGCACCGGCAGTCCCAGCTCGGCGGCCTTCGCCGTGGCCTCCGTGTCCAGGTCGTACAGGACCTCCATGTGGTCCGAGACGAAACCGATCGGCACCATCACGACCGCCGGCACCCCGGCCCCGTCCAGCTCCTCCACGTGGTCGCAGATGTCCGGCTCCAGCCACGGAATGTGCGGCGCCCCGCTGCGCGACTGGTACACGAGCCGCCAGGGGTGCTCGATCCCCGTCTCGTCCCGCACGGCATCGGCGATCACCCGTGCGACGTCGCGGTGCTGCTTCACGTACGCCCCGCCCTCGCCGTGCTCCCACACCGGCCCGGAGGCGTCCGCGGCGGACTCGGGGATGGAGTGGGTGGTGAAGGCCAGGTGCGCCCCGGCCCGTACGTCCTCGGGCAGGTCCGCCAGCGAGGCGAGCACGCCGTCCACCATGGGGCCGATGAACCCGGGGTGGTTGAAGTAGTGCCGCAGCTTGTCGACGCGCGGCAGCGGCAGCCCTTCCGCCTCCAGCGTCGCGAGCGCGTCCGCCAGATTCTCCCGGTACTGCCGGCAGCCCGAGTACGAGGCGTACGCACTGGTCGCGAGCACCGCCACGTGCCGGCGCCCGTCCAGGACCATCTCCCGCAGCGTGTCGGTCAGATACGGCGCCCAGTTCCGGTTGCCCCAGTAGACCGGCAGGTCGAGGCCGGCGCCCGCGAAGTCCTTGCGGAGCGCGTCGAGCAGCTCGCGGTTCTGGCCGTTGATCGGGCTGACGCCGCCGAACAGGAAGTAGTGCCGACCGACTTCCTTGAGCCGCTCCTTGGGGATGCCGCGGCCACGCGTCACGTTCTCCAGGAACGGGACCACGTCGTCCGGGCCCTCGGGACCGCCGAAGGACAGCAGCAGCAGAGCGTCGTAGGGAGCTGGGTCGCGGGGAGCGGGATCGAACTGTTCGGCCATGGTGCCGATCCTCCCACCCGCCTCCGACAGGCGGGAAACCGCATGGAAGTAAGGCTTACCTAACCCGTAAGCTGTACCGGCCACTGACATTCCTTACGGAGCGCCCCCTTGCCCAGTCCTTACCGCGCGATCTTCGCCGCCCCCGGCACCGTGGCGTTCTCCGCCGCAGGCCTCCTCGGCCGTATGCCGCTGTCCATGATGGGCGTCGGCATCGTCGTCATGGTTTCCCAGCTGACGGGGCGCTACAGCCTCGCGGGCTGGCTCTCCGCGACGCTCGCGCTCTCGGCGGCGGTGCTCGGGCCCCAGGTGTCCCGCTTGGTCGACCGGCACGGTCAGCGCCGGGTGCTCCGCCCCGCCCTGCTGGTGTCGGTCGCGGCGGTCGCGGGACTCCTCGTCTGCGCGCAGCAGGGCGCGCCCAACTGGACCCTCTTCGCCTTCACCGCATGCGCCGGCTGCATTCCGGCCGTCGGAGCGATGACCCGGGCCCGCTGGGCCGAGATCCACCAGGGCTCGACGCGCGAACTGCACACGGCGTACGCGTTCGAGTCGATCATCGACGAGGTGTGCTTCATCGTCGGCCCGATCGTCTCCATCGGACTGTCCACGGTCTGGTTCCCGGAGGCCGGCCCGCTGCTCGCCACCGTGTTCCTCGTGATCGGCGTCGTGTGGCTGACGGCGCAGCGCGCCACCGAGCCGGTACCGCACCCGCGCACGCAGGCGAGCAAGGGTTCCGCGCTCCGCTCCCCCGGTCTGCAGGTGCTCGTCGCCACGTTCGTCGCCACGGGCGCGATCTTCGGCTCGGTGGACGTGGTGACGGTGGCCTTCGCCGAGGAGCAGGGCAACAAGGCGGCGTCGAGCCTGGTGCTGGCGGTGTACGCCCTGGGCTCCTGCCTGGCCGGAGCGGTCTTCGGCCTGCTCCATCTCAAGGGTGACCCGGCCCGCAGGTGGGTACTGGGTGTCTGTGCGATGGCCGTGAGTATGATCCCCCTCCAACTGGCCGGGAATCTAGTGGTCCTGGCCGTGGCGCTCTTTGTCGCGGGCCTGGCCATCGCGCCGACGATGGTGACGACGATGGCCCTCGTCGAAGCGCACGTACCACGCACCAAGCTGACCGAGGGCATGACCTGGACGGGTACCGGGCTCGCGGTCGGTGTGTCACTCGGCTTGTCGGCCTCGGGATGGGTGGTGGACGAGTACGGGGCCGGTGCTGCGTACGCGGTGCCCGCGGTGGCGGGAGCGCTCGCGGTCGTGGTCGCGTTCCTGGGGTACCGCCGGCTGCGCAGGCCGGTGCCGACGCGGGAGGGGCGGGATGACGGGCACATCCAGGACCATGACGGGGAACGCGTGGCGTAACTGGGCCGGGACGGTGGCGGCCCGCCCGGTACGGGAGGTCTCCCCCGCCACGGCCGACGAGCTGGCCGCGGCGGTGCGCCGGGCCGCCGAGGACGGCCTGCGGGTCAAGACGGTCGGTGCGGGCCACTCGTTCACGTCGATCGCGGCGACCGACGGCGTACTGATACGGCCCGATCTGCTCACCGGCATCCGTGAGATCGACCGTACGGCGATGGCGGTGACCGTCGAGGCCGGTACGCCCCTGAAGCGGCTCAACGCCGCGCTCGCCCGTGAGGATCTCTCGCTCACGAACATGGGCGACATCATGGAACAGACGGTCGCCGGCGCGACCAGCACCGGGACGCACGGCACCGGCCGGGACTCGGCCTCGATCGCCGCCCGGATCAGGGGCCTTGAGCTGATCACGGCGGACGGCTCGGTGCTGCGCTGCTCCGAGAAGGAGAATCCGGAGGTCTTCGCGGCCGCACGCATCGGCCTCGGCGCACTGGGGGTCGTCAGCGCGATCACTTTCGCCGTGGAGCCGCTCTTCCTGCTCACGGCCCGCGAGGAGCCGATGTCCTTCGACCGGGTGACGGCCGAGTTCGACGAGCTGCACGCGGAGAACGAACACTTCGAGTTCTACTGGTTCCCTCACACGGGCAACTGCAACACCAAGCGCAACAACCGCAGCGCAGGCCCCGCCGCCCCGCCCGGCGCCGTCAGCGGCTGGATCGAGGACGAGCTGCTCTCCAACGGGCTGTTCCAGGTGGTCAATTCGCTCGGCCGGGCGGTGCCCGCGACCATCCCGTCCATCGCGAGGCTGGCAAGCCGGGCCCTGTCCGCCCGTACGTACACGGACATTCCCTACAAGGTCTTCACAAGTCCCCGCCGGGTGCGCTTCGTCGAGATGGAATACGCCCTTCCGAGGGCAGTGGCGGTCGAGGCCCTGCGCGAGGTGAAGGCCATGATCGACCGCTCACCGCTGCGGATCAGCTTCCCGGTCGAGGTGCGGACCGCCCCGGCGGACGACATCACGCTGTCGACGGCCGCGGGCCGCGAGAGCGCGTACATCGCGGTGCACATGTACAAGGGCACTCCGTACCGCTCCTACTTCACCGCGGTCGAGCGGATCATGACCGCGCACGGCGGCCGGCCGCACTGGGGCAAGATCCACACGCGCGACGCGGAGTACTTCGAGGGCGTGTATCCGCGCTTCGGCGAGTTCACGGCACTGCGGGACCGACTGGATCCCGATCGGGTGTTCGGGAACGACTATCTGCGGCGGGTGCTGGGCGCCTAGGACGCGCCCGTTTCCGCGGAGACGGAAGGGGTCGGCGGGGTGCTGGGCGTCGCGGACTGCGGGTCCCCGGCGGACGGGGTCGAGGCGCCGGGGGCGGGCTCCCACCCGCTTTCCCGTCGCCCTGGCCGCCGCCCGTCTCCGTGCCCTCGCGCTCCCGGGTTGCGCCGGGGGCTCGCATCGCGGGAGTCACTGTCCGGCGCCGAGCCCTGCCCACCGTTCCGCTCCTGCTCCTGCTCCTGGCCCCGGTTCGTGTTCCGGCTCTGCTGCGGGGCGTCCGGCGTCCCGTCCGAGGGGGTCGGCCTCGGCGCGGAGTTCTCGCCGCCGCGCTCACCACCGCCGCGCACGACCGAGCCGACCGTCGTGCCCGTGCCGCCGCTCAGGTCCTTGCCCGAGGCGAGTTCGTACGCGGAGATGCCGAGCATCGCCACCGCGAAGACGACAACTGCCGCCGGCACGGACCGTTTCCGGCCCGTACACGGGTGCCGTACGTCGTCGCCTCGCCGAACTCCCCTACGGGAGATGCCTCGTGAGGCTCATGCATCGGTGCGCGGGACGTGGCGGCGTCGCGGAGCTGTTCGCCGGTACGCCGGAACAGGTGCTGGAGGACCGGGCTCCCGCACGTCGCGGCGACGCTGACCACGCCGGCGACGACGATGGTTCCGTACGCGCCGAGCTGGGAGGCGAGCACACGCGGCCGCGACCGCTGCGAGTGCGCTACCCGCGACCTGGGGGACGCTCAGATCGAGCCGTTGCTCCTTCTGTTGTGCCGTCGTCCGCTCGTCTCCGTGCCTCTTCCGGTCCCTCTCCAGCCTCTGTCACCCATCTGTCCCACCGTGCACCAGGAAGGGACATATAGGCGAAGCGATTAGTTCCGGTTCAGGCGATTCTGTGAAGCCTGCCACCCTGGATTCGGGGTACACGGACCCAACTCCCGCCGCCCGAGACAAGTTCGGCGGCGCGCCGGTCCACCCCCGTGGCCCGAATGGAGTACTGTGGCGAGCCCTGGGACCGGTCTCCCTCGCGGGCGTCCGGGCTTACGGGAGGGGGCCGAAAGCGGCACTCGAACCGGCGGCGCCGCGGCACCGCACGGGCGCCTGCTGCACAGAGTGACGAACCTCGTCACGCTGCGTTGCAAATAGGTAACCGTGCCATAACGGCGATCCAGGGCCCTTGCCCGACACGCCGGGCAACTCGGCAAGGTTGTGGCAGGCTGCACCCGGGCAGGCCACACTCGACTAGCGGAAGCAGCGACGCACGTGACGTCGGCAGGCACCACCCGGGAGGTCCCCATGCCCGAACTGCGTGTCGTGGCCGTCTCCAACGACGGCACACGACTGGTGCTGAAGGCTGCGGACAACACGGAGTACACGCTTCCGATTGACGAGCGACTGCGCGCTGCGGTGCGCAACGACCGTGCCCGCCTCGGCCAGATCGAGATCGAGGTGGAGAGCCACCTCCGCCCCCGCGACATCCAGGCGCGTATACGAGCAGGCGCCTCCGCCGAGGAGGTCGCCCAGCTCGCCGGTATCCCGGTCGACCGGGTGCGGCGCTTCGAGGGCCCCGTGCTCGCTGAGCGCGCGTTCATGGCGGAGCGGGCGCGCAAGACTCCCGTGCGGCGCCCCGGGGAGAACGCGGGACCGCAGCTCGGCGAGGCGGTGCAGGAGCGGCTGCTGCTGCGCGGCGCCGAGAAGGACACCGCGCAGTGGGACTCCTGGCGCCGCGACGACGGCACCTGGGAGGTGCTGCTGGTCTACCGGGTCGCGGGTGAGCCGCACTCGGCGAGCTGGACCTACGACCCGCCGCGGCGGCTCGTCCAGGCCGTCGACGACGAGGCACGTGCGCTGATCGGTGAGACCGACGACGCCATCGCGATCGCACAGGAGCCGAGCTTCCCGTTCGTGCCGCGCATCGCCCGGCTGCCGCGGGACCGGCCGCTCGACCGTGGGCTCGACCGCGCCCTGGAGCGGCCGACGCCGATCCCGGCGCCCGAGCCGGACGAGGGCGAGCGCGAGCGCGACTCCCTGACCAGCCTCCTCGAAGCGGTTCCGAGCTTCCGCGGCGACATGGTGGTCCCGGACCGCCCCGCCACGGTCGACCCGTCCGCGACCGACCCCGCGGCCCAGGAGCCCGACGCCGAGGAACCGCCGGCGCCCGCGGCCTCGGCCGGTGCGGGCTCCGCGTACGCGGACGTGCTCATGCCCCGGTCCGTCAGCGGCCACCGCGACCGGCTCACCGGCACGACCGACCGCCAGGCCGAGGCGGACGGCGTCCGCCCGGGCCGCCGGGCGGCGGTGCCGAGCTGGGACGAGATCGTGTTCGGCACGCGCCGGAAGAAGCAGGACTAGCCGCCGCACCGCCCCGGATTGACACCCGGGTGCGGGACGGCGGGTCGTTCGTGCCCACCCTCCCGGACAGCCCTTCGGGCAGGCGAACCGAGCGCAGCTCGGGGAGGAACGACTGTCCACCGACCGCCGGGGCGAGCGACCAGCCGCTGCCCTTCCCCGGGGACGCGCAGGCCCTCCCCGGGGACGCGCAGGGTTGGTGCTCCGGACGTCGAAGCACCCGCAACCCGCGCGAAGCGCGGTGAGGACCGCAGTCCGGAACACGAGCCCCGGGGCGGCCCCGGACGGCAACCGACCCGGCACGGGTCAACCCCGACAGACCCCCCGGCGCCAGACCGGGCACGGGGTGACCCCGACAGACCCCCCGGCGCCAGACCCGGCACGGGGTGACCCCGCCCGACCTACCGCGGGTCAGACCCGGCACGGGGTGACCCCGCCCGACCTACCGCGGGTCAGACCCGGCACAGGGTGACCCCGCCCGACCTACCGCGGGTCAGACCCGGCACAGGGTGACCCCGCCCGACCTACCGCGGGTCAGACCCGGCACGGGGTGACCCCGCCCGACCTACCGCGGGTCAGGGTCCGGGCCCGTGGCGACCGGGCGGGTGGGGTCGGCGGACCATTCCGACCAGGAGCCTGCGTACAGCGCGGCCCGGATGCCCGCGATCTCCAGTGCCAGGACCTCGTGGGCACCGGAGACACCCGAGCCGCAGTAGACACCGACCTCGGGGGCCTCCGACGCGCCCAGGCGCTTGTAGCGGGCGATCAGGTCACCCGCAGGGAGGAACGTGGTGGCTCCCGGGGTGACGTTCTCCGTCGTCGGCGCCGAGACCGCGCCCGGGATGTGGCCGCCGACCCGGTCGATGGGCTCGACATCGCCGCGGTAGCGCTCGGCTGCCCGGGCGTCCAGCAGCACCCCGGAGCGGGCCAGGGCCGCCGCGCCGTCCGCGTCGAGCAGGGGCAGGGCACCCGGTGCCGGAGCGAAGTCGCCCGGCTCCGGAGCGGGGATCTCCGTGGTCAGCGGGCCGTCCCAGGCCGCGAGGCCTCCGTCCAGGACCCGTACGTCCTCGTGGCCCGTCCACCGCAGCAGCCACCACGCCCGCGCCGCCGCCCAGCCCTGGCCGCCGTCGTACACCACGACCGGCGTGGAGCCCGACACTCCCGCGCGCCGCATCACCGCGCCGAAGGCCGCCACGTCGGGCAGCGGATGCCGGCCGCCCGCTCCCGGCGGACCTGCCAGTTCGCTGTCGAGGTCGACGTACACGGCACCGGGCAGATGCCCGGCCTCGTACGCGGGGCGTCCCGGCGGGCCGCCCAGCTGCCAGCGGACGTCGAGGAGCACCGGCGGCCGCGGCGCGGCCGACTCGCTCGCGAGTTCTGTTGCGGTGATGATGGGGGTCATAGGAGCCATCCTCGCGCAGGGCACGGCGTGCCCGAAACGACGGCGGAACGGATGGGCGAAGCCGAAACGGGCATCCTCTCCATGTGGGATCCCCGGAATTGCGGCGCGGCCGGGGCGCGGGGCACGTCCGTAGGTGCAAGCATCTGCACGGGCACAGGGTCGCCGACGTACGACGGCCCGCATCCGGTCCCCCCGCCGCACGGCCACGACGATCGTCCGAGGAGAGAGTGACGATGACCGAGGCGACTCGGCGCAGACTCGGCACGCCCTGCTGGGTGAGCCTGATGGTGCACGGACTTGCCGCGACACAGGACTTCTACCGGGCGCTGTTCGGCTGGGACTTCGTCCCCGGCCCGCAGCAGCTCGGCCCCTACGTCCGCGCGCTGATCGACGGCAAGGAGGTCGCGGGCATCGGTCAGCTCCCGCCCGACCGTCATCTGCCGATCGCCTGGACGACGTACATGGCCACCGACGACGCGGACGAGACCGCCGAACAGATCAGGATGTGCGGCGGCACGGTCGGCGTCGGGCCGCTGGACGCGGCGGACGCGGGCCGGCTGGCGATCGCCGCGGACCCGGAGGGCGCGGTCTTCGGGGTGTGGCAGGCGGCGGCGCACGCCGGCATCGCCCTGTTCGGCACGCACGGCACCCCGGTCTGGCACGAGCTGGTGACGCGGGAGACCTCGTCGGTCAGCAAGTTCTACCAGTCCGTCTTCGGTTACGACGTGGAGCCGGTGGTCTCCGCCGACTTCGACTATCTGACCTTGCACCTGGAGGGCCGCCCGGTGGCGTCCCTGCACGGGGTCGGCAACACCCTGCCCCGCGACAGGGGCTCGCACTGGATGACGTACTTCGAGGTCGAGGACGCCGACGAGACGGCCGCACTGGTGGTGGACCTCGGCGGGCACGTGCTGCACGAGCCGCGCGAGGGCACGAGCGGGCGGATTGCGACGGTGGCGGATCCGGAGGGCGCGGTCTTCACGATCGTGCGGAGCACCCCACGCCGGTAGCGCGGGGCGGGAGCAGCGACGGCGGTCCGACCACCGGCCGTGACCGGATGACCGCGGCCGATCCGGGTGCGTCAGGAGCGCTCAGGCGGGCGTCACCGGCAGGACGTCCGGGGACAGCACGCCCGCGCGGGCCGACGCGCTCGTCATACGGCGTCGGTGGTGGCGTCGGCACAGCACCTCGTAGCCGACCTCCTCCGCCGGCCGGTTCACGTCGCCGACAACGACCTGTTCACCCTCCACGACCATCTCACCGCCCACCGTCCGGGCGTTGTGGGTGGCGCGGGCGCCGCACCAGCACATGGCCTCGACCTGCAGGGTCTCGATGCGATCCGCCAACTCGATCAGCCGTTGCGAGCCGGGGAAGAGCTTCGTGCGGAAGTCGGTGGTGATGCCGAAGGCGAAGACGTCCAGCCCCAGGTCGTCCACGATCCGGGCGAGCTGGTCTATCTGCCCGGGGGCCAGGAACTGCGCCTCGTCCACGATCAGGTAGTCCGCCTTGCCCCCGCGGGTCATGTGGTCGACGAGGTACGCGTACACATCCATACCCTCCGTGATCTCGACGGCTTCGGTGACGAGCCCCAGCCTCGACGAGAGCTTGCCCTCGCCCGCCCGGTCGTCACGGGTGAAGATCACACCTTGCAGGCCACGGGCCGAACGGTTGTGCTCGATCTGGAGCGCCAAGGTGCTCTTTCCGCAGTCCATCGTTCCGGAGAAGAACACCAGCTCGGACATGAGGATGTGACGGCCTTTCCGTTGTGTGGTCGAGGGGCGAGGGTGAGGTGCGGCAGGGCCTACGAGCGGACTTCGACGAGCGGGACGAACTGCTCGGCCGGGGTCATGGAGCCGTGCATGCCGACCATCGCGGACTCGTTCGGCTCGTTGACGGATGCGGTGATCACGACATCGTCGCTCGCAGCGGCGACGACGTCGCCGATGCGCCGGTACACGCGCTCGTCGACCTGCGGGCCGAACCAGCCCGCCGCGATCGCCTCGTCCCTGCTCGCCACCCAGAACCGGTCGCCGAGCACCTCGCGCCAGACGGCGAGCACATCGCTCTCGGCGCCCGGGACGGCGTACACATGCCGGGCCCGGCCCTCGCCGCCGAGGAGGGCGACACCGGCGCGCAGCTCCCAGTCCTCGTCGAAGTCGATCCGCGACTCCTCGTCGAAGGGGATGTCGATCATGCCGTGGTCCGCGGTGACGTACAGCGCGGTGCGGGGCGGAAGCTGTTCGGCGAGGCGCTGGGCGAGGCGGTCGGCGTACATCAGCTGGCCGCGCCAGGCGTCGGAGTCGACGCCGAAACGGTGGCCCTTGCCGTCGACCTCGCTGTAGTACGTGTAGACGAGGGACCGGTCGGCGGCGGCGAGCTGCCGGGCGGCGAAGTCCATCCGTTCCTCGCCCGAGAGCCGGCCGTGAAACGTTCCGCCACTGAGTGCGATCTTGGTGAGCGGAGTGTCCCGGAAGGTCGGCGAGGAAACCTGCGCGGTGTGCACCCCGGCCTCGTCGGCCAGCTGGAAGACCGTCGGGTAGGGCTGCCAGACGCGCGGCGAGGTCCACGGCTTCCAGCGCAGCTGGTTCATCAGCTCGCCGGTGTCCGGGTTGCGGGCGGTGTAGCCCGGGAGGCCGTGCGCGCCGGGCGGCAGGCCGGTGCCGAAGGAGGCGAGCGAGGTCGCGGTGGTGGCGGGGAAGCCGGCGGTGATCGGTACGCCGGTGCCGCCGCAGGAGGAGGCGAGCAGCGAGTTCAAAAAGGGGGCGTCCTCGGGGTGGGCCTTGAGCTGCTCCCAGCCGAGGCCGTCGATGAGGAAGACGCAGTTCCGGTCGGCGGGCTCGAGCTGCGTGATCGAGGAGCCCAGTCCGGGCACGCCCTGGCCCGCGGCGAGCGTCGGCAGCAGATCGGCGAGCGAGGCGGTGCCGTACGCCGGGACGGGCGCGGTGCCGAGTGCGAGCGGGACGGGTTCCTCGGGCCAGGCGGAGGCCAGCTGGGGCTGGGCCATCAGCGGATGGCGGCCGTGGCGGCCGTGGCCTCGGACAGCGCCTGCGCGAAAGCGAGCGTCTGCCGGACCGCCTCGGGGCCGTCGCCGGCCTCGCTGACGCGCAGGCTGAGGTCGTCCGCGGTGGAGTTCCCCGTGTAGCCGTGGTCCGCGTCGCAGTTGGGGTCGCCGCAGGCGGCGGGCTCCAGGTCGATACGGGAGACGGCGCCCCAGCCGATGGTGAGGACGACCTCGCGGGGGAGGGTGCCCGGGGTGTACGACTCGGGGTTGGCGACGACGCGGCTGACGACGACGGAGGAGATCCGGCCGAGCTTGACGGACTCGGTCGAGGTCGTGGCGTACGGCGTCGGGGAGCTGCTGTCTGCGGCCTGCTCGTCGGTGTGGCTGACGATGAAGCGGGCGGCGGTCAGGACGAGGACGGTGACATGGCGGCGGACCTCGTTCGCGTCGAACGTGGTCTCCTGATGGACCAGGTACGACGCGATCTGCTCACCACCGACAGCGGCCTCCACCGCTTCGGCCACGAGAGCCGGGTAGTAGCCGCTGCGCTCGATCGCCGTGCGCAGCCCCTGGGTCGTCGTACCGGTCTTCGCCATGCGCTCCATCCTACGGGGCTGCGGGACCCGGGAGTGCGCTCAGTAACTGGGGAGCGTGCGGGGTCCCAGGTCGGTGCGGGGCGGGGCAGGGGCGAGCCGGACGGTGGCGCCGAGCACGGAGAGGCCGTGCTCGGCGACGACGACCGGTTCGAGGCCGATGTCGACCACTTCCGGGTGGTCGTCGACCAGTCGGGACACGCGGAGGAGCAGCTCCTGGAGGGCGGCGGTGTCGACGGGGGCGGCGCCGCGCCAGCCGAAGAGCAGCGGGGCGGTCCGGATGGACCGGATGAGCTCGGCCGCGTCGCGGTCGGTGGCCGGGACGAGGCGGTGGGCCATGTCGCCGAGCAGCTCCGTGGCGGGGCCGGCGAGTCCGAAGGACAGCACGGCGCCGACGGCGGGGTCGATGGCGGCGCGCACGACGGTGTCCACGCCGCGGGGGACCATGGCCTGGACGACGGGCCTGACCTCTTCGGGCTTGCCGAAGATGTCGGTCAACTCGGCGTACGCCTGGCGCACTTGCTGCTCGTCGGCGAGGTCGAGACGTACGCCGCCGAGGTCGGCGCGGTGGCGCAGGTGCGGGGCGGTGGTCTTGAGGGCCACGGGGTACCCGAGGCCCTCGGCGGCGTGGGCGGCGGCGTCGGGGGAGGGAGCGGGCAGGGTGGGCAGCACGGGGATCCCATACCGCCCGAGCAGCTCCTGCGCGTCCTGCTCGCGCAGGGTGACCCCGTGCTCCGGCGGCATGTCGCCGAGCAGCCGGCCCACCAGCGCGGCGGCCCCGCCCTCGTCGATGTCCTCGTACTCCGGCACCTTCCCGGGCTCGGCGGCCTCCCGCCGCCACTGCGCGTACCGCACGACCTCGCCGAGCGCCCGCACGGCCCGCTCGGCGGCGGGGAACGCGGGGATCCGCGTCGCGGACACGGGACGCCCCGACGGGACGTCCGGCCCCCCGGCCCCGGCCTGCGCCGGACCGTGCGCGGCCGGCCGGCCTCCTCCCCCGGCCTCGGCACCACGGTCACCGCTGTGCACCCCGCCGGAGCCCGGAGACGCGGCACTGCCCGGAAGGCCGGACGCCGCATGGCCGGCGGCAGCACCGCGGCCTCCGGGGCCGCCCGGGGCCGCCGAGTTCGGGCCGTGGGCCGGGCGCAGCCCGCCTGAGGGCGATGGCGAGGGCGCGCCGTCGACGGGAGGCCGAGGGCCTGATCCCTGATCCCGAGTCGGCACAACCGGGTCGGCCGCGGAGGCGCGGCGCGGCGGGCCGGAGCCGGCCGCCGCGGCGAGGGCGTCCGCCAGGCCGCCGAGTTCGACGTGGACGACGAGGACCGGCTTGGCCGGTCCCGTGGCCGCTGCCGCGCGGAGGGCCGTCGCGAGGACCTCACCGTCGCCGGACTCGGTGACCCCGCCGTCGCCCACCCAGGGGATCGCGTTGACGACGACCGCGTCGCACGCGTCGTCCCGCAGGGCCTCCCCCAGCGCCGCCCGGAAGTCGTCCGGCGTCGCCGCCGTCGTCAGGTCGCGCGGCGGGAGCGGGCGCAGCCCCTCCGTCAGGCAGGCGTCGTAGGTGAGGAGGCCTAGGGACTCGGAGTTGCCGAGGATGGCGACGCGCGGCCCCGCCGGCAGCGGCTGTCCCGCGAGCAGCAGGCCCGCGTCGACGAGCTCCGTGACCGTGTCGACGCGGATGACGCCCGCCTGCGCGAGCAGCTCGGACACGGTCGCGTGCGGCACCCGCGTCGTCGGCACCGCGTGTCCGGGCGGCGCGCTCCCGCTGTGCCGGGCGCCCTTGACGACCACGACGGGCTTGACCGCCGCGGTGCGCCGCGCGAGGCGCGTGAACTTCCGCGGGTTGCCGATCGATTCGAGGTACAGCAGGACGACGTCGGTGTCCTGGTCCTCGTACCAGTACTGCAGGAAGTCGTTCCCGGACACGTCCGCCCGGTTCCCCGCCGAGATGAAGGAGGACAGCCCGGCGCCCCTTCGGTGCAGCCCCGACAGCAGCGCTATGCCGATCGCGCCCGACTGGGTGAACAGTCCGATCCGGCCGCGCGCCGGCGACTCGGGCGCGAGCGACGCGTTGAGCCGTACCGCCTCCGACGTGTTGAGGATCCCGAAGGCGTTCGGCCCGATGATCCGCATCCCGTACGAACGTGCCTGGCGCACCAGTTCGCGCTGCCGCTCCCGCCCCTCCGCCCCGCTCTCGGCGTACCCCGCGGCCAGCACGACCAGACCCTGCACCCCGTGCTCGCCGCAGTCGGCGACGGCCTCCGGCACCCTTTCGGCCGGTACGGCGACGACGGCGAGATCGACGGGCTCCCGGGTCTCCGCGACGATCTCCGCGACCGAGCGGTACGCGGGGACGCCGTCCAGCTCGTGCACGTCCGGTGCGAGGTTCCGGTTCACCGCGTACGTACGCCCGGTGTAGCCGGATTCGAGGAGATTGCGCAGGACGGTACGGCCCACCCCGCCCGGCGCCCGACCCGTCCCGATCACCGCCACCGCCCTGGGCGCGAGCAGCCGCTGCACGGACCGCGCCTCGGCGCGCTGTTCACGGGCGCGCTGCACGGCGAGCGACTCGGCGGTCGGCTCCAGGTCCAGCGTCAGATGGACGGAGCCTTCCTCGAAGCTGCGCTTCTGTGTGTATCCGGCGTCCGTGAAGACCTTGATCATCTTGTTGTTCGCGGGCAGCACCTCCGCCGCGAACCGCCTGATCCCCCGCTCCCGCGCGACCGCTGCGATGTGCTCGAGGAGCGCGGAGGCGACGCCCCTCCCCTGGTGTGCGTCCTGCACCAGGAAGGCGACCTCCGCCTCGTCGGCGGGCTTGGACGCCGGCATCCCGTTGGCGTCGATCCGGTCGAAGCGGACGGTCGCGATGAACTCGCCGCCCACCGTCGCGGCGAGGCCGACCCGGTCCACGTAGTCGTGGTGCGTGAATCGGTGCACGTCCTTCGCGGAGAGCCGGGGGTACGGCGCGAAGAAGCGGTAGTACTTGGACTCGTCCGAGACCTGCTCGTAGAAGCTGACGAGCCGCTCGGCGTCCTCGGTGGTGATGGGCCTGATGCGCGCGGTGCCACCGTCACGCAGCACCACGTCGGCTTCCCAGTGGTCGGGGTACGCGTGATCCGACGGGGTCTGCATGGGGAAAGACTACGGCTCGGGCACCGGTCGCGAAGCCCGGAAGGCGGGTGCAGTCTGAGGGCACCCGCGAGTGTCCCGGACGCCGGCCGACGGCCGTTGCCGAGCACTGCACCACACATGAGAGACTGGTCTAGACAACCGCTGAGGACTTGAAGGGCATCACCATGGCTGAGCGCCGCGTCAATGTCGGCTGGGCCGAGGGCCTCCACGCCCGCCCCGCTTCCATCTTCGTCCGTGCCGCCACGGCCTCCGGCGTCCCGGTGACGATCGCCAAGGCCGACGGCACCCCCGTCAACGCCGCCTCGATGCTCGCGGTGCTCGGCCTCGGCGCGGAGGGCGGCCAGGAGATCGTCCTCGCCTCGGACGCGGACGGCGCGGACGCCGCCCTCGACCGTCTGGCGAAGCTGGTCGCCGAGGGTCTCGAGGAGCTCCCCGAGACGGTCTGACCCCTGCCCCGCCCCGGGTACGGACCTCGCACCCGCACCCCGGCAGGTAATGACAAATAAATGGAAACGGCGGAGCCGCAGCAACCGGGAATTCCGGTCTGCGGCTCTGCCGCTTTCAAATAGCCCCTCTTTGTATACGGCGCTTTTGTTAATTGCGGACGCTCGCCGTGTTTACGGCATGTTGCGAAGCCCTCACCGTCCCGCGCGTCGTGATGCGCAACCTGTGCGCCCCCGCCATCCGCTCGGCGTGCATCGCGGTGAGCGCCCGCGCCCGCTCCGCGTCGCCGCGCGACACCGCGTCCACGATCGCACCGTGCTCGGACCAGGACTCCACCGGCTGAGCAGGCTGCTCGACGGCGTACATCCAGGCGATCTTGTGCCGGAGCTGGGTGAGGAGCGCGATGAGTCCGGGGCTGCCGGAGGCCTGCGCGAGGGTCTCGTGGAACCAGCCGCCGAGCGAGCGCAAATCCTCCCCCTGGCCCCGGCGCGCCCGCTCCTGGCCGAGCCTGACCAGGCCGCGCAGCACTTTGAGGTGGGCTTCCGTGCGCCGCTGCGCGGCCCGCGCGGCGCCCAGCGGCTCCAGCAGCATCCGGATCTCCAGCAGGTCGGCGGCCTCCTGCTCGGTGGGCTCGGCGACGCACGCTCCCGCATGTCTGCGGGTGACGACGAACCCCTCGGACTCCAGGGTCCGCAGCGCTTCGCGCACCGGGACGCGTGAGACGCCGTAGCGGCGTGCCAGCTGCTCCTCGGTGAGCCGGCCGCCGCGCTCGAAGACACCGGAGACGATGTCGTCGCGGATCGCCGTGCATACCGAGCGCGCAGGAATGCGCATACCGAACCTCCGCCTTTAATCCGCGCGAAACCCAGTCGAACGATGTCTGTTCGGTGACTCTATTGCAGCCGGCCGGAATTTCCGATGGCCTGCCGGAATCCGTGGATATCTTTTGGCCTGAATACGCCGAAAGCCCCGGCCGGTCTCCATGACCGGGCCGGGGCCCACGGATGCGGAAGTGGACGTCAGAGGCTCACGCCGTGGCCGCGCAGATACGCGACCGGGTCGATGTCCGAGCCGTAGTCGGGGCTCGTGCGGGCCTCGAAGTGAAGGTGCGGGCCGGACGAGTTGCCGGTGGCCCCGGACAGGCCGATCCGCTGGCCCGGGGTGACGGTCTGGCCGACCGAGACGCCGATGGACGACAGGTGACCGTACTGGGTGTACGTGCCGTCCTTCATCTTGATCACGACGTTGTTGCCGTAGGCACCGCCCCAGCCGGCCTCCACGACCGTGCCCATGCCGACGGCGACGACAGGAGTGCCGGACGGGGCGTGGAAGTCGACGCCGGTGTGGCTGCCGGAGGACCAGACCGAGCCGCCCGCCTGGTAGACCGTGCTGACGTAGGAGCCGGCGACCGGGAGCGTGTAGGACATCAGACGCTTGCGCTCCGCCTCGCGGGCGGCGCGCTCCTTGGCCTCGCGGGCCGCCTTGACGCGGGCCTCGGCCTTGCGCTTCGCCTCGGCCTCGGCCTTCGCGCGGGCGGCGGCCAGGTCGGCCTCGTACTGCTGGGCCGCGGCCTGGGCGTCGATCTGCTCGGCGAGGGTGGTGTCGGCGGCGACGGCCTGGGTGAGGCCGGTGTCCTCGAACGACGGGCTTTCCGTGTCGGCGGCGAGCGCCGGGGAGGCGAGGCTTCCGATGACGCCGGTGGTGGCGAGGGCCGCGGCTCCGGCGATGCCCGCGCGCTTGCGCGTCAGCCGGCTCGGACCACGATGCTTCCCGGTGGCACGGGTGAACGCCATGTAGTGGCTGATCCTTTCCTTCCTTCTCGCCTACCGGGTTAGCTGACGGGTTCGGAGCAGGAAGGTCTCCTACGGGCCCCTCCGCACGAGTGCGAAGGCGTCCGATTCACCCCAGGGGACATGTGGGTCCCCGGCTCCCCAGGCTCGCGCCCGACGGGGACTCGGCGATGGCTGTCCGATGCCGCTGGTGCGGCTGGTGCAACCGGCGGACAGCGCAGAAGACGCTAAGCCGGACATCTTTCAATCACCAAACGGACACGGAGATTTGTTGTGCATGCCACAGGCCAGACAGGCAGCCTCTCCAATAAAACGGACATACGGGAGGGCCCCGTTGACACGATGCCAACGGGGCCCTCCGGGTGCGCCGGAGCCGACCGGCGGTCAATCAGCCCGTGACAACAGTCACTTCACCGATGCCCAGCGCCCTGACCGGCTCCTCGATCTCGGCCGCGTCGCCCACGAGGACGGTGACGAGCCGGTCCACCGGGAAGGCGTTGACGACCGCGGCCGTCGCCTCGACGGTGCCGGTCCCGGCCAGGCGCGTGTACAGCTGCGCCTGGTAGTCGTCCGGCAGATGCTGCTCGACCTGGTCGGCGAGCGTGCCCGCGACCGACGCAGCGGTCTCGTACTTGAGCGGAGCCACACCCACCAGGTTCTGCACGGCGACGTCGCGCTCGGCGTCGGTGAGGCCCTCCGCGGCGAGGGTGCGCAGCACCTTCCAGAGGTCGTCCAGCGCCGGGCCGGTGTGCGGGGTGTCGACGGAGCCGCTGATGGCGAGCGTGGCCGCGCCCGTGCCGTCGGCGGAGGAGCGCAGGACCTGGGCGAAGGCCCGCACGCCGTACGTGTACCCCTTCTCCTCGCGCAGGACGCGGTCGAGACGGGAGGTGAGGGTGCCGCCCAGGCAGTACGTGCCGAGGACCTGGGCCGGCCAGACGCGGTCGTGGCGGTCCGGGCCGATGCGGCCGATGAGCAGCTGCGTCTGCACCGCGCCGGGGCGGTCGACGATGACGACGCGTCCCCTGTCGTCGGCGGTGATCGGCGGCATGGGACGGCTCTCGGCCGCGCCACCGGTCCAGGCGCCGAGGGTGTCGGCGAGCACGGCGTCCACATCGACACCGGTGAGGTCGCCGACGATCACGGCGGTGGCGGACGCGGGCCGGACATGGGCCTCGTAGAAGGCCCGCACGGCCGCGGAGTCGATGCGCTCCACGGTCTCCTCGCTGCCCTGGCGGGGCCGGGACATCCGGGAGGACGCCGGGAAGAGCTGCTTGGACAGCTCCTTGGCGGCGCGGCGGGCCGGGTTGGCGGTCTCGTGCGGGATCTCGTCCAGCCGGTTCCGCACGAGCCGCTCGACCTCGCTGTCGGCGAAGAGCGGCGCGCGCAGGGCCTCGGCGAGCAGGCCGAGCGCCTTGAGGAGGCGGGAGACCGGCACCTCGAGGGAGACGCGGACGCCGGGGTGGTCCGCGTGCGAGTCCAGGGTGGCGCCGCAGCGCTCCAGCTCCGCGGCGAACTCCTCCGCCGTGTGCTTGTCGGTGCCCTCGGAGAGCGCCCTGGCCATGATCGTGGCAACACCGTCGAGGCCCTCGGGCTCGGCGTCCAGCGGGGCGACGAGGAAGATCTCGACGGCCACGACCTGCTGGCCGGGGCGGTGGCAGCGCAGGACGGTCAGCCCGTTGTCGAGCACACCGCGCTCGGGGGCGGGGAAGGCCCACGGCCTGGCCTCGCCCGCCTGCGGCTGCGGGTGGAATTCCATGGTCACGGCAGCGTCGGTCACTGGTCCGCCCCCTCCTCGTCGTCGTTGTCCTCGGTTCCCTCGGCGGCCTGGAGGGGCTCGTACACCAGAACCGCCCGGTTGTCCGGGCGCAGCCGGGCCTGGGCGACGGCCCTGACCTCCTCGGCAGTGATGTCGAGGACCCGCGAGACGGCGCTGAGCGCCAGCTGGGGGTCGCCGAACAGCACGGCGTACCGGCAGAGTTCGTCGGCGCGGCCCGCGACCGTACCGAGCCGGTCCAGCCACTCGCGCTCCAGCTGTGCCTGGGCGCGCTCCATCTCCTCGGGCGTCGGGCCCTCGGCGGCGAACCGCTCCAGCTCGTCGTCGACGGCGGCCTCGATGTCGGGCACCTCGACCCCGCCGGACGTCTTCACGTCCAGCCAGCCGAGCGAGGGCGCCCCGGCGAGCCGCAGCAGGCCGAAGCCCGCGGCGACGGCCGTGCGGTCGTGTCGCACCAGACGGTTGTGCAGCCGGGACGACTCGCCGCCGCCGAGGACGGTGAGCGCCAGGTCGGCCGCGTCGCACTCGCGCGTGCCGTCCTGCGGCAGGCGGTAGGCGGCCATCAGGGCGCGGGCCGGAACCTCCTCCTCCACGACCTCGCGCAGCTGCTCGCCGATGATGTCGGGCAGGGCGCCGTCGCGCGGCGGCTGCTTGCCGTCGTGCATCGGGATGGAGCCGAAATACTTCTCGATCCAGGCGAGGGTCTGCTCCGGGTCGATGTCGCCGACGACCGAGAGCACCGCGTTGTTCGGCGCGTAGTACGTCCGGAAGAAGCTCCGAGCGTCCTCCAGCGTCGCGGCGTCCAGGTCGGCCATCGAGCCGATCGGGGTGTGGTGGTAGGGGTGTCCGTCCGGGTAGGCGAGGGCGGTCAGCTTCTCGAAGGCCGTGCCGTACGGAACGTTGTCGTAGCGCTGGCGGCGCTCGTTCTTGACGACGTCCCGCTGGTTCTCCATGGACTCCTCGTCGAGCGCGGCGAGCAGCGAGCCCATGCGGTCGGCCTCCAGCCAGAGCGCGAGCTCCAGCTGGTGGGTGGGCATGGTCTCGAAGTAGTTGGTGCGCTCGAAGCTGGTGGTGCCGTTGAGCGAGCCGCCGGCTCCCTGGACCAGCTCGAAGTGTCCGTTGCCCGGCACCTGCGCGGAGCCCTGGAACATCAGGTGCTCGAAAAGGTGAGCCAGACCCGTACGCCCCTTGACCTCGTGGCGCGAGCCGACGTCGTACCAGAGGCAGACCGCGGCGACCGGGGTCAGGTGGTCCTCGGAGAGCACCACGCGCAGACCGTTGGCCAGGCGGTGCTCGGTTGCTGTCAGGCCGCCGGAGCCGGCCTGGGCTGTGGCCGTGTGACCCATGGGCATGTGGTCCCTTCGATCGCGTTGCTGGATGTCCTGCCACTGTATGCAAGCGCGTCGGGACCTGGCGAAGTTCCCGCAGCTTCCACCCGGTGTTCCGGGTCGAGGTCCGCGTTGTCGGTGGGACGGTCCACAATGGTCGGCGTCAGATCACGTTCATGGTTCATGTTGGTGAAGGAGCCGCAGCAGCGATGGCCCGCCGCAGCACGAAGACGCCGCCGCCCGACGACTTCGAGGAGAGGATCCTCGACATCGACGTCGTCGACGAGATGCAGGGCTCCTTCCTCGAGTACGCGTACTCGGTGATCTACTCCCGGGCCCTGCCGGACGCCCGGGACGGAATGAAGCCCGTGCACCGCCGGATCGTGTATCAGATGAACGAGATGGGCCTGCGCCCCGACCGCGGCTACGTGAAGTGCGCCCGCGTCATCGGCGAGGTCATGGGCAAGCTCCACCCGCACGGCGACGCGTCGATCTACGACGCGCTGGTGCGTATGGCGCAGCCCTTCTCGATGCGTCTGCCGCTGGTCGACGGCCACGGCAACTTCGGCTCGCTGGGCAATGACGACCCCCCGGCCGCGATGCGTTACACCGAGTGCCGGATGGCCGACGCGACGAGCCTGATGACCGAGTCGATCGACGAGGACACCGTCGACTTCGCGCCGAACTACGACGGGCAGGAGCAGGAGCCGGTCGCCCTGCCGGCGGCCTTCCCGAATCTGCTGGTCAACGGCGCGTCCGGCATCGCGGTCGGCATGGCGACGAACATGCCGCCGCACAATCTGGGCGAGGTCATCGCCGCCGCCCGCCATCTGATCCGGCACCCGGGCGCCGATCTCGAGACCCTGATGCGGTATGTGCCGGGTCCCGACCTGCCGACCGGTGGCCGGATCGTGGGTCTGTCCGGGATCAAGGACGCGTACGAGACGGGCCGCGGCACCTTCAAGATCCGCGCCACGGTGACCGTGGACGACGTGACGGCGCGCCGCAAGGGCCTCGTCGTCACCGAGCTGCCCTTCACCGTCGGCCCGGAGAAGGTGATCGCGAAGATCAAGGACCTCGTCGGCCAGAAGAAGCTCCAGGGCATCGCTGACGTCAAGGACCTTACGGACCGTGAGCACGGACTGCGCCTGGTCATCGAGATCAAGAACGGCTTCATCCCCGAGGCCGTCCTGGAGCAGCTGTACAAGCTGACGCCGATGGAGGAGTCCTTCGGCATCAACAATGTGGCGCTGGTCGACGGCCAGCCGCTGACGCTGGGCCTCAAGGAGCTGCTCGAGGTCTACCTCGACCACCGCTTCGACGTCGTCCGCCGCCGCAGCGAGTTCCGGCGCCGCAAGAAGAGCGACCGGCTGCATCTCGTCGAGGGCCTGCTCGTGGCGCTCCTCGACATCGACGAGGTCATCCGCCTCATCCGCTCCAGCGACAACTCGGCGCAGGCGAAGGAGCGCCTCATCGCGCACTTCTCGCTCAGCGAGATCCAGACGCAGTACATCCTGGACACCCCGCTGCGCCGGCTCACCAGGTTCGACCGGATCGAGCTGGAGAGCGAGCGCGACAGGCTGACCGCGGAGATCGCGGAGCTCACCCGGATCCTGGAGTCGGACGCGGAGCTGCGCAAGCTCGTCTCGTCCGAACTGGCCGCGGTGGCCAAGAAGTTCGGCACCGAGCGGCGCACGGTGCTGCTGGAGTCCGCGGGCACGCCCGTTGCCGCCGAGTCGCTGCAGGTCGCGGACGACCCGTGCCGGGTGCTGCTGTCCTCGACGGGGCTGCTGGCGCGGACGGTCACCGGTGAGCCGCTGCCGGAGGACGGCGGCAGGCGCGCGAAGCACGATGTGATCGTGTCCGCCGTGCCTGCGACGGCGCGCGGCGACGTGGGGGTCGTGACCTCGGCCGGGCGGCTGCTGCGGCTCACGGTGATCGACCTCCCGCAGCTGCCGGAGACGGCCACGGCGCCGAATCTGTCGGGCGGGGCGCAGGTCTCCGAGTTCCTGTCCCTGGAGACGGACGAGACGGTGATCTGTCTGACGACGCTCGACGAGGCCTCGCCCGGCCTCGCGCTGGGCACGCTCCAGGGCGTGGTGAAGCGGGTCGTGCCGGACTACCCGGCGAACAAGGACGAGCTGGAGGTCATCGCCCTCAAGGAGGGCGACCGGATCGTGGGCGGCACCGAGCTGCGCACGGGCGACGAGGACCTGGTCTTCATCACCTCCGACGCCCAGTTGCTGCGCTTCCAGGCCTCGCAGGTCAGGCCGCAGGGCCGGCCGGCGGGTGGTATGGCGGGCATCAAGCTCACCGAGGGCGCCGAGGTGATCTCGTTCACCGCGGTGGACCCGGCGGCGGATGCGGTGGTCTTCACCGTCGCGGGCTCCACCGGCACGCTGGACGACTCGGTGACGACGGCGAAGCTGACACCGTTCGACCAGTACCCGCGCAAGGGCCGGGCGACCGGTGGCGTGCGCTGCCAGCGCTTCCTCAAGGGCGAGGACACGCTGATTCTGGCCTGGGCGGGCGCGGCCCCGGCACGTGCGGCGCAGATGAACGGCACGCCGTCGGAGCTGCCGGAGCTCGACCCGAGGCGTGACGGCTCGGGCACGCCGCTGACGAAGCCGGTCGCGTCGCTGGCGGGTCCTGCCTCCTAGCCGCGACACGTCCGTCGACCACGCAAGCGCGCCCGCCGGACGGCGGGCGCGCTTCGCCGGTTCCGGGGGAGGTTCCGCCAGGAGCTGCCCTCGGGCTCCGTGTCGCCGAGAACCCCTGCCGCGAGTGGTACGCCGGCGTGCTCGGCGCACCCGCGTGAACGATCGCCGGCTCCGCCTCGTGCGCAGTGCGGTACCGCGCGGCCACGGGTCACGGCATGAAGTCGTCCGGTTCCTGCTCGGCGGGCTGCTCAGACGCCGGCACATACCGCAGTACGCCCCACATGGTGTGCTCCTCGGGCGCGTCCTGCGTGCCGGTGACCCTGGCGGTGCCGAGGTCTTCGAGCAGGGCTCCGGTGTCGATGCCGGCACCGATGAGGACCAGTTGGGTCTGCCGCTCCACGCCGGCCGGCCAGGGCTCCGGGTAGAAGCGCAGGAACCGGCCGACGGAGTGGACGCTGTACCGGTTGCGGGAGTCGGCCTCGCCGAAGTCGACAAATCCCTTGATGCGGTAGAGGCCTTCCGGCCGGGAGTCGAGGAAGTCCAGCAGTCTGCGCGGGTGGAGCGGCTCGGCGGAGGTGAACGAGACGGTCTCGTAGGCGGCGTGCAGATGGCCGTCGTGCTCGCCGTGCCGGTGGTCGCCGTACCCGTGCTCGTCCTCGTAGAGGTCCTCGAACGACAGCTGGCCCACACGCTCGCCCCGCGGGCGGCACTCGAAGAGCAGCTCGGGATCGACGCGCCCGTACGTCGCAGGGATCACGGCGGCCCCGTCGGCGAGGCCCGCGATCCGGCCGCACAGCAGTTGCCCGGCCGCGTCGTCGACCCGGTCCGCCTTGTTCAGCACGATCAGGTCGGCGATGCGGAGATGCCGGTCGAGCTCGGGGTGCCGCTCCAGGGTCGCATCGAACTCGGCCGCGTCGACGACCTCGACGAGACCGCCGTACACGATGCGCTCGTTCCCGCTGGCCAGGATCATACGGATGAGCTCCTGCGGCTCGGCGAGGCCGCTCGCCTCGATGACGATCACATCGAGCCGGGCGGCGGGCCCGGTGAGCTTCTCCAGGAAGACGTCCAGTTCGGTCGCGTCGACGGCGCAGCACAGACAGCCGTTGCCGAGGGACACCGTGGAGTCGCCGAGCTGCCCGGCCACGGTCATGGCGTCGATCTCGATCGACCCGAAGTCGTTGACGATCGCGCCGATCCTGGTCCCCCGGCTCGCCCGCAGCAGATGGTTGAGCAGGGTCGTCTTGCCCGATCCCAGGAAGCCCGCGAGGACGAGGACGGGGATCTGCTGCGTGCTCAACGCGGTACCTCACCGGGCTACGACGACATGTCCCGCCCCAGGATATGCGGCGACCTCAGCCAGGCCGCGGTGTCCCGCGGCAGCCGCCCGGACTCGTCCAGGGGCCCACTGGTGAGCAGCACGGCCTCGTGCGCCGGCAGACCGGCCGGCCGCTCTCCCAGGTTCACCACGCACACCAGGCCGCCCGGCCGGGCGAAGGCCAGTACTCCGGGCCCGGACTGCGGCAGCCAGGTCATCGGCCCGTCCCCGAAGCCCGGTTCGGTGCGCCGCAGCCGCAGGGCCCCGCGGTAGAGGCTGAGCATCGAGCCGGGGTCGGCGGCCTGGCGGTCGGCGGCGTACGAGAACCAGTCACGCGGCTGCGGCAGCCAGGGCTCGACGGCCGGAGGTTCGCCGGTCCACGGCAGCGGCACCCGGCAGCCGTCGCGCCCCGGGTCGGTGCCGCCGGAGCGGAAGTGCATCGGGTCCTGGATGCGGTCCCGTGGAATCTCCGCCTCCGGGAGGCCGAGCTCCTCGCCCTGGTAGACGTAGACGGACCCGGGCAGCGCCAGCGACAGCAGGGCCGCCGCCCGGGCGCGCCGGGTGCCGAGCGCGAGGTCCGTAGGCGTGCCGAAGGCCTTGGTCGCGAAGTCGAAGCCGCTGTCATCGCGTCCGTACCGCGTGACCGTGCGCGTCACGTCGTGGTTGCACAGGACCCAGGTCGCCGGGGCGCCGACGGGTGCGTGCTCGGCGAGGGTCTCGTCGATCGTGCGGCGCAGCTGCTGCGCGTCCCAGGGGCAGGCGAGGAAGCTCAGGTTGAACGCGGTGTGCAGCTCGTCGGGGCGCAGATAGCGGGCGAAGCGCTCGGAGTCCGGCAGCCAGACCTCACCGACGAAGATCCCGCCGTACTCGTCGGCGATCGCACGCCAGGAGCGGTAGACGTCGTGCAGCTCGTCCCGGTCGATGTACGGGTGCCGGTCGGTGTCCGCCACGAAGTCGGGCAGGTACGGGTCCTTGGCGAGCAGCGCCGCCGAGTCGATGCGTACGCCCGCGACGCCGCGCTCGAACCAGAAGCGCAGGATCTCCTCGTGCTCGCGCCGCACCGCCGGATGCGCCCAGTTCAGATCGGGCTGCTCGGGCGCGAAGAGGTGCAGGTACCACTCGCCGTCGGGCAGCCGGGTCCAGGCGGGGCCGCCGAACTCGGACTCCCAGTCGTTGGGCGGCTGTTCCCCGTCCGCCCCCCGGCCCCGGCGGAAGTGGAAGAGGCCGCGCTCGGGACTGCCGGGTCGTGCCGCGCATGCGGCCCGGAACCAGACGTGCTGGTCGGAGACGTGGTTGGGGACGATGTCGACGATCGTTCCGATACCCAGCTGGCGTGCCTCGGCGATGAGCTTCTCGGCCTCGGCGAGGGTGCCGAAGGCCGGGTCGATGGTGCGGTAGTCGGCGACGTCGTAGCCGCCGTCCGCGAGCGGGGAGAGGTACCAGGGGGTGAACCAGAGCGCGTCGACGCCCAGTTCGGCGAGGTACGGCAGCTTCGCCCGTACGCCGGCGAGGTCGCCCGTGCCGTCTCCGTCCCCGTCGGCGAAGCTGCGTACGTACACCTGATAGATGGCGGCGGAGCGCCACCAGTCCGAGTCCGCGTCCGATGCCGGCACAGGAGTCCTTTCGTGGATGCGGGGCTTGAAGCCGGGGCGTGAGAGTGGGCTTCGGCCCTGGTCAGCCTTTGAGTCCGCCCGCCGTGAGACCGCTCATGATGTTGCGCTGGAAGATCAGGAAGATCAGCAGCGTGGGAACGGAGGCGATGGTCAGGGCCGCGATGAGGACGTTCTCCGGCACTCCGCTGGCCAGGGAGTAGATCCCCACGTTGAGCGTCTGCTTCGTCGGGTCGGGCAGGGTGAGCATCGGCCAGAGGAAGTCCTTCCAGACGCCGACCACAGCGAAGATGGAGACGACGCCCAGGATGGGCCGGGAGATGGGCAGCACCACCGACCACAGGGTGCGCAGCCGCGACGCCCCGTCGATCGAGGCGGCGTCGAGCAGCTCCTGCGGGATCGAGTCGAAGAAGCGCTTCAGCAGGAAGATGTTGAAGGCGTTGGTGACGGACGGCAGCCAGATCGCCCAGGGCGAGTTGAGCAGGTTGCGTTCCACGATCGGCACGTCCAGGACCGTCAGATACTGCGGGACGACGAGGACGGTCGCCGGGATCATCAGGGTGACCAGCATCATCCCGAGGATCGCCTTGCCGAACACGGGGCGGAGTTTGGACAGCGAGTAGGCGGCGGCGACGTCGAGCACGAGCTGGAAGGCCAACGCCCCGAAGGCGTAGTACGCCGTGTTGAACAGCAGCCGGGCGAGGTCCATCACCTCCCAGGCCCTGCTGTACGTCTCCGGGTGCAGCGAGCCGGGGATCAGGGTCGGCGGCGACTGCACGGCCTCCTGAGTGGTCTTCAGTCCGCCGGTGACCATCCAGTACAGCGGTCCGAGGAAGACGATCGTGAAGAGGAGCAGGACCAGGACGAGGACGGCCCAGTAGACGTACCGGGCGCGCGGCCTGGCCAGCTGCGCGGGCGAGATGAGTGTTCTGGTGGCCGTCATGTGCGTCGCGCTCCCCCGTTCATGCGTCGTCGGCGGTGCGGCTGAGGCGTACGTACGCCGCCGAGAAGCCGGCCAGCAGTACGAGCAGGAGCAGGCCGAGCGCTGCCGCGGCCCCGAAGTTGTTGAAGTTGAAGGCGTACTGGTAGATGAGATAGACGACGGTCGTCGTGGCCCCCTCCGGTCCGGCGCCGTTCGTCAGCAGGAACGGCTCCGTGAAGACCTGGACCGTCGCGACGATCTGCATCAGCAGCAGGAGAGAGAGGATCAGCCGGGTCTGCGGGATGGTGACGTGCCAGATCTTGCGCAGGACACCTGCGCCGTCCAGTTCCGCCGCCTCGTAGAGCTCCCCCGGGATCGACTGGAGCGCGGCGAGGTAGATCAGGGTCGCGCCGCCCATGTTCATCCAGGTGGCGGCGATGACGACGGAGAGCATCGCGGTGTCGGGGTCCTGGAGCCACTGCTGCTGCGGCAGGTGCAGGGCGTCCAGGATGGTGTTGAACAGCCCGTACCCGGGGTCGTACAGGTACTTGAAGAGCAGCACGGACGCGACCGGCGGCAGCATGACCGGCAGGTACACCAGCAGCCGCAAGTAGGCCTGGGCGTGCCGGAATTCGTTGAGCACGATCGCGATCACGAAGGGGACGGCGAAGCCGAGGACCAGGGCGAGGCCGGTGAAGAGGAGCGTGCCGCGCCAGGCCTGCCAGATGGCGGGGTCGGCGAAGACCGTACGGAGGTTGTCCCAGCCGACCCAGGTCGTGCGCCCGTCCTCCGTCTTCTGGAAGGCCAGGAGGAACCCCCTGACCATCGGGTACCAGGAGAAGAAGGAGAAGCAGAGGACGGCGCCGATCAGGAAGGCGTGCGCGGAGAGGTTGCGGCCCAGGGCCCGGACGAGGGCGTCGCGGGGCGGGGCCGTGCCGGGGCGGGAGGCGCCGCGGACGCGCGCCTCCCGCTGGTCGCCGGCGGGGAGTGTGGGGGCGGACATGGGCTACTGGTTCGCCAGGATCTGGTTCACCTGCTGCTCCGCCGTCGACAGGAGCTTGTCGACGTCGGCGTCCTTGTTGGTGAGGACCCCGGACATCACGTTGTCGAGGACCTTGTAGATCTCCTGGGCCTTGGGCGGCTCGGCCTTGCCCTGGACCGGGTTGTCCATGAAGGACTTGAAGTTGGCGACCGGCATGGTGGCGTGCTGGGTGCGCTGGGCGTCGTCCTCGGTCTTGCTGGCGTTCAGCCAGAAGTTCGGCTGCGGGAGGCCGACGGGCAGGCCGTCCGTCTTGGTGCGGGACCAGTCGAACTGGCCCTTGCCGACGGTGAGGTTCTTGAAGTTCAGCCAGGCGATCGCGGCTTTGATCTTGTCCGGGGAACTCCCCTTCTTGACCATGTAGTTGTTGCCGCCGAAGAGGGTGGCCTTCTCGCCGGGAATCGGTCCCATGCCGAAGTTCTCGTACTTCGCGCCGAGCTGCTGGACCATGTACGTGATGTCGTCGGGCGCGGCGAGGAACATCCCGAGCTTGTCGGTCGCGATCTGCTTCTGCAGGTCGCCCCACTTGAGCAGCTGGGTCTGGCCCATGCTGTCGTCCTCCCAGCGCATGGCGTGGAGGTTCTGGACGATCTGCCTGCCCAGCTCGTTGTTGAACGCGGCCTTGCTGCCGCTCGCGTCGACGACGTCCCCGCCGAGGCCGTAGGTGGTGGCGGTGAAGTGCCAGCCGCCGGTGTTGCCCGCGCTGTACTCGCCGAAGCCCGCGATGCCCTTGCCGAGTCCGGCGATGGCCTTGGCGGCGGTGCGGACCTCGGCCCAGGTGCGCGGCGGGGAGTCGGGGTCGAGGCCGGCCTGCTGGAACAGCTTCCGGTTGATCAGCAGCCCCATGGTGTAGTTGCTGGTCGGGAGGCCGTAGAGCTTGCCGTCCTTGGTCAGCGAGCTCATCACGTTCGGGTCGATGTCGCCGCGGGCCGGGACGGACTTGTCGGTGACGTAGGCGGTGATGTCCGCCGCGCCGTCGTTGTCGAGGACCTGCTCCAGATCGGTGAAGTAGGTGTAGAACACGTCGGGCTGGGACTTCGCCTTGAGCATCGCGGTGAAGCGGGGCGGCTCGAGGCACTGCCCGGGGGTGGACTTCCCCTCGATCTTCACGTTCGGGTACGTCTTGTTGAACGTCCTGACGTCCTCGTTCCACTCCTTGAGCTCGGCGGCCTTGGCGGCCGGCGGCATGCAGTCGATGGTCAGCGTCACCTTGGCCTTGGGGTCCAGGGGCGCCGACGGATCGGAGGAGCCGCCGCCATCGGAGTCCCCGCCGCCGTTGTCGCTGCTGCTGGTGCCGCAGGCGGCGAGCGCGGTCAGCGCGAGGGCGGTGAGGAGGGCGGCCGCGGAGGTGCGGCGAGTACGACGCGTGTGACGGAACCGGGCACTGCTCGACCGAGCACTTCTCATCGGTGGTCCCCTTCGGGCATGAGCGTGGAAGCCCCTCGGCGGACGCCCTGCGGGACAGGGCGCCGTGCGGGGGCGTGGCACACTCAACCACCGGCAACAGTGGGCCGCAATATGTCGCGCTGATTTCGTAAATGTTTGACAGCGGGTTGACAGCGGTGCGCAGATCAGCGAGGCGCCTGTGCCGTGGAGCCGCGCACGACCAGCTCCGGCTCGAACAGCAGCTCGTCGGGCGGCACGGCACCGCCCTGGATCTGCGCACAGAGCAGCTCGACCGCCGCCCGGCCCATCGCCTCGATCGGCTGGCGCACGGTGGTCAGCGGCGGTTCGGTGCAGTTCATGAACGCGGAGTCGTCGTATCCGACGACCGAGACCTCACCGGGGACGGCGAGCCCGCGCCGGCGCGCGGCCCGTACGGCGCCCAGCGCGAGCGGGTCGCTCGCACAGATGATGCCGGTGACCCCGCGGTCCAGCAGGCGCGTGGCCGCCGCCTGCCCGCCCTCCAGGGAGAACATGGAGCACTCCAGGAACTCGTCGGGCAGCTCCCGCCCGGCGGCCCTGGCCGCGGCCTGTGCCGCGGCACGCTTGCGCCGCGAGGGCACATGGTCGGGCGGGCCGAGGACCAGGCCGATCCGCTCGTGCCCGAGCGAGACGAGATGGCGCCAGGCCTGCTCGACGGCGACGGCGTCGTCGCAGGCGATGCAGGGGAAGTCGAGGTTCGCGATGGACGCGTTGATGAGGACGACCGGGATCTTGCGCTCGGCGAGCCTGCGGTAGTGGTCGTGGGGCGCGTCCGCCTGCGCGAAGAGCCCGCCGGCGAAGACGACGCCGGACACCTGCTGCTGGAGCAGCAGGTCGACGTAGTCCGCCTCGGAGACCCCGCCCTTGGTCTGGGTGCAGAGCACCGGGGTCAGGCCCTGCTGGGCCAGGGCGCCGCCGATGACCTCGGCGAACGCGGGGAAGATCGGGTTCTGCAGCTCCGGCAGGACCAGTCCGACGAGCCGGGCGCGCTCGCCGCGCAGCTGGGTCGGCCGCTCGTAGCCGAGCACGTCCAGGGCGGTCAGCACGGCCTGGCGGGTGGCGTCGGAGACGCCCGGCTTGCCGTTGAGGACCCGGCTGACCGTGGCCTCGCTGACTCCAACCTTCTTTGCCACCTGAGCAAGTCGTCGCGTCATGGACGCAAGACTAGCGCAAGCCACGCAAGTGGCTTGCGCCAGTCTCGACGACGTCCCCCTAGGGGGTGATGTTGATCTTGAAGGTGGAGGTGGTGTTCCTGATGTCCTGGGCGTTGTCGCCGAAGCTCAGCCCGCTGAAGGTGACCTCGCCGACCGCGGGTCCCTGGCCGGCCTCCGGCATCTCGTTCACCCAGAGCCCGAAGCCGGACTTGGCGTCGAAGGCGTCACCGCTCTTTCTCGCCCCGCTGACGGACACGTCGGTCAGGATGCTGTCCCTGATCGGCTTCAGCGGCTGGCTGCCGTTGTACTTCGTCTGGAACATGATCCCGGAATAGGTCGGATCGGTGATGTCCAGGCCGGTGATCCGGATGCCCTGGAAGTCGTACTCCGCCGAGTACATCCACAGCGCCGGGAAGGTCTGGTTGCCCCAGAAGTGGCCGCCGGTCCGCTCCAGGGTGATGTTCTCGAACCTCGACGGGGTGGTGCCGAAGCCCAGCGCCGGGATGGAGCCGAACTGCAGCGTGGCGATGGTGAGCCCGGAGTACGTGAGCGTGTCCGCGACGTAGGCGTTGCGCACGGTGTTGTCGCTGCCGCCGTAGACGGCGATACCGGCCGCCCGCCAGGTCAGCAGCGAGGTGATGTTCTCGTACACGTTGCCGGTCTGGTTCGCGTTGACGATGTCCACGGCCGGGAAGAGCGCGAAGGCGTCGTCCCCGGTCGTACGGGCCTCGACGTTGCTGACCAGGTTGTCGCTGCTGCCGTTGGTGAAGTTGAGGCCGTCGGCGTACATGTCGCGGATCCGCGAGTTCTTGATGGTGATGCGGTCCGTGTCCGTGCCCCAGTAGAGGCACATCATGTGCTCGACCCAGACGTTGTCGACGGTCATGTCCGAGACCTTGCTCCAGTTGAAGACCTTCCCCGGGCCGTCGTTGCGTGCCGTGTAGTTGCCGAAGAAGGCGAATCCGGAGAACGACGAGCCGTTCGCGGTCGCCTGGACGTCGAATCCGGCGTCCGTGTTCTCCTGGTCGGCCGGGGTCGCGAAGCGGCTGAACCACGGGCCCGCACCGACGACCTCGACCGGCTTTCCGTACACCTGGAACTTGTTGGACGTCTGGTACGTGCCCGGTGGCAGGTACACGCCGACGAGCGTGCCCGTCGTGTCCATCCGTACCTTGTCCAGGGCGTTCTGCACGTCCTGGTGGCTGGTTCCGGCCGGGACGGTGTACGCCGCCGGGTCCGGGTTCGGCGCAGCCGTGACCTGCTCCAGGTTGATGAAGTCGATCGCGTACATGTGCGGGTTCGCGGCGTCCTTCTGCAGCCTGATCCTGCTGCCGGCGGGGACGGTCTCGCCCAGCATCACGTTCGCCTCGTCGTAGATGTGGCGAGGTGCCCCCGCGCCCGGCGAGTTGCCCGGGCTCGCCTCGGCGCCGTACTGCCACATGTACTTGGAGGTGAGGTCGATGCTCTTGCGGAAGGTCCCGTCGACGTAGATGTTGAGGGTGGAGGTGATCCCCCCGCCGCCGGGCGCGTCGGGGATGGAGAAGCGGGTGACCAGGGTGTTGGTGGCGGCCCTGGTCGTGAACTCGACGTAGTTGCCGGTGTTGTCGAGGGTGACGGCCCTGCGTCCCGACGCCTCGCCCGCGAGATCGCCGATGGTCCGGTTCGGTCCGATGACCCGGGCGCCGCCGCCCGCGACACCGTCCTCCGCCTCGTACATGTCGTAGGGCATGTTCGCCCCGCGCCCGACGAAGAGCGGCTTGGTGCTGGTGTTGTTCGCGCGCTTCACCGGCAGTTCGTTGGCGTCGTCCGCGATCACGACCTTGACGGTGTACTTGCCGTCGGCGGCCGCCCAGGTACCGAGGTTCACCGGGGACGCGGTGGCTCCCGGGGCGATGGTTCCCGTGTGGGCGCCTGTCAGGGTCTTCACGGTCGCGCCCGCCGCGTTGGTCACGGTCAGCGTGATGCCGTGGCTGCCGCCCGCGGACGCCACCGTGCCCTGGTTCCTGACCGCGACGGAGAAGCTGACGGTGTCACCGCCGGCCGGGGCGCTCGGGGACCAGTTCACCGCGGCGGCGACCAGGTCGGAGCTGTCGACCGGCTTGACGACCAGCGGAGCAGCTGCGGCGAAGGAGTTGTTGGTCTCGTTCTGCTCGATGACCGTGTTCGCCTCGTCGACCACCGCGCTCAGCGGGTAGCTGCCCGCGTCTCGCGCCCCGATCCCGGCGCTTACCGTGGTGGACGCACCGGCGGCGAGAGCGGCGACCGACGCCGTGGCGACCTTGGATCCACCGAGCCGGAAGGCCACGGCCGTGGCCCCGGAGGGCGCCGGGCCGGCGTTGCGCACGGTCGCGGTCAGGGTGACCGGGTCCGACTCGACCGGTGCGGCGGGTGCGGCGGTCAGCGCGGTGACCTGGAGGTCGGGGTTCGGCGCCGGGACGCCGATCACCTGGAACTCCGCGATCTGTCCGGCGGGGGCTCCGGTGTTGGAGGTGACCTTCAGCTGGACGTCGGCGACGCGCGCGGAGACGTCGATGGCCACCGTGTTCCCGCTCGCCGGGTCGAAGGTGTAGTCCTTCGCCTGCACCAGACTGCTGTAGCCGGTCTCGTTCTGCTCCCGGCCGAGGACCTGGATGTTCTGGGTCCGGGTGCCCCAGGCGCTGTCGGGGTTGAGCAGCAGCTTGACGGTGCTGAGGTCGGCGTTGGCGCCGAGCTTGACGGTGAGGGTGTTCGGATAGCTGCCGGGCGCGCCCTCCCAGTAGGTGCCGGCGCTGTTGTCGTTGGCGTTCTCGGCGACGAACGTGTGCACGTGACCCGAGGCCGTGACCGGCTTCCCCACGGCGAGGTTGGAGCCGGTGCCGCCGCTGCCGTTGCGGGTCACGGAGTTGCTGTCGCCCGACCGGTTCCCGGCCGCGTCCTTCGCGCGCACGTAGTAGGTCACCGTGGCGGTCGTGGGCTGGCTGTCGGTGTACGTGGTCACCGTGCCGGCCACGCTCGCGCGCAGGGAGTTGTTGGCGTAGATGTCGTAGCCGGTGACGCCGACGTTGTCCGTGGAGGCGCCCCAGGCCAGCCTGATCTGGCCGGCGGCCGGCTCGGTGAAGGTCAGGTTCGCGGGCGTGGTGGGCGCCTGGGTGTCGCCGGTGTCACCGGTCCGGGTCACGGAGTTGCTGTTCGTCGACTGGTTCCCGGCCGCGTCCTTGGCGCGTACGTAGTACGAGACGGTCGCGCTCGCCGGCTGGGTGTCCGTGTACGTGGTCACGTTGCCGGCGACGCTGGTGCGCAGTTCGTTGTCGGCGTAGATGTCGTAGCCGGTGACAGCGACGTTGTCGGTGGCGGCGTCCCAGGTGAGCCTGATCTGACCGGTGGCGGGTTCGGTGTAGGCGAGGTTCCCGGGCGCGGCCGGTGCCTCGGTGTCGCCGCCGGCCGGGCCGTAGAGCTCCAGCTCGGACAGTTGCCCCGCGGGCTGCACGGTGTTGGCGGTGAAGAGGACCCGCAGATAGCGGGTGGTGACGGCGCCGAAGGAGATCGTCACCGAGTGGCCGCCGGCCGCGCCGAACTCGTATCCCTGGGCGGCCGTGAGGTCGGTGAAGTCCGTGCCGTTCGCGCTGCTCTGGAGCTTCAGCGTCTGGGTCCTGGTCCCCCAGCCGTCGGGGAGCCTGAGCACCGCACGGTCGATGCGGACGGAGGCGCCGAGGTCTGCCCTGATCCACTGGGGCAGCGCGTTGTTCTCGCTCTCCCAGTAGGTCGCCTTGTTGCCGTCGTTGGCGTTGGCCGCGACGTACGTCTGGACGTGGCTGCCCGCGGTGAGGGTCTTGCCGAGGGCGAGATTCCCGGAGGACGTGCCGGCCGCGTACACCTCGAGCTCGGACAGCTGAGCGGCCTGCCAGCCGGTGTTGGCGGTGATGTGGATGCGTACGTACCGGGTCTCGGTGGCGGGGAAGGTGACGGTCACCGCGTTCCCGTCGCCCGGCGCGAAGGTGAACGCCGCCGAGGTCTTGAGGGTGGCGAAGGCGGTGCCGTCGGCGCTGCCCTGCACCGACAGGGTCTGGCTGCGGCTCTCCCACGCTGCGGGGAGGCGGAGCACGACCTGGTCGATACGGGTGGCCGTGCCCAGGTCGGCCTGGACCCACTGCGGCAGGGCGGTCCCGGCGCTCTGCCAGTAGGTGGCCGGGTTTCCGTCGGTGATGTGGGCGGCTCCGTACTCGCTGTGTGCGCTGCTGGCAGCCGTGGGGCGCCCGGCGGCGACATTGGGCCCCCCGGCCGCGGAGGCTCCCGTCAGCGGCAGGCCGAGCAGTATCAGACTGGCGGCGATCATGGCGGTCAGTGCCCGCCATCTCGAGCATGGGTTTCTCATCGGTCCCCGATCCCTGGGTCGACATGCATTTATGCATGGAGAAACTGAGCTATTTGCGGTCTGAGGTTGGAGAGTTGCAGAGATATGCCAAGGTGTCCACAGCTCCGGGCCACCTTCCGTGGCCCGTGTGAAGCGTGAGCGCAGCGGCCGCGAGGCCGGCACATCGCGTACCAGCGGCTTTCTACGGCCTCATACGAGACACGACATCCCGCTTGCAATTCACGCAAGCCGCTTGCGTGAATTGCGGAGAGTGATGCGAAGGGATTTCCCCAAGCGTGTCCCGGCCCTTTACCGTGCATATGTATGAGCCCCGCACCGACCGGCCCCGCAGGCGCACCCGCGAGACGGCGGTGGTTCGGCTGGCCGCGGCGGGTCTTCGCACAGGTCCTGCTGATGCAGCTGGCCATCGCCACCGGCGTCACCGTGCTGGCCACCGGCCTTTTCCTGGCCCCGCTGAGCGACCAGCTCGACGACCAGGCGATGCGGCGTGCCCTGGCGATCGCCGAGACGACCGCCTCGCCACGGGTCGCCGAGGACCTCCTCGGCTCGCAGCCGTCCGTCCGCGGCCCGGTGCAGCGGGAGGCGGAGCGCATCCGCCGGACCGCTGGCGCCGAGTACGTCGTGGTCATGGACACCAACGGCGTGCGCTGGTCGCACACCGACCCCGGGCAGATCGGAAGGGTCGTCTCCACCGACCCCAGCCGGCCGCTCGCGGGCAGGCACGTCATGGAGATCGACAACGGCACACTCGGCCGCTCCGCCCGCGGCAAGGTCCCGCTCCGCGACGACCGGGGCCGGATCGTCGGTGCGGTCTCGGTGGGGATCGAGTACGACAACGTCCGCGACCGCCTCCTCGCCGCGATCCCCGGGCTGCTCGCCTACGCCGGCGGCGCCCTGGCCGTCGGTGCCCTCGCCGCGTACATGATCTCCAGGCGGCTCCAGCGGCAGACCCACGACCTGGCCTTCTCCGACATCTCGGCCCTGCTCGCCGAGCGCGAGGCGATGCTGCACGGCATCCGCGAGGGCGTCGTCGCCCTCGACGGGGCCGGCCGGATCCGGCTGATGAACGACGAGGCGCAGCGTCTCCTCGGCCTCGGGCCGGAGGCGACGGGGCAGCCGCTCGACGAGGTGCTCGGCACAGGCCGCACGACGGATGTGCTGGCCGGCCGGGTCACCGGCGAGGACCTCGTGACCGTACGCGGCCACCGCGTACTGATCGCCAACCGGATGCCCACGGACGACGGCGGCGCCGTTGCCACGCTCCGCGACCGTACCGAGCTGGAGCAGCTCGGCCGTGAGCTGGACTCGACGCGCGGGCTGATCGACGCGCTCCGCGCCCAGGACCATGAGCACGCGAACCGTATGCACACGCTGCTCGGGCTGCTGGAGCTGGAGATGCACGAGGAGGCCGTCGATTTCGTGACCGAGGTCGTCGGAGTGCACCGGGCCACCGCGGAGCAGGTCACCGAGAAGATCCACGATCCGCTGCTGGCCTCGCTGCTGGTCGGCAAGGCGACGGTCGCGGCGGAGCGCGGCGTCTCGCTGCGGATCGCGCCCGGGACGCTGCTGCCCGACGGGCTGGTCGACCCGCGCGGGCTCGTCACGGTCGTGGGCAATCTCGTCGACAACGCGCTGGACGCGGCCGCCGGCTCCGACGATCCGCGCATCGAGATCGAGCTGCGCGGCGAGGGGCGTACGGTCGTCCTGAGGGTCTCCGACAGCGGGCCCGGCGTCCCGGCCGAGCAGCGCGAACTGATCTTCACCGAGGGCTGGTCCACGAAGGAGCTCCCCGCACACGGAAAGCGGGGCCTCGGGCTGGCCCTGGTCCGGCGTTTCGCGGAGCGGCAGGGCGGCAGCGCCCGGGTGGCCGAGGCGGGTGCGGCCATGGGCGGCGGTGCCGAGTTCACCGTCGTACTTCCCGAGGCGCTGGCCGAGCCGGGGCTGGAGCCGGGGCTCGCGACCGTGGGAGAGACACGATGACCGCGCTGCCCGACGCACGACCCGAGGCACGACCCGAGCCACTGATCAACGTCCTGGTCGTGGACGACGATGTCCGGGTCGCGGAGATCAACGCCGCGTATGTGGCGAAGGTGCCGGGCTTCCGGGTCGTCGCCCGGGCCCACACGGCCACGGAGGCGCTCGCCCGGGTCGCCGAGCTGCCCGTGGATCTGATCCTGCTGGACCACTATCTGCCCGACGAGAACGGGCTCTCGGTGGTCCGGGAGCTGCGACGCCAGGGTCACCACACCGACGTGATCATGGTGACGGCCGCCCGTGACGTCGCCACCGTCCAGGCGGCGATGCGGCACGGCGCGCTCCAGTATCTGGTGAAGCCGTTCACCTTCGCGGGCCTGCGCACCAAGCTCGAGGCCTACGCCGAGCTCCGCAGGACCCTGGCGGGCGGCGGGGAGGCCGAACAGGCCGAGGTGGACCGCATCTTCGGTGCCCTCTCCGCCACGAGCGCCCCCGACCTCCCCAAGGGCCACTCGCCGACCACGGCCGAACTGGTCCGCAAGGTCCTCCAGGCGGCCGACACCGCACTGTCCACCCAGGAGATCGCCGAACGGGCCGGCGTGAGCCGCCAGACCGCCCAGCGCTATCTGAAGCTCCTGGAACGCTCGGGCCGGGTGCGGTTGTCGCTGAGATACGGCGAGACCGGGCGCCCTGAGCACAGGTACACATGGGCGGCGGCCGCTCCGGGGCGGTGACGCCCACGGCTCACACCGCGCCCGCCCCCGTCAGCGCCCGCACCTCGGTCTCGGCGTGCTTCGCCTCGTCCGGCTCCTCGGAGGAGGTGACCGTGCCGATCCAGCCGGCCAGGAAGCCCAGCGGGATGGAGACCAGTCCCGGGTTCTGCAGCGGGAAGACATGGAAGTCCACCCCGGGGAAGAGGGAATCGGGGCTGCCCGACACCACCGGCGAGAGCAGCACCAGCAGCACTGCGGGGATCAGCCCGCCGTACACCGACCACACCGCGCCACGTGTCGTGAAACCGCGCCAGAAGAGCGAGTAGAGCAGCACCGGAAGGTTGGCCGAGGCGGCGACCGCGAAGGCCAGGCCTACGAGGAAGGCCACGTTCAGATCGCGGGCGAGCAGGGCGAGCGCGATCGCGACCGCGCCGATGCCGACCGCTGCGACGCGTGCCACGGCGACCTCGCTGTGCTGCTTCGCGTGGCGGCGCTTCAGCGAGACGTACAGATCGTGGGCGACCGAGGCCGACGAGGCGAGCGTGATCCCCGCGACGACGGCCAGGATCGTCGCGAAGGCCACCGCCGCCACGACCGCGAACAGCACCGTGCCTCCGGTGGAGCCCGCTCCCCCGCCGAGGTCGAGGGCGAGCAGCGGGACCGCCGTGTTCCCCGCGGCGTTCGACGCACGCACCTCGTCCGTGCCGAGAATGGCCGCGGCGCCGAAGCCGAGCACGATCGTCATCAGGTAGAAGCTGCCGATGAGACCGATGGACCAGACGACCGAGCGGCGGGCGGCCCGGGCGGTCGGCACGGTGTAGAAGCGGGACAGGATGTGCGGCAGGCCGGCGGTGCCGAGCACCAGCGCGAGCCCGAGGCTGATGAAGTCGAGGCGCGCGGTCCAGTCACCGCCGTAGCGCAGACCCGGCGAGAGGAAGTCCTTGCCGTGGCCGCTCTGTTCGGCGGCGGAGTTGAGCAGCTCGTTGACGTTGCCGTGAAAGCGTGCAAGGACGAGCACGGTGAGCGCGATCGCGCCCGCCATCAGCAGCACGGCCTTGACGATCTGGATCCACGTGGTGGCTCGCATCCCTCCCAACGACACATAGATCACCATCAGGGCGCCGACACCGATGACGGTCCATGAGCGCGCGGCTTCGCTCGTCCCGCCCAGGAGCAGCGCGACCAGGCTGCCTGCCCCCACCATCTGTGCCAGCAGATAGAGAACGGACACGGTGACCGAGGAAGTTCCCGCCGCGATGCGGACCGGCCGCTCGCTCATCCGCGCGGCGACGACGTCGGCGAGCGTGAACCGGCCGCAGTTGCGGACGAGTTCGGCAACGAGGAGCAGAACGACCAGCCATGCCACGAGGAAGCCCACGGAGTAGAGCATTCCGTCGTAGCCGTAGAGCGCGATGAGCCCGGAAATGCCGAGGAAGGAGGCCGCCGACATGTAGTCGCCCGCGATGGCGAACCCGTTCTCCATGGGCGAGAACAACCGTCCGCCGGCGTAGAACTCCTCCGCCGAGCCGTGCCGGTTGCGGCCGACCCAGGTGGTGATGGCCAGGGTGACCGCGATGAAGGCGCTGAAGAGCAGCAGCGCGAGGGTCTGGTGGTCGCCGGTCAACTCTCGTTCCCCCGCGTCGTCTCCGCGTCCCTGGCCGGCTCCTTCGTGCGTGTCTGGTCGTAGACCGTCCACCTCAGATCGAGCGCGGCGCGGTCTCTGCGCAGCCGGGCGTGCCGGGCGTACGCCCACGTGAGCAGGAAGGTGCTGAGGAACTGCCCGAGCCCCGCCACCATGGCCACGTTGACCGCGCCGGTCACGGGCCTGGCCATCAGCCCCGGTGCGGCGGTGGCGGCCACGACGTACGCCACGTACCAGACGAAGAAGGCGATGGTGGCGGGGACGACGAATCGCCGGTAGCGGCTGCGGACTTCCTGGAAGGCCGCACTGCGCTGGACCTCCTGGTAGATGTCCGTCGCGCTGTGCCGGGGCTCGGGACCTGCGGTCCCTGCGGCGGCCCCCGGGGGCGCCGCGGGCCCGGGCGCGCCCGTCCCGTCCAGTTCGCCCCAGCCGGAGGCCAGCGCGTCGTACCACGGGTCGTCGAGCCGCACAGCTCCGGCGTCCCGGCCTTCCTGCTTCTCCACGCTCTTGCTCTCCTTGTCGGCGGACCCGTTTCGGCCGCGTGCTCAAGGATGGACAGAACGGGGAGATCCAGGACTCTTCTCTCCTTTTCTTCACCCCATCAGGTGACGGAAAACGAGAACTCCGCCCCGCGGTGGCCGCGGGGCGGAGTCGTCAGCAGTCGTCAGGAGCTGTCAGGCGTCGATGCGCGAGCGGTCCAGGGTCGCGGCGGAGCTGGTGATGAACTCCCTGCGCGGGGCGACCTCATTGCCCATCAGGAGATCGAAGACCTGCTCGGCGGCCTCCAGATCGCCGATGTTGATCCGGCGCAGCGTGCGGTGGCGCGGGTCCATCGTGGTCTCCGCCAGCTGGTCCGCGTCCATCTCGCCGAGGCCCTTGTAGCGCTGGATGGAGTCCTTGAAGCGGACACCCTTGCGCTGGAACTCCAGCAGCGTCGCGCGCAGTTCGCTGTCCGAGTACGTGTACACGTACTTGTCCTGGCCCTTCTTGGGCTGGACGAGCTCGATCCGGTGCAGCGGCGGCACGGCGGCGAAGACCCGGCCGGCCTCGACCATGGGTCGCATGTAGCGCTGGAAGAGCGTGAGCAGCAGACAGCGGATGTGTGCGCCGTCGACGTCGGCGTCGACGAGGAGCACGATCTTGCCGTACCGCGCGGCGTCGATGTCGAAGGTGCGGCCGGAGCCCGCTCCTATGACCTGGATGATCGCTCCGCACTCGGCGTTCTTGAGCATGTCGGAGACGGACGACTTCTGGACGTTGAGGATCTTGCCGCGGATCGGCAGCAGCGCCTGGAACTCCGAGTTCCGGGCGAGCTTGGCCGTACCGAGCGCGGAGTCCCCCTCGACGATGAAGAGTTCGCTGCGCTCGACGTCGTCGCTGCGGCAGTCGGCGAGCTTGGCCGGCAGGGACGAGGTCTCGAGGGCCGTCTTCCGGCGCTGCGCCTCCTTGTGCTGGCGTGCCGCGATGCGCGTACGGGCCGCGGCGACAACCTTCTCCAGGACGGCCCTGGCCTGCGCCTTCGCGTCCCGCTTGGTCGACGTCAGGAAGGCCTTCAGCTCCTTGGCGACGACGTTGGCGACGATCCGGTTGGCCGCGGAGGTGCCGAGGACCTCCTTGGTCTGGCCCTCGAACTGCGGCTCGGCGAGTCGTACGGTCACGACGGCAGTGAGGCCCTCGAGCGCGTCGTCCTTGACGACGTCGTCCTCGGCGACGCGCAGCAGCTTCATGGAGCGGAGCACCTCGTTGACCGTCTTCGTGAGGGACCGGTCGAAGCCGGTGACGTGGGTGCCGCCCTTGGGCGTCGCGATGATGTTCACGAACGACTTGACCGTCGTGTCGTAGCCGGTGCCCCAGCGCAGCGCGATGTCGACGGCGAGATCGCGCGTGACCTCGGTCGGCGTCATGTGACCGCGGTCGTCGAGGACCGGCACCGTCTCCTTGAAGGTGCCGTGGCCGGTGAGGCGCTGGACGTCGCAGACGGCCTTGTCCTGGGCGAGGTACTCGCAGAACTCGCTGATGCCGCCGTCGAAGCGGAAGATCTCCTCCGACTTGCCCTCGCCCTCGAGATCGCGCTCGTCGCGGACGACGATCGTGAGGCCGGGGACCAGGAAGGCGGTCTGGCGGGCGCGCTGGTGGAGCGTCTCCAGGGTGAGCTTGGCGTCCTTGAGGAAGATCTGGCGGTCCGCCCAGTAGCGCACGCGGGTGCCGGTGCGGGTCCTGGGCACCCGCTTGCCCTTGATCAGCCCGTTGGCCGGGTCGAAGGGCGCGTCGGGTCCGGACTCGGTGAAGATGCCGGGGACACCGCGGCGGAAGCTGATCGAGTGGGTCGCACTGTTCCGGTCGACCTCGACGTCGAGGCGGGCCGAGAGGGCGTTGACGACGGAGGCGCCCACGCCGTGCAGACCGCCGGAGGCCGCGTACGAGCCGCCGCCGAACTTTCCGCCGGCGTGCAGCTTGGTCATGACGACCTCGATACCGGACAGGCCGGTCTTGGGCTCGACGTCGACGGGGATGCCCCGGCCGTTGTCCCGGACCTCGACGGAGCCGTCGTCGTGGAGAATCACATCGATGTGGTCGCAGTAGCCCCCGAGGGCCTCGTCCACGGAATTGTCGATGATCTCCCAGAGGCAGTGCATCAGGCCGCGGCTGTCGGTCGACCCGATGTACATGCCGGGCCGCTTGCGGACCGCCTCGAGCCCTTCGAGAACCAGCAAGTGCCGCGCGGTGTAGTTGGAACCGTCACGGTCTGCGGTCAGCAGCGCACTGGACGGCACGGACGTTTCGGCGGTCACGCGGTTCGCTCCTCGCTGAATTTGGATCTGGCCCCTGTGGGGTAAAGGCCCGGCGTCGGTCGCCGGTCAGAGGGTACCGAGGCCTGGTAGAGCCGATGTAACGCCACCCTCGTGATTCGTCATGTTAGTCCAGACTCGCATGTACGTTCGATCCCTCGTTGGAGTGACGTGCACATCACGTTCCCTTCCAGGCATGAACCATTTAGGCTCCGGGCACGTCCTCATGAACAACCGGCACCCCAGCCGGGAGGGCGAACGAGACAAGCAAGCCCAGCAAGCCAAGCGAAAACCGTAGAGCGAAGCAGCGATACGGCACATTCGCCGCCAACCGGCAGCAGACAGCCACCTGGACGAAGAAGTTTCAGGGAAAAGGCCCGAGCGGGAACGTTTTCGGCCTGGTTGGATGTTGACCCTGGTACGACAGCTCGTCGAGCTAGAGAAGAGGCGACGTGACTACTGTTCTGACCCCCGCGAGCCCAATGACGGCCGCTGACCGCTGCGACCGCTGCGGCGCCCAGGCGTACGTGCGCGTCGTCCTGACAAGCGGCGGTGAGCTGCTCTTCTGTGCCCACCACGGGCGCAAGTTCGAGCCGGAACTCAAGAAGATCGCCGCCGAGATACAGGACGAGACGGACCGGCTGACCGCCGTACCGGCAGCCGCCGGAGACGACGACCGCTGACTCTCGCGTCCGACGACGAGCCAAGGGCCGGTCCCGGACCGGCCGATGGGCGGCCGCCCCTCTCGTAGGGGCGGCCGCCCATTCTCATGACCCAGCGCATTCGCGCAGTCACCATGCGCGCATGGGCAATTGGCGCAAAAGCTGATCAACTGCCCCGCCGTCACAGCAGATCGGCCGCCGAACGCAGCGCTGCCGAGATCCGCGTGTACACCCCGGGGCTGTCCGCTCGGCCGCATCCGCTGCCCCAGGAGACCAGCCCGATCAGTCGGCCGCCCGCCACCAGCGGCCCTCCGCTGTCCCCCTGGCACGCGTCGTGCCCGCCTCGCTCGTCTCCCGCGCAGAGCATCGTCGACGATTCGTAGCGACCGCCCGCGCCACCCGGGTAGGCCTGCGCGCACGTCTCGTCCGGCAGCACCCGCACCGGCGCGGCGCGCAGCGCATGGGCGTAGGTGCCGACCCCGGTCGTATCGCCCCATCCGTAGACCTCGGCGGCGGTGCCCACCTGGTACGCCGGGTCCCCGTCACGCGCAGTCCCGATCACCTGGCTTGCGGGGAGGGCTTTCGCGAGCGTCAGAACGGCCAGATCCGTGGTGTTCGTGTGCGGGTCGTACGCGGGCGCGATCCGCGCCTCCTGTACGGGAACCTCCTGGCCGCCCGCGCCGAGCAACTCCTCCCGGCCCGCGATGACGCGCAGATCGGGGATCTGCTCCACCGGCATCCCCAGCACCTCGCGACTGAGGCAGTGAGCCGCCGTGAGCACCTTCGTCGGCGCCACGAGGACCCCGCCGCAGAACTGCCCGGCCCGCATACCTCCGAACCGGTCACGGCTCGACAGGGCGACGACCCACGGGCTGTCCACGGACCGCGCCGGACGACCGCCGATGATCACACTGTCGGCGGACGCCGGAGCCGGGTGGGCGAGTGGCACCAGGACCGCTGCAGCCGCCAGAGCTATGGGTCCTGCCAGTGCTCGGACGATGGGGCGACTCATACCGATCTCCTGACTCTCCGGTGAACTCCATCCACTCAGAGTCAGTCAGCCCACGTCGGACCGCACCCGGTGCACGCCGACAGGACCCGACAGCCGAACCCGGCAGCCGACGCCGGCCGCCCGTGCCCCCTGCACAACGCCGAGGGCCCGGCTCCCTCTCGGGAACCGGGCCCTCGGTCACGCAACTGTCCTGTGCAGTGCCACGGACTCAGTCGAGGTAGTCCCGCAGCACCTGCGAACGGGACGGGTGGCGCAGCTTCGACATCGTCTTGGACTCGATCTGGCGGATCCGCTCACGCGTCACGCCGTAGACCTTGCCGATCTCGTCCAGCGTCTTCGGCTGACCGTCGGTGAGGCCGAAGCGCATGGAGACCACGCCCGCCTCACGCTCCGACAGGGTGTCGAGCACCGAGTGCAGCTGCTCCTGGAGAAGCGTGAAGCTGACCGCGTCGGCCGGAACGACCGCCTCGGAGTCCTCGATCAGGTCACCGAACTCGCTGTCGCCGTCCTCACCCAGGGGGGTGTGGAGGGAGATCGGCTCGCGACCGTACTTCTGGACCTCGATGACCTTCTCGGGGGTCATGTCGAGCTCCTTGGCCAGCTCCTCCGGGGTGGGCTCGCGGCCCAGATCCTGGAGCATCTGGCGCTGCACACGCGCGAGCTTGTTGATGACCTCGACCATGTGCACCGGGATACGGATGGTGCGGGCCTGGTCGGCCATGGCGCGGGTGATCGCCTGACGGATCCACCAGGTGGCGTACGTGGAGAACTTGTAGCCCTTGGTGTAGTCGAACTTCTCGACGGCGCGGATCAGACCGAGGTTGCCCTCCTGGATCAGGTCCAGGAAGAGCATGCCGCGGCCCGTGTAGCGCTTGGCGAGCGAGACGACCAGTCGGAGGTTGGCCTCGAGCAGGTGGTTCTTGGCGCGGCGCCCGTCCTCGGCGATGATCTCCAGCTCGCGCTTGAGCTTCGGGGCGAGCTTGTCGGAGTTCGCCAGCTTGTCCTCGGCGAACAGACCCGCCTCGATGCGCTTGGCCAGCTCGACCTCCTGCTCGGCGTTGAGCAGGGGGACCTTGCCGATCTGCTTGAGGTAGTCCTTGACCGGGTCGGCGGTGGCACCGGCCGCGGCGACCTGCTGCGCAGGAGCGTCGTCCTCGTCCTCGTCGGAGAGGACGAAGCCCGCACTCTCGGCGCCCTCGGGCTCGTCGGCACCGCCCTTGCCGGGCTGCGCCTCCTCGATCACGTCCTCGCCCTCGAGCAGCTCGTCGCTGTCCTTCTTGGCGGCAGCCGTGGTCTTCTTCGCGGCCGTCGTCTTCTTGGCGGCCGTCTTCTTGGTCGCCGCAGTCTTCTTGGCCGCGGTCTTCTTCGCGGCCACCTTCTTCTCGGGCGCCCCGGTCTCGTCGGCCGTGGCTGCCGCGATGTCTTCGGTCGTGGCCGCCGGTGCGGCGGTGGCTGCCGCGACGGTCTTCGCCGTGGCCGTCTTCGCCGCGACGGTCTTGGTGGCGGTGCGCTTTGCCGGGCTCTTAGCTGCGACGCTCTTGCGGGTGCGCTTGGGCGACTCCGCGGCACTGACCATCAGCGTCACACCCTCTTCCTCGAGGATCTGGTTGAGGCTGCGCAGAACATTCTTCCACTGGGTTGGCGGAATTTGGTCAGCCTCGAAGGCCCGACGCACGTCATCGCCGGCAATCTGCCCATCAGCCTTTCCCCGCTCAATGAGCGCCATCACAGACTCGGACTCGGCGATCTCCGGCGGGAGCGTACGGGATGTGCTGGCCGACACGAACAACCTCTCGGAACGATGGAAACGGCTTCCGGCCCCGCCCATGATCGGGCCGGAGCCGACGACCGCCGGTTGGGGATGTACCGACGGCGCGGGCTGAGCCTCAGAGCTGGACAGCGCCATGAATGACGTCTGTATTCCCTCCGCGGCTGTCACCTCTTAGGTCATCGCACTGTTTCGAGGAGTGTTACGCCCAATCCGCGTGGCCCGAGTCACACCTCATGTGCGACGAAACGAACAAATGGGAAGTTCGCTCCCCAATCGCCTCGACAATCGCCTGCCCGGGCGTCACTGCCGGGCCGTCGCCCGCTGGGGGGCGCTCCTCTGACGGCGCTCACGCGGCGTATCGCACAGCCTTCCGCTGGAACGTTTCCATGATCGTGTCGCCGGACCCCAGGGTCCGGCGACACACGATGGGTACGCCGTGGAACACCTGCCGTGTCTGCGGTCAGTGCTCGCGCGGGGCGGGCACGACGCGCTCCACCTCCGGATGAACGGTGAGAAGTTGACGCATGGCCGCCTCGGCACCGTTCGCGTCGCCGGCGGCGAGGGCGTCGACGATGCGGGCGTGGTGCGTCAGGGACGCCTCGGAGGCCCGGTCGCACCCGACGGCCGGCCCCCCCGACACCTGAAGAGCGGCGGCGACGATTCCGGACAGGTGCTCCAGCATGCGGTTGCCGGCGACCTGGATCAGGAGGGAGTGGAACTCGGCGTCGGCCCGCGCGAAGGTGATCCCATCACCCTGAGTGAGCGCGTGACCCATGATCTCCACCATGTCGCCGAGGCGCTGCTGCACGTCCTCCCTGCCGTGTCCGGCGGCGAGACGGGCGGCGAGGGGCTCGATCGTCCAGCGGAGCTCGGTGAGCTCGCGGCGCTGGTCGTCGCGCTGCGGGCCGAAGGCGCGCCACTCGATGATGTCGGGGTCCAGCAGATTCCAGTCGCTGACGGGACGCACCCGGGTGCCCACGTTCGGGCGGGCGCTGACGAGGCCCTTGGCCTCGAGGACGCGGAGCGATTCCCGGACGACGGTCCGGGAGACCTCGAAGCGCTGGCCGATCTCCTCGGGTACGAGCGGACGGTCGGCCCCGAGGTCGCCGGAGACGATCATCTGACCGAGCTGCTGGACGAGTTGGCCGTGGAGTCCGCGGCCCCGGCTGCCCGCCGCGCGGCGGCCGGCCGCCCGGCCCAGGTCGGCGTCCGAGGTGTCCCAGGCCGAGGGTCCGACGCGGTCCACACGGTCGACGCCGGGCACCTCCGGGTAGGGGTAACGGTCGAGATCGCCCGGACCGGCGAGGCCGGAGTCGGCGGGGCGGGCGGCGGTCATCATGGTGTGCGCAAGGGTACTCACGCATCCTTTGTCGGCGCGCCTCTCCCGCCCCTTGAGGTCTTTGGTGAAAAGCACACGAAAGGGTGATCGCAGCCCACTCCACAATTGACGACTTATCAGGAGAAATCAGTCATTCCCCGGGGAGTTGCGTGGCGCTCATTGCTTTCGGACGCCGTTTCTGCCACCAACGGGCCCTGCCGCGAGGACCCGTGAGCAGATATCCGCAGAGCAGCGCGGACAGCGACAACGCCAGTGCCGCACCCACAGGTTGGGTGAGCATGCGCAGTCCTGCGAGCAGCCAGCGGTCCACCTCGTACGGCCACTGCAGCCAGACCAGCTCGCGCAAGCGGGCCGGGAATCCGGCGATCGAGCGCGCGGATGGTCCCGCAAGTGCCTTCTGCACGAGCGGCACGACCATCAGCGGTACGGCGAGCACGGCCGCCACTCCCGCGGCGGTGAACCGGAAGATCCCTGCGGCGAGCAGCCCCGACCAGGCACAGCCCACCACCAGGCCGGACCAACTCGCCGACAGTGCGTCCCAGTTTTCGGGGACGGACGCCAAGTCACCTCCGTACGCGAGGCGGAGCACCTGCAGGTCGATTACGGCGACGAGAAAACCGAGCACGAGCGCTGCCACCGCCGTGACCCCGAGCTTCGCGAGCAGCAGCCCGAGGCGGCGCGGCACGGTCCCGCAACCGGACGCGAGGGCGGGGTAACGGAACTCGTCGCCGAAGGAGAGGGCGCCGAGCAGTCCGGCACCGAGGGCGGCGGGCGGCAGCGGCAAGAGCTCCGGCCAGGCGGCGAGGAGGCTCGGCTGCGGGGTGCCGCCGGTGCGGGCGAGCAGGACCGAGATGCCGGCCGAGACGACGAGAACGGCCGCCCCGATCAGATGGGTTGCCGGGACGCCGATGAGACGGCGGAGCTCGTAGCGCACGGGCTGCAGGGGCGTGCGCGGCGGGCGGAGGTGGAGCGGAGACAGAGGCGTCCCGGCGTCGGCGTCGGCCTCGGTGCCAGTGCCGGTGCCGGTGCCAGTGCCGGTGCGTGCGGACTCGGAAGGTGGCGGCGTGGACGTGGAGGTGTGGGTGGGGATGACGGGGGCGTCCGGGGCCGGGGCGGGGGCGGGACTCGGAGTGGGGGCGGGGGCGCCGATCTCGTCGGCGAGCTGATGGACGAGAATGCCGTGCCGGTAGGCGGTCTCGCCGATCTCGGCGCAGCTGCTGCCGAAGACGGACAGCCGGTTGCCGTGTTCGGTGACCACTTCGACGGAGCGTCGCGCGGCCCGGGCCTCGCGGCTGACGATCGCGGCGAGCCGGGCGGCGTGCGGGGTCCCGACCACGACGCGCGGCCGCAGCCGAGTGCGGGCGAATTCGGCGACGTCCTGGTCGGCGACGAGTCGGCCTCCGTCGAGGGTGACGACGCGATCGGCGGTCCGGGCAGCCTCCTTGGGGTCGTCGGTGGTGTACAGCACCGTGCCACCGTGCGCCGCATGAGCCCGCAGCAGCCCGAACAGCCAGCCGCTCTCTCCGAGGGACAGCCCCTTGGCGGGATCGTCGAGCAGCAGTGTGTGCGGGTCCCCCAACAAGGCGCAGGCCAGGCCGAGTCTGCGGTCCATCCCGAGGGAGAGGCTGCCGAGCCTGCTGTCGCGCAGAGCTCCGATCCCGACGGCCTCCAGCATGTCGTCGGCGCGTGATGCGGGCACCCCGGCGGCGGCACAGAGCATACGGAGCTGGCCACGCACCGTACGGGCCGGATGCCCGGGCACATCGCCGAGCAGTGCCCCCACCTCATGCTCGGGGCGGGCGATGCGGTGCAGGGGGCGGCCCCGGAAGCAGGCGAGCCCGCGGCCCGCCTCGAGTTCGAGCATCAGGCGCAGAGCCGCGGTCTTGCCGGAGCCCGGCGCGCCCAGCAGTGCGGTGACGGTGCCAGGCAGCGCCTCGAAGGTCAGGTCGTCCACGGCGCGCGCGGCGTCCCGGCCGGGGGTGCTGGTGAGTCCGATGACCTTGAGCATCGCTTCTCTCGCAGGAGGTGAGACCGCTCAGCGGGCAGGGCGGGTACGCGGTCGCGTGCAGGTACGCAGAAAGATAACCCGACATTTCCGACTTCTCCGGCAAGTTGACCCGGGTGGAGGAGGCAGGACGACGGGCCGACGGCCCGGGCCCACCACCTCGTCGGACGCGGCCGGCGCACGTCGGGCCGCAGCCCGGCCCCGATCCGACCACGACAGAACGGCGATCCGGCGGACTCAGACCTCGGGCCGCAGCATGGGCGGGTTGAGCAGTGTCGCTCCACCGGCCCGGAACAGCTGGGCGGGTCGGCCGCCCTGGCGGGTCGTCGTCCCGCCCGCCGGAACCAGGAAGCCCGGCGTCCCGGTCACCTTCCGGTGGAAGTTCCGCGGGTCCAGTGCCACTCCCCACACCGCCTCGTACACCCGCCTCAGCTCGCCCACCGTGAACTCGGGCGGGCAGAACGCCGTTGCCAGGGAGGAGTACTCGATCTTGGACCTGGCCCGCTCCACGCCGTCCGCCAGGATCTGCGCATGGTCGAAGGCGAGCGCCGCGGGCGGCTCGTCCTCGCGCCCGCCGTTCTCCGGGTTCAGCAGCGTCTCGACGGGCGCCCAGCGCGCACTGTTCGCGTCGCCACCCGGCCGTGGCGACGGCAGATCCGGGGAGAGCGCGAGGTGGGCGACGCTCACCACCCGCATACGTGGGTCGCGCTTCGGGTCGCCGTAGGTGGCGAGCTGCTCCAGATGGGCACCGTTGCCCGGCTCGGGCGAACCGGGGTCGTGCACACACAGCCCCGTCTCCTCGACGAGCTCTCGTGCCGCTGCCGCCGCCAGATCCTCGTCGGCCCGTACGAATCCCCCGGGCAGCGCCCAGCTACCCTGGAACGGCGGCTCCCCGCGGCGTACGACCAGGGCGCACAGCGCGTGGCGACGCACGGTGAGCACGACCAGGTCGACGGTGACGGCGAAGGGGGGGAAGGCCGACGGGTCGTAGGGCGACATGCCGCGATCATAGTCGTCTTCCTGACGATAAACACTCCCTTCGTGATCGGTGACAACGACTTCTTCACGGACTCCGTTGCGCATGCCGATCGTCGGGGCCATCCCCCTCACGCTCCCCTTTCACGCACCCAACTGAAGTCCGTCGGCGGCTTCGTCGATCACCCGGAGACCGAGCCTGCCGACCCGTACGGAAGATGGACCCTCCGGCGTCCCGAAGCCCGGCGTGTGCGAGGGCCCGGCTCCGGGTGCGGCCCTGTGGCACGCAATGCCCGCCCGGAGGTAGCGGCGGGCACGGAGGACCGGAGCGTGAATGCGCGGGTACCTGGAGCCGGACCCACAGCAGGCGCCAAAGCGGATGGCTGACCCTGGGCCGAGGACGGAAGATGATCGCTGAGGGGCATGGGGATTCTGCTGCCTTCTGTTGCGCTCAGGCCAGCCGCTGCGAGGACGGCGTCACGGGTCGAACGACACCGCCACACATATGAACGGCACCGCACCCGGAAGGGTCACGGCCGTCATCGCTGATCTCCCGAATCGCGCCGCCCGCCGCCCTGACCGATCGTGCGCGCCCGGTTCCTGCCGACCGTCGTGCCCGAACTCGGGGCGGTGGGGCGGCGCCGGGCCGGGTTGGCCGCCCCGGGCGCCGAAGGGCCGGGCTGCGGGATCTTCCTTTTCCTCACGGCCTTTTCCAGCGGACGTCCCGTCGCCGCGCGCGGCCGGGACGACGGCGTCGCCGTCCGGCCACCCGAGTCGGCCCCCACCGCGGACCCGGCTTCGGCTCGGTCGGTGACCTCCTCCGATGCGCGCTCCCCGCGCAGGCAGCGACGTAGCGACTCCGGATCCAGCCCGTCGTTGCACGCCTGGTGGAGCAGCCGCGCGAATACGTACTCCGGGTCGGCGCGCAGGGCGAGACTGAGTGCGACCCGGGCAGCGGGCTCATCCCCCGTCGACCAGGCGACCCACCCGGCCAGGGCAAGCGGTGCGGCCGCGTACTCCGCGTACCGCCTGACGCAGCGCCGGGCCAGCGCCCGCCAGAGCCGCAGTGCCCGGTCCGCCTCAGGCCCCTCCATCCAGGCCGCGGCACGGTCCCGGGTGTCCCGGTCCTGGAGGCCGAGGATGACAGCGGCCGCCTCGTCGTGCGAGAGGAGTCTGTCGTCCGTCGCGTCCGCTTCCGGCCATCCGACCCCCAGAGTGGCCTTCTCCCCCAGCCGCTCCATCAGCCGGCGGGCGAGCCGCAGCGTCTCCTCACCGACCTGCTCCCGGCTTCCCTGATCCAGAATCCTGGGCACCAGGGCGGAAGCCGTGTCGTCCAGCGAGCGCTCCTGCTCGACCGAAAGGGACGTCCGCGCCTCCAGACGTTCCTCCATGTCCCGGAGCGACCCCCTCACCTGGATCCCGGCATAGGCGGCGGCCGCGGCCATCACGGAAGTGCCCTGCATCGCCATGGCCGTCCCCTCCGCCGGACAGCACCGGGAATCCGGGCAGCAGTAGGACCAGAAGCGGCCGTCGGAGATGCACAGTGCTTCGTACACCGGCACGTCGAGCGATCCGCAGGCCGTCCGCAGCCACTGCGCAAGCGGCCGAAGCCGCTCCATCACCACGCGGCCCGTCTCCCCCTCCCCTGGGTCCTGGCACAGGAAGACGACAATGCCGTCCGGCCTGGCCCCACGCCGCTCACCGGCTTCGACGAGGCACTCCGCAAGCTGCTCGGCCACCGGCAGCCACTCCCGCTGAGTGGCGGGAATACCGATCCTGAGCCGCCCGCCGAAGCGACCTCGCGGGCCGTGGAGCGCGACCATGACCACCGAATCGGTCGGGTGAAAACCCATCAGATATGGCAGGGCATCGGCGAGCTCGGCCGGTCCACGCAGGGTGATGGACGGCTCGTCGGCGCGTCCGCCGGGCTCACCGGCCCGAGTGAGGGGCTCACCTTCCCCCTCGTGGGGCTCACCGGCCGGCCTGTGAGGCTCGGCGGGCAGGTTGCGGGGCACGCCGGCCTGAAACTCAGCGGCCCGGCCATGGGACTCCGCAGCCCGGCCGTGGGACTCAGCGGCTCGGCCGTGGGACTCGTGGCATTCATGAGACTCGTTGGGTTCGTTGCTGTTTCGCATGCCTCGACGGTCCCGTGATCAAGAAATCCCCGCCAGCCCTGTGGATAACGTTATCCACAGGGCAGCGGCGGCGTTCGCGCATTGTCCGTGCCATCGGGTTGCATGGGGGCATGACCAACACAGAGCGCGCAGATCTGAGAGCCTCCGCCGACTCCGTCCTCACGCGCCTCGTCGGAGACATCACCGGCTCCGCCAGGCTGCGCGAGGACCAGTGGCGTGCGATCGAGGCACTCGTCGCCGACAGGCGCAGGGCGCTGGTGGTGCAGCGGACCGGGTGGGGCAAGTCCGCCGTGTATTTCGTCGCCACCTCACTGCTGAGGGAGCGCGGCAGCGGTCCGACCGTGATCGTTTCGCCACTGCTCGCGCTCATGCGCAATCAGGTGGAGGCCGCGGCCCGGGCGGGCATCCGCGCCCGGACGATCAACTCGTCGAACACGGAGGAGTGGGACACGATCCAGGCGGAGGTCACCGCCGGCGAGGTCGATGTGCTGCTGGTCAGCCCGGAGCGGCTCAACAACCCGGACTTCCGGGACCAGGTCCTGCCCAAGCTCGCAGCCGCGACCGGGCTCCTGGTCGTCGACGAGGCACACTGCATCTCGGACTGGGGCCATGATTTCCGGCCGGACTACCGGCGGCTGCGCACGATGCTCGCCGATCTGCCGCCGGGAGTTCCGGTGCTCGCGACGACAGCCACCGCCAACGCCCGCGTGACCGCGGATGTCGCCGAGCAGCTCGGGACGGGCGCGGGCACCGACGCGCTGGTCCTGCGCGGTGCGCTCGACCGGGAGAGCCTCAGCCTGAGCGTGCTGCAACTCCCCGATGCGGCACACCGTCTGGCCTGGCTGGCCGACCACCTCGGCGACCTGCCCGGCTCCGGCATCATCTACACGCTCACGGTCGCGGCGGCCGAGGAGGTCACGGCATACCTTCGGCACTGCGGCCACACCGTGGCGTCGTACACGGGGCGTACGGAGAACGCGGACCGGCAGCAGGCCGAGGACGATCTGCTCGCCAACCGTGTGAAGGCCCTGGTGGCCACCTCCGCCCTGGGCATGGGCTTCGACAAGCCGGACCTCGGATTCGTCGTCCATCTGGGCTCACCTTCCTCCCCCATCGCCTACTACCAGCAGGTCGGCCGTGCCGGGCGAGGCGTGAAGCACGCCGATGTGCTGCTTCTGCCGGGCAAGGAGGACGAGGCGATCTGGCAGTATTTCGCCTCGGTCGCCTTCCCCCCGGAGGATCTCGTGCGGCGCACCCTGGACGTGCTGGCCCAAGCGGGCAGGCCGCTCTCGCTGCCCGCGCTCGAGCCCCTGGTCGAGCTGCGGCGCACGCGGCTGGAGACGATGCTCAAGGTGCTCGACGTCGACGGAGCAGTGCGCCGCGTGAAGGGCGGCTGGACGACGACGGGCGAGCCCTGGGCGTACGACGCGGAGCGCTACGCCTGGGTGGCACGGCAGCGGGAGGCCGAGCAGCAGGCGATGCGTGACTACGCGTCGGCGGTGGGCTGCCGAATGGAGTTCCTGCGGCGGCAGCTGGACGACGAGGAGGCTGCTCCGTGCGGCCGCTGCGACAACTGCGCGGGGGCCCGGTTCGACGCCGGCGTGTCGACGGGGGCGCTGGACGCGGCGCGTGGGGAGCTCGGTCGGCCCGGTGTTGAGGTGGAGCCGCGCAAGATGTGGCCCACCGGGCTGGCGGCCGTCGGCGTCGATCTGAAGGGCCGTATCCCGGTCGGCGAGCAGTCCTTCACGGGTCGGGCGCTGGGGCGGCTCTCCGACATCGGATGGGGGAACCGGCTGCGCCCGATGCTTGCCCCGCAGGCCCCGGACGGACAGGTTCCGGACGACGTGGTGAACGCGGTCGTGAGTGTGCTGGCCGACTGGGCGAAGGGGCCCGGCGGCTGGTCGTCAGGAGCCGACGACGCACCGCCCCGCCCGGTGGGAGTGGTCACGATCGCCTCGCGGAGCAAGCCGCGGCTCGTCGCCTCGCTCGGGTCCCGGATCGCCGAGGTCGGTCGTCTGCCGCTGCTGGGCACCGTCGAATACGCGCCGGATGCGCAAGTCACACACATCTCGCGGACGAACAGTGCACAGCGGGTACGGGGGCTGCACGATGCGCTGATCGTTCCGCCTGCACTCGCCACGGCGGTCGAGTCGGCGGCCGGGCCGGTGCTGCTCGTCGACGATCTCTCGGACAGCGGCTGGACGCTGGCCGTCGCGTCACGGCTGCTGCGCCGAGCCGGAGCAAAGGGGGTGTTTCCGCTGGTCCTCGCGGTTCAAGCCTGAAAGGGCGTGGCACTTGGCCCGATTGGGCAGGGATATGAGCGTCATACCTCCCTATTCCAGTCAGCGGACTCAATTGCTCGTTGCCGCTCGCCCGCAGGCCCGCAAGAATTGGAGCCATCCCCGCACGGCTCGCTCGCGGTCCGCAAGGGCTGTGCTGCGGTGCGCCTCACCGACCCCTGCCCGCACTGTGGGCGCGTATGCGAAGGGAGGAACGTGACCTTCGGATTCGCTTCGTCCGCAGCCACTTCGATCAACGGATCGGCCAATTCCGCGAGCCTCGTCAGGATGCTGGAGCCCGCCGAGTGGGCGGCAGCCGGGATACCCCTGCTGCGCAACCCCCGTGACGTCGTCAGCGGCCTGCACAGCCGGCACAGGCCGACTCCGTCGACGGCCGTCGTGGCCGTGCTCGACCAGGAGGAACGACTCGCGGCCAGCGCCTCGTTCGCCCGGCGCGGCGTCCCCGCCGACGGCTGGGAGTTCCGTAACGCGGTGCTCGCCCAGCTGCGCCGGGTCATCCCGCACGATCTGCGCCGCCGCACCCCGGTTCGCACCGCGGTGTTGCTCTACTGCCGCGACGGCGACGAGCGCTGGACGGAGGAGGACGGAGCATGGATGTGGGGGCTGCGCGACGCCTGCACCCTGCACGGGCTCCGCTGCGGCGCGTACATCACGCTGACGCGCGCAGGGTGGCAGGTGCTCGGTGAGGGGCGCGGCGGGCGCCGGCCCAACTCCGAGTCCCGACCCGGCGGCTTCGGCGACCAGGTACCGGATCCGGCGGTGCTCCCGCTGCGCACAGCGAGCGGGGCGGCCGAGGTCCTCCGCCGCACGGCGGCCCGCTGAGCCACACGGCCACGGGCGTCGGCACCGGTACCAGCACCGCTCCGGGGGTCCCGTACCTCGGGGCCGCCCGGGCGCGTACGTCGAAGCGACCGGCCGCGGTGCACGGCCGGCCAGGGCACGACGACCGCACCACGCACAAGGCGCGGGCGGCGCCGTGACACCGGCGCGGCGAAGGCTCAGACGCCCGCGCCGAGTACGGCGTTGATGCGCTGCGGGTCGCCGCACACGATGAGCAGCGCTCCTGCGCGGCTCATGGCGACAGGCAGGGCCTGGGCGGTCACGTCGTCGCTGCCGCCATTGACGGCGACGACGACCACGGGCCGGGTCGACGCGCGGCCCGCCGAGGCGGCGTCCGCGTAGAAGACGTCGTCACGAGCGTCGTGCTGCGCCCAGTAGGCGGTCTCGCCGAAGGACAGCTCGTGCGCGGCCCACGGGTGCTGCTCACCGGTGGTGAGCACCAGGACATCGCCGGGTGCCCGACCGGAGTCGAGCAGCAGGTCGACGGCCTCGTCTGCGGCGTCGAGCGCGCCCGTGGCGGTGGCCGGGATCAGCTGGATCTGCGGTGCGGAACGTTTCTCCTGCCGCGACGACGCGCTCTGCCCGACAGGGGCGTGCGCGCGCTGCGCAGGCGGTGTGGGCCGGGCCGGACCGGGACCCGGGCGACCGGGACGGGGGGCGGCCGCGGTACGCGGACCGGGTACGGGACGGGGGGTCGGCGCGGTGCGGCCGGCGGCCGGAGTAGCGCGGGGACCCTGGGCACTCTCGTGAATCTGAGGCTCCTCGGGGATGAGAGGCATGGGTGGATATCTATCAAACGCTGTTGCGTCTGGCATCGGCGGGTGCGCACATGAGTGCGGCCGGACTCGTCGTCCGGCTCGCACGGCGGTCGGGTCGACCGGCCGGATCAGAAGTCGAAGCCGAGCTGGCCCCCACTCTCCAGAGCGGCCGCCTCCGGGGAGACCCGGACCTTCTTCAGGTGCCGCCATTGCGGCAGCGCGTCGAGGAAGGCCCAGGAGACCCGGTGGTACGGCGTGGGGCCCAGCTCGGCGAGTGCTGCCTTGTGCACCGGCGAGGGATAGCCGGCGTTCTCCGCGAAACCGAAGGGTTCACACACCGGCTCCAGCCCCAGCTCGGTCATCATGGCGTCCCGGCGCACCTTGGCGATCACCGAGGCGGCTGCGACCGCGACGCAGGACTGGTCGCCCTTGATGACCGTACGAACGCGCCAGGGCAGACCCAGGTAGTCGTGCTTGCCATCGAGGATGACCGCGTCGGGACGCACCGGCAGGGCGTCCAGGGCGCGCACGGCTGCGAGCCTCAGCGCCGCGGTCATCCCGAGCGTGTCGATCTCCGCCGGGGACGCGTGCCCGAGGGCGTGCGACGTGACCCACCCCTCCAGCTCTCCCGCCAGCTCCGTACGGCGCTTGGGGGTGAGCAGCTTGGAGTCGGTGAGACCGGCAGGGGGCCGACGCAGCCCTGTGACGGCGGCGCACACCGTGACCGGCCCGGCCCACGCCCCGCGCCCGACCTCGTCGACTCCGACAATGATCTTGGCACCGGTGGTGGCCCGGAGCGAGCGCTCAACGGTGTGGGTGGGTGGTTCGTACGGCATGGCGCCAGTCAGGTTACGCCGCCCGGACGTGCCGCAACACCCCGGATCCCGTTCCGAGGACGCTCCCCCGGGTTCAGCCGGCGCGAGGGCGCAGCAGGGGCACCATGACCTGATCGATCATCGCCGCGATATCCGCATCACCCCATTCGCTTCCGCACACTTTGGAGCGATACATCATCATCGCCGGGATCACGTCGCAGACCAGGCTGCCGGTGGCGTCGGCACGCACGTCACCCCGTGCGATACCTCGGTGCACCACCTCCTCGAAGAGCCGGATCGAGGGTTCGATGACCCCGCTCAGGATCAGTGCGTGGAAGCGCTCGGCCGTGGACGTATCGCATTCGTGAAGGACCGAGCGCAGCGCGTACCCCGGCTTGGAGTACATGGCCGCGCGCACCCTCCGACAGAGCTGGTAGAGGTCCTCGCGGACGCTCCCGTGATCGGGCGCGTCGCCGAGGCTGGGGATTCCGGCCTGCAGGGCGTCCGCGACGAGGTCCTCCTTGGACGGCCAGCGGCGGTAGACCGCGGCCTTGCCGGTCCGGGCACCGGCGGCGACTCCCTCCATGGTCAGCCCGTTCCAGCCGACGGTGCTCAGCTGGTCGAGCGCGGCGTCGAGGATCGCCCGCTCCAACACAGGTCCGCGGCGTCGACACGACATCGACCGCGGCCGAGCGGTGGCCGCGGATCGCGAAGTATCCATCAACAACTCTCCATCGCAGCAATGCGGTAGCTCCAGTGAACGCTTGCGTTCACTGTCGGGGACTCACTACCGTTGAGGACACAGTGAACGGATCCGTTCACTAACTCAAGTGTGGGGGGACCATAGTGACAACCTCTCAGCTCCAATCACAGCCAAAGCCGGGCGCGGCCCGCCGGGAGGGGCGTCCGGGAATAGCCCTCACCGTCATCGCCGCCTGCCAACTCATGGTGGTACTCGACGCGACGATTGTGAACATCGCGCTTCCGCATATCCAGGACGCGCTCAGCTTCTCCACCACCGACCTCTCCTGGGTACTCAGCGCCTATACCCTGACCTTCGGCGGCCTGCTGCTGCTCGGCGGTCGCGCGGGCGACATTCTGGGCCGCCGGCGGGTGTTCATGGCCGGCATCCTGGTCTTCACGCTCGCCTCGCTGCTCGGCGGACTCGCGCAAGAGCCGTGGCAGTTGCTCGCCGCGCGGGCGCTCCAGGGCGTCGGCGGCGCGATCGCATCGCCCACCTCGCTCGCCCTGATCACGACGACGTTCCCCGAAGGACCGGAACGGAACCGGGCGTTCGGCGTCTTCGCCGCCGTCTCCGCGGGCGGTGGCGCGATCGGCCTGCTGGCCGGCGGCATGCTCACGGAGTGGCTCGACTGGCGCTGGGTGCTGTTCGTCAACGTACCGATCGGCATCCTGATCGCGTTCCTCGCGCCGCTGTACATCAGCGAGTCGGAGCGCCACCCCGGCCGCTTCGACATAGCGGGCGCACTGACCTCCACCGCCGGTATGGCCTCGCTGGTCTACGGGTTCATCCGCGCCTCGGAGGAAGGCTGGCGGGACTCGCTCACGCTCGGCTCCTTCGGCGCTGCGGTGGTGCTGCTCGCGGCCTTCGCGGTCGTCGAGTCGCGGGCGCGGGAACCTATCACTCCGCTCAGGATGTTCGCCGACCGGAACCGGTCGGGTACGTACGTCATCATGCTGAGCCTGGCCGCGGCGATGTTCGGCATGTTCTTCTTCATCGTGCTGTTCGTCCAGAACGTGCTCGGCTACAGCCCGATCGAGGCCGGTCTGGCGTTCCTTCCCGTCACGGTCGCCATCATCACGGGCGCAGGGCTCTCCCAGCGGCTGCTACCGGTGCTGGGCCCCAAACCGTTCATGGTCACGGGTTCCGCGATCACCGGGATCGGCCTTTTCTGGCAGACCCTGATCAGCCCGGACAGCTCGTACGTGAGCGGGGTCCTCGGCCCGATGGTGCTCTTCGGATTCGGGATGGGCCTCAACTTCGTGACGCTGACCCTGACCGCCGTCTCCGGCGTCGCCCAGCACGAGGCGGGCGCGGCATCCGGACTGCTCAATGCGACCCAGCAGGTGGGCGGATCGCTGGGACTGTCCATCCTGGTGACGGTGTTCGGCACGGCCAGCCGGAACGAAGCGGAGAAGCAGGTTCCGTCCTTCCTGGCCCAGGCGACGCCGGAACAGCAGGCGGAGTTCGCCAAGACGCAGGAGCTGCCCGCACCCTGGGGCCACGAGGTGCTGACCGAAGGCATCTCGACGTCGTTCACGGCAGCGGTCGCCATGGTGCTGCTGGCCCTGCTCACGGCGATCGTGGTGATACGTGTCCGCAAGAGCGACCTGGAAGCGCTGAGCGGCACGGCGGGGGCAGCCGGTCCCGCCGCGTAGCGAGCCGCCTGAACGACGGTGCGCGGTCCGCCCGCGGAGGGACGGACCGCACACCTGTTGTCCGTCGGTCCTCAGTCCATGCCGGTACCCGGGTCGTATTCCTCGTCGCTGCCGCCGTCGCCGAACTCGGCGTCCTCGTCGTATTCGTCGCGCTCCTCGCCGTACGGTCCGTCCGCCCATGGGCAGCCGGTCCTGTCGAGCTTGGCAGGCCGCTCCTTGAAGATCGACCGGGCCTGCTCCTCACCCCAACTGGTGGCGTACCAGGGTTCGTCCTCGCGCGAGCGGGTCTGGATCGACTGCAGCGTGCACGAGCGCACCGGCTCGGGCAGCCGGTCGAGGGCGGGCACGGCATCCGCCGAAAGATCGCGCAGATAGTCGACATCGATCTTCTTGGTCGCCTCGTAGCGCTGTACGTTCCGCTCGGCGATCAGGGCGTCCGGGGACGCGAGGCCGAAGGCCAGCACCGCGGCCGCGGCGCTGCCCGCGACGGCGCGGGGCAGCCAGCGGCCGCCGAAGAGCCCGGCCGCGATGATCAGCACGATCACCAGGCCGAGCCACAGTTCCATCGCTGCCACGGAGACGCGCAGCCGTGTCAGCCCGTACGCGTCGACGTACAGGTCCATCCTGCGCAGCGCGGACGCCACGACGACCAGGGTGAGCACGCACAGGGTGCCGAGCACCGAGCGCACCAGGACGCGGTCGCGGGCGCCGTCGCGCGGGGCCCAGCGCAGGGCGAGCCCGATGACGACCAGCGTGAGCAGGGTGGCCCAGAGAAGCTGCCAGAAGCCCTGCCGGGCGTACTCCGCGTAGGTCAGTCCCGTCTCGCTGAGGACCTTGTCATAGCCCCCGAAGAGGACGGCGAGCTGGACCGTGTTGAAGGCGGCGAAGAGGAGGTTGAGGACGACGAGGGGCAGCGCCCACTCGAACCGGCCCCTGGCCTTGCCCGGGTGCAGGGTGAGACGGTCCCAGCGCAGCGGGGCGGCGGCCGTGCGGGCCGCGGCGAGTGCGCCGACGAGGCCGACCACGAAGAGGAAGAACCGCCAGGGGCCGTCGACGAACGAGACATCGGGGATCAGCTCGCCGAGCAGATCCGCGAAGGCCGCGTCGGCTCCGGCGAAAAGGGCGCCGAACACGACGAGCAGCGCCGCCGCGACGGCGATCGTCCGGACCACGGGGCCCCAGCGGCCGCGCGAACCGTCCGCCCGCTCACGCAGCCCTCGCCAGCCCCAGGCCGCTCCGGAGCCGATCGAGTCGAACAGGCCCACCGATCCGAAGACCACGCCCGGCCAGCTGCGGCCACCGTGCAGGGCCAGCGAGCCGACCGCGAGCGCGGAGACGACTGCCAGGAAGGTGGGCCAGCCTGCGTCGCGAAGTGCGGGAACGGCGAACAGGCCCAGGGTGGCCAGCGCCCAGACCGCAGTCCACGGGCGGAGCCGTCGGCCGGCCGCCTGAGCTGCGAAGAATGCGGCGAGTGCGGTCGGCACGGCCACGATCAGCAGATTGACGCCGAGCCCGTCGCCGAGCAGCAGTGCACTGAGCAGCGCGGCGGCGAGGGCACACCAGAGGGTGGCCGCGCGCACGGGTGCGGGTGGGCCGGGCCGTATCGCGTCGAGCCGGGACTTGGCAGGCGGCGTCTTCGGCGGCCAGGGCTGCGCGGGGTGGGGCCAGGGCGGGGACACCTGTACCGGGCCCGGCACCGACTGCGGAACCGGGGCGGACGGGTGCTGCGACGCAAGCGTGGCCGAGGCGCGCGCCCCGGGGGACGCCTGTCCGGGATCCCTCTCCTCGGTCCGATCAGGGGCCGTGCCCGGACCCGACTGCTTCCCCTGGCCTCGCTCCTGATCCGGTATTCGGTCCCGAACCGCGTCCGGGCCAGGGCCCTGGACCACGGCAGCGCCCGGACCCGGCTCCGGCTCCGGCTCCGAGGCAGCACCCGGCACCGGCTGCGGTCCCGAGGCAGGGTCCCGGGCCTCGCTCCGGCGCAGGCCTGACTCCTTGCCGTCGGACCGGTCTTCCGGCTCCGGCCCGAGGCCGGATGGTGTGGACGGTACGTCTGACACGGGACCCCCTCCCGGCCGGGTGCCCCGTGCCCTGCCTCGTGGCGGCGCAGCGGACCCGGCGTCTCGTTGGCGCACGCCGGTAATGATCAACGCAGCGGCGTGGCCGACAGGCTAGCCCTCCGCAAACCGGCTCGGTCGTCCGCGGCCATGCTGTGGCAGGACCGTGACAGTGGGACGGCACTGCCAGGCGACCTGCCTCCGCGCGCCGTGCGACGCGTGGCGCTGCCCGGCCGTCGGGATCCCCGGGGCCACGCAGGCCCTGCCCGAGGCCGGTTCCGCACCGCCGAACGCGACGCCGGACCGCGGGACGCCGCACTGTCGCCCCTCCGCGACGCACCGCGGGACGCCGCGCCGCCCCCCGTCCGCGCCGCACCGCGGGACGCCGCGCCGCCGCCCCTCCAGCCGTGCAGCCGGTTCACCGACCAGCCGTGTCGGCCGGAGCTCAGCCCACGCGGGTCGGCAGCCAGGCCGGCAGGGCCTCGGTCCTGTCCAGCCAGTCCGCCGGCGGAGCCCCGGCCTCCGTCGTGGCGACCACTCCCCCGACGATCGCGCAGGTCGTGTCGACGTCCCCGCCCACCTGGGCGGTCGTCCAGAAGGCCTGCTCGAAGTCGCCGAGCGCACGGGCGGCCGACCAGAGGGCGAACGGCACCGTGTCGTGCGCACTCGTACGCCGCCCGCTGCCGAGCACCGCGGCGACCGTGCCCGCGTCGCCGTAGTCCAGCATGTCCCGCGCCCTGCGCAGCCCTGCTCCCACCGCACTGCGCGGCACGAGGGCGACGACCCCGTCCAGCAGCTCGGTGGGCGTGGGCGGCCCTGCCGGGGAGGCGGCCAGCGCCGCGGCCGCCGCGACCGCCATGCTGCCCACCACGGCCTCGCGATGCTGGTGCGTCGTGTATGAGGAGATCTCGGCCTGGTGCGTGGCCTGCTCCGGATCGTCGGCGTACCAGGCGCCGAGCGGGGCGATCCGCATTGCCGCACCATTGCCCCACGAGCCCTGGCCGTTGAACAACGCCGCGGCGAGTTCACGCCAGTCGGCGCCCTCGCGGATCAACCGGAGCATCCGGTTGACCGCAGGCCCGTAGCCGCGGTCGAAGTCATGGTGATCGGCGAAGGAACGGGCGAGCTCATCCTGGTCGATCCGGCCGTGGGAGGCGAGCACGGCCACCACGGAGCACGCCATCTCGGTGTCGTCGGTCCACTGCCAGGGACCGGACGGCAGCTCGCGCCGCTTCAGCAGCGGATAGTTCGCGGGGACGAAGAACTGGGAGCCCAGGGCATCGCCCACTGACAGCCCCCGGAGGCTGGCCAGGGCGCGGGCGAAGCGCCGGTCGACAGATTCGGGCGACTCTGAAACATCGGAGGAACCGGAGGAGCCGGAGGAGCCGGCAGCGTCGGGAGAGGCGGGAAAGGAATCAGCGGTCATCGCTCGGCCACTCTATCCGGTGGTCCCCGTACGACTCGGGGATGCACCACCGCTCGAACGGCCTGTCCAGTGTGTAGCGCCCGTCCTCACCGAGCAGCAGCATCCTGATCTCTCCGTTGTCCGGGTTGGAGAGCGACTCGAACTCGGCCACCGTCCAGTGGAACCACCGCATGCAGAACAGCCGCATGGTCAGCCCATGGGTGACTATCAGGACGTTGGGCGGGTGGTCCGGCGCCTCGAAGCTCCGGTAGAGGCTCTCCAGGAACGCCCCCACCCTGTCGTACACATCGGCCCCCGACTCGCCCTGAGGCAAGCGGTAGAAGAAGTGCCCGTAGGCGTCGCGATAGGTCTTCTGCAGCCGTACGTCGTCCCTGTCCTGCCAGTTCCCCCAGTCCTGCTCGCGCAGTCTGGGCTCCTCCCTGACCCGCACGAGCTCCGGGTCGAGGCGGAAAGCCCGGTACGTCTGATGGGTTCGGCGGTACGGCGACACATAGACGCTGACGTGTTCCCGCCCGAACGTCTCCCGCAGCCGTTCCCCGGCCTCATCGGCCTGGCGCCACCCGCGCTCGGTGAGCCGCAGGGCGTGATCGGGCACTCGCTCGTACACCGAGTCGTCGGCGTTCCCCTCCGACTCGCCGTGCCGGACAAGAACGATGCGCCGCGGTCGTGCCATATGACAAACCCTAGATCCAGAAGGGCCCGGTCGAGCAGTTGTCCGACCTTCGTCCGGCGTGTCATCCCATGGAGTGCCGCCGGCCGCGATCACGCCGTCCCGTCACACCGTCCAGGAGGGTTCGAGCCCCACGACGTCCCCTGCCAGGGCCGCGACGTCCGCCTCTGTCTGCGCGCGCAACGAGAGCCGTTCCACCCGCTCCACGCGGTATTTGCCGTGCTCCGCGGCGGACTGCCACATGGACAGCACCAGGAACTCGTTACCGGGCGCCGCGCCGAACAGTCCGCGCACCATCCCCGGCGACCCCGCCATCGCCGGGTTCCACACCTTCTCCTGCATCAGCGAGAAGTGCTCGACCTTGTGCTCGTGCACCTTGCAGTGGGCGACACGTACGACGTCGGCGTCGGTGAAGCGGGGCTCGAAGCCCGTCTTCACGTCGAAACGATGGTCGAAGAGCTTGACCTGGCTGTCCTTGAACGTGCCTGACTGTGCGGCCGCCAGCCGGTCGTGCGAACGCGCCATGAAGGAGTCGTAGAACGCACGGGTCTCCCAGAACGCGAAGACATGGGCGACATCCGGCCGCCGCCGGCTCCACCCCCCGCCCTGTCCCCGGAATCCCGGCTCACCCAGCAGCCCCGCCCACTTCCGCTGCCCCCGCTCGAACCCTCGACGGTCCACCACGGTGCAGCGAATCCACTTGACCAGCACCGCGCCATCGTACGGCCCCGAACGTGGCCCTGGTCACTCTCCGGCAGAAGGCGATACCCGTTGTCACACCCCATCGTGCGCCTCGTTCGCACATGAATTCGCAAGCCGATCAGCCCCTCGTTCCGCACAATGACCGACATGACCGCGCTGCATCTCAACCCTCTCTTCGCACGCCTGGAATCCGCCGAGCGCATCCTCGTCGCGGGCGCGGGCGGCGGTTTCGACATCTACGCCGGGCTCCCCGTAGCCCTCTCGCTGCTCCACCAGGGCAAGGAGGTCCATCTCGCCAACCTGTCCTTCAGCGCGGTCGAAGGGCTGCCACTCGAAGCCTGGCTCGCCCCGGACGTCGCGATCGTCACGCCCACCACCGCGCTGCACCAGACCTACTTCCCGGAGCGCACCCTCGCCCAGTGGCTCGACCGCCACGGCTACCCGAGCACGGTCCACGCCTTGCCACGCGTCGGAGTGCAGCCGCTGCGCGCCGCCTACCGGTCGCTGATCGAGCGGCACCGGATCGACGCGGTCGTCCTTGTCGACGGCGGCACCGACATCCTCATGCGGGGCGACGAATCGGGGCTCGGCACACCCGAGGAGGACCTGACGAGCGTTGCCGCGCTCCATGGGCTCGACGTGCCCGAACGCCTGGTCCTCTCGCTCGGCTTCGGCGTGGACGCGTACCACGGGGTGAGCCACGGCCTCGTCCTGGAGAACATCGCGGCGCTCGAGCGCGACGGCGCGTACCTGGGCAGCTTCTCGGTCTCCCGTGCGACCCGGGAGGGCGCCCTGTTCGTGGACGCGGTCGCGCACGCCCAGGAGCACACTCCTGATCACCCGAGCATCGTGAACGGCTCCATAGCTGCAGCGGTCCAGGGTGCGTTCGGAGACGTCCAGTTCACTTCGCGCACTCGCGGCAGCGAACTCTTCATCAATCCTCTGATGTCGCTCTACTTCGCCTTCGAACTGGAGGGCATCGCCCGGCGCTGCCTCTATCTGGAACAGATCGAGGAGACGCAGTTGATACGCCAGGTGAGCAGCGCCATCGCGGTCTTCCGGGAGGACGTCGCACGGCAGCGCCCGCCCCGGCGCATCCCGCACTGACCGGGCGACGGAGCGACCGAAACTGTTCGGAGTGCGTCCTCCCGAGCGTGACAACATGGGCCTTCCACAGGGGGCGTTGACGTCCGCAACGGCGTCCACGAGGAAGGGAAGCAGGGTGAGCACTCTCAGCAAAGGGCTCCGGAAGGTCCAGGTGACGCTCAAGTGGGACCCCAGCCCCATCGGCGCACCGGCCATCGACCTCGACATCGTCGCCGCGACGTACGGCGTGGACGATCCGCACGGAAAGCCCGCGTATCTGGTGCACTTCGGCAGCCGCTCCCCCGATGGCACCATCACGCTCAACAGGGACAGCCGGACGGGCCAGGGCTTCGGTGCGGACGAGGTGATGACCCTGGAACTGGACCGTCTGGCCGAGGGATACGCGCGGGTCGTGGTGGGTGTGGTCATCCAGCAGCGCGGCGGCGGGCTGACGTTCTCCGACATCAGGAACACCGGCGTACGCATATTCGAAGGCCCCGTCGAGCTGGCGAACGAGGACCTCGCGGGCGTGCCGGAGGCCTCCGCAGCGACGGTCGCGGAGTTCACCCGTGACGGCAGCGGCGCATGGCAGCTCCGTCCCGCCGTCCGAGGCTTCGCCGCAGACCCGGCCGAGTTCGCGGAGCTGATGGGCGCCACATCCTCCTGAGCGCCGGAACCGGACGGAGCGGCCGCAGCCCGTTTCGTGCCCGGTTGTCGGCCGTCCGGACGCGTACGGAGGGCGCCGACCCCAGGTCGACGCCCTCCGTGACGAGCAGATCAGCCGGCTGCGGGCAGCCGATCAGCCGCAGCCGGCTGCCGCATCAGCTGCAGCCGCTGGTCGAGCCGCAGCCCTCGCAGATGTAGCAGGAGCCGGCCCGCTGCATCTTCGTACCGCACGAGAAGCACAGCGGGGCGTCCGCGCTGATCCCGAGCTGCATCTCGACGAGCTCCGCCGAGGTGTGCGCCTGCTTCGGGGCCGGGACCTCGGCCTTCGGCGGGGCGACGGCCTTCAGGGTCTCCTGCTGGCGCGGGGCGGACTGGGCCAGGCCCTCGACGTCCACCTCGACATCGTCGACGGACTGCTCGTACGAACCGGTCTCCAGGTGACGCTGGCGCTCCTCCGCGGAGTGGATGCCGAGCGCCGAACGGGTCTCGAAGGGCAGGAAGTCCAGCGCCAGGCGGCGGAAGATGTAGTCGACGATCGACTGCGCCATCCGCACGTCCGGGTCGTCCGTCATGCCGGCCGGCTCGAAGCGCATGTTGGTGAACTTCGAGACGTACGTCTCCAGCGGCACGCCGTACTGCAGACCGACCGAGACGGCGATCGAGAAGGCGTCCATCATGCCCGCGAGGGTCGAGCCCTGCTTCGACATCTTCAGGAAGACCTCGCCGAGACCGTCGTCCGGATAGGAGTTGGCGGTCATGTAGCCCTCGGCACCGCCGACGGTGAAGGAGGTGGTGATGCCGGGACGGCCCTTCGGGAGGCGCTTGCGGACCGGACGGTACTCGACCACCTTCTCGACCGCGGTACGGATCGTCTCCTCGGCCTTCTCGGTGATCTGGGTCTTCTCCTGCTCCTTCTTCTTGGCGGAGAGGGGCTGACCGACCTTGCAGTTGTCGCGGTAGATCGCGAGCGCCTTGACGCCCATCTTCCACGCCTCGAAGTAGATCTCCTCGACCTCCTCGACGGTCGCCGACTCCGGCATGTTGACCGTCTTGGAGAGTGCGCCGGAGATCCACGGCTGGATCGCGGCCATCATGCGGACGTGGCCCATCGGGGAGATGGAGCGCTCGCCCATGGCGCAGTCGAAGACCTCGTAGTGCTCGGTCTTCAGTCCCGGGGCGTCGATCACATTGCCGTGCTCGGCGATGTGGGCGACGATCGCCTCGATCTGCTCCTGCTGGTAGCCGAGGCGGCGCAGCGCCTGCGGAACGGTGCCGTTGACGATCTGCATCGAGCCGCCGCCGACCAGCTTCTTGAACTTGACCAGCGCGAGGTCGGGCTCCAGGCCGGTGGTGTCGCAGGACATCGCGAGACCGATGGTGCCGGTCGGGGCGATGACGGACGCCTGGGCGTTACGGAAACCGTTCCTCTCGCCGAGGCGGATCACGTCCTGCCAGGCCTCCGTCGCGGCGGCCCAGATCGCCGTGTCCAGGTCGTCCATGCGGACGGCCGCGCCGTTGGCGTCGGCGTGCTGCTTCATGACGCGCTTGTGCGGCTCGGCGTTGCGGGCGTAGCCGTCGTACGGGCCGACGACCGCGGCGAGCTCGGCGGAGCGGCGGTACGAGGTGCCGGTCATCAGCGAGGTGATCGCACCGGCCAGGGCGCGGCCGCCGTCGGAGTCGTACGCGTGGCCGGTCGCCATCAGCAGGGCGCCGAGGTTGGCGTAACCGATGCCGAGCTGGCGGAAGGCGCGGGTGTTCTCGCCGATCTTCTCGGTCGGGAAGTCGGCGAAGCAGATGGAGATGTCCATCGCCGTGATGACGAGCTCGACGACCTTCTGGAAGCGCTCGACGTCGAAGGACTGGGTGCCCTCGCCGTCGTCCTTGAGGAACTTCATCAGGTTCAGCGAGGCCAGGTTGCAGGACGTGTTGTCCAGGTGCATGTACTCGCTGCACGGGTTCGAGCCGTTGATCCGGCCGGATTCGGGGCAGGTGTGCCAGTGGTTGATGGTGTCGTCGTACTGGATGCCCGGGTCGGCGCAGGCCCAGGCGGCCTCGGCCATCTTGCGGAAGAGCCCCTTGGCGTCGACCTCCTCGATGACCTCGCCGGTCATGCGGGCACGCAGGCCGAACTTGCCGCCCTCCTCGACCGCCTTCATGAACTCGTCGTTCACGCGGACCGAGTTGTTGGCGTTCTGGTACTGGACCGAGGTGATGTCCTCACCGCCGAGGTCCATGTCGAAGCCCGCGTCGCGGAGCGCGCGGATCTTCTCCTCTTCCTTGACCTTGGTCTCGATGAAGTCCTCGATGTCGGGGTGGTCGACGTCGAGGATGACCATCTTTGCGGCGCGGCGGGTCGCGCCACCCGACTTGATCGTTCCAGCGGAGGCGTCGGCACCGCGCATGAAGGAGACCGGGCCGGAGGCGTTGCCGCCGGAGGACAGCAGCTCCTTGGAGGAGCGGATGCGGGAGAGGTTCAGGCCGGCGCCGGAGCCGCCCTTGAAGATCATGCCCTCTTCCTTGTACCAGTCGAGGATCGACTCCATGGAGTCGTCGACGGACAGGATGAAGCAGGCGGAGACCTGCTGCGGCTGGGGCGTGCCGACGTTGAACCACACCGGCGAGTTGAAGCTGAAGATCTGGTGCAGGAGGGCGTACGCCAGCTCGTGCTCGAAGATCTCCGCGTCGGCGGGCGAGGCGAAGTAGTTGTAGTCCTCACCGGCCTTGCGGTACGTCTTCACGATGCGGTCGATGAGCTGCTTGAGGCTCACCTCGCGCTGCGGGGTGCCCACGGCACCGCGGAAGTACTTGCTGGTAACGATGTTGACCGCGTTCACCGACCAGAAGTCGGGGAACTCGACGCCACGCTGCTCGAAGTTGATCGAGCCGTCACGCCAGTTGGTCATGACGACGTCGCGGCGCTCCCAGACGACCTCGTCGTACGGATGTACGCCGGGGGTGGTGTGGACGCGCTCGATTCGCAGGCCCTGCCGGGCTGCTGCGGCCTTGGACCCCTTGGCTCGGGAGCCTCGTGCCGGGCCGCTCGTCGTCTCTGTCATGCCGCCTCCCATATACGGGCAAAAACGCCCTGAAGTGCCCAGATCTTCCCGTGGCACGGTTTTGTCTGTCGCCCCGGACGCCGCGCACGGCGCCCGTGACTGGTCCTTTTGCCGCTCTGCGGCCGATCGCCGGGCCCCTCACGGGGCCGGCCGGTCAGTCGGCGGCGGTGGCGGGCACGGGGACCTCGGAGGTCGCACCGGACCCGCCCTCTTGTGCGGGAGGCCGCTGCCCGCGGAGCTCCGCGATGGCGGCCTCGAAGTCTTCGAGCGAATCGAACGCTCGGTACACGGACGCGAAGCGCAGGTACGCGACGACGTCGAGTTCCTGCAACGGGCCGAGTATGGCCAGCCCCACGTCGTGGGTGGTCAGCTCGGCGCTGCCGGTGGCGCGCACCGCTTCCTCGACCCGCTGGCCGAGCTGAGCGAGGGCGTCCTCGGTGACCGGCCGTCCCTGGCATGCCTTCCGCACGCCGGTGATGACCTTGGTACGGCTGAAGGGTTCGGTCACCCCGCTGCGCTTGATCACCATCAGCGAGGCGGTCTCCACCGTCGTGAAACGACGGGAGCAGTCAGGGCACTGGCGGCGACGCCGGATCGACGTTCCGTCATCGGTGGTCCGACTGTCGACGACACGGCTGTCCGGGTGCCTGCAGAAGGGGCAGTACATGGCTTCCCAACCCTCCTTCACAGCACGACTGAATAGCCCCGGGAGGACCAGTCGGACCCCCTCGAAGCAGCCACAAGCATAGGCGATGGCCGCGGGCTCGATGACCGGGGACCACAACTTCTGGGTGGCTGCCACAATCCAACCACTAGATCTGGGGTTTGGTCGCCTTCCATGCCCCAACGCGTGTCGCACGGAGCCGCACGGGACCGGGGCGGAGCACCGGGCGGAAGCGACCGGCCACGAGGGTACGAGAAACGCCGCGCTCCCTCGATTCCGGCCCCCCGGATGACACACTGGAGACACACCCACGGGTACCCCCCATGGCTTCACGCCCGGCGGCGAAGACTACCGTCGTAGCCTGGGCCGCCGGCGTGGCGGCCGGCACGGCCGAACCCGCTCATACACCCGGCCACAAGCACACGTCAGGCGATCCGTGATTTTTCACTCGAACGTGTGTTTGGCGCAACCTTTCGAAAGCAACTACCGTTGTCCAGCTAGGGAGACCATCTCGAGAGGGGCCGACGTGACCACCACCGCAGACAGTGCCACCATCACTGCCCATGACCGCTCCCAGAACCGATTCGAGCCGGTGCATGCCATGAATGACGCAGCCACGACCCCGGAGGGGCCCAAGCCCACGCGCTCGCTGCCCGGCCGACCTCCAGGGATCCGTGCGGACAGCTCGGGGCTCACGGACCGGCAGCGGAGGGTCATCGAGGTCATTCGCGACTCCGTGCAGCGTCGGGGATACCCGCCGTCCATGCGTGAGATCGGTCAGGCGGTGGGCCTGTCCAGCACGTCGTCCGTCGCCCACCAGCTCATGGCTCTGGAGCGCAAGGGCTTCCTGCGCCGCGACCCGCACCGGCCGCGTGCGTACGAGGTGCGTGGCTCCGACCAGCCGAGCACACAGCCGACGGACACCACCGGCAAGCCCGCCGCGTCGTACGTGCCGCTGGTCGGCCGCATCGCCGCCGGTGGCCCGATCCTCGCGGAGGAGTCGGTCGAGGACGTCTTTCCCCTTCCCCGCCAACTGGTCGGCGACGGTGAGCTCTTCGTGCTGAAGGTCGTCGGTGACTCGATGATCGAGGCCGCGATCTGCGACGGCGACTGGGTGACGGTCCGCCGCCAGCCGGTCGCGGAGAACGGTGACATCGTCGCGGCCATGCTGGACGGAGAGGCCACGGTCAAGCGCTTCAAGCGGGAGGACGGCCACGTCTGGCTGCTCCCCCACAACGCTGCCTACCAGCCGATCCCCGGCGACGAGGCGACGATCCTCGGCAAGGTGGTGGCGGTGCTCCGGCGGGTGTGACGACACCTCGTCGGCTCTGACTGGGCCCCGGGAACCACTGCGCCGGTCCCGGGGCCCAGCTGTGTCCGGGGGCAGCCGTGTCCTGGGCCCAGTGGTATCCGGGGCCGCGTCGTGTTCCGGCGCCGGACAGGCCCGTGTCCCGGCTACATGCCGTCCTTCTTCGCCGCGGCGTCGATCGCGGCCAGCGAGCGGCGCACCTGGTTACGGTCCGTGGTGTACCAGAAGTCGGGCAGTGACGCCTTCAGGTAGTTGCCGTAGCGGGCCGTGGCCAGCCGCGGGTCCAGTACGGCCACCACACCACGGTCCCCCGTCGCCCGTACGAGACGGCCCGCGCCCTGCGCCATCAGCAGCGCCGCATGCGTGGCCGCGACGGCCATGAAGCCATTGCCTCCGGCCTCCTCCACCGCCTTCTGACGCGCGCTCATCAGCGGGTCGTCGGGGCGTGGGAACGGAATCTTGTCCATGACGACCAGTTGGCAGCTGGGGCCCGGGACATCCACGCCCTGCCAGAGCGAGAGCGTGCCGAACAGACAGGTCTCCGGGTCGGCCGCGAAGTTCTTGATCAGCTCACCGAGTGTCTCCTCGCCCTGGAGCAGGACAGGGAACTCCGGGATACGGGAACGCAGCCCCTCCGCCGCGAGCTGAGCGGCTCGCATCGAGGAGAACAGTCCGAGCGTGCGCCCACCCGCCGCCTGGATCAGCTCGGTCAGCTCGTCGAGCATGTCACCGCGATCGCCGTCGCGCGCGGGGCGCGTCAGATGCTTGGCGACGTAGAGGATCCCCTGCTTCGGATAGTCGAAGGGCGAGCCGACGTCGATGCCCTTCCATACGGGCACGTCCTCGCCTTCCGTGCCCTCCGGGGCCAGCCCGAGCGACGCGCCCACACCGTTGAAGTCGCCGCCCAGCCTGAGCGTCGCCGAGGTGAGAACCACCGAGCGGTCGGCGAAGAGCTTCTCGCGAAGCAGCCCCGAGACCGAGAGCGGCGCGACGCGCAAGGACGCCCCGAAGCGGTCATGGCGCTCGTACCAGACGACGTCGTACTCGGAACCGTTGGTGATCCGCTCGGCGACGTCATGGATGGACTCGACCGACGCCAGGGCCTGCTTGCGCACGGCGTCCTCGTCCTGGACGGACTTGTCACGGGTGGAGCCGAGGGCGGAGATGACCGTACGGGCGGCGTCACGCAACGCCATCAGCCCGTATCCCAGGTCCTCCGGGATCTCCTCCAGACGGCCGGGGAGGGCGAGCTCCATCAACCGCTCGAAGCCCTCGGCCGCCGTCTGCAGCTGGTCGGCCGCCTTCTCGTTCACCAGTTTGGCGGCGCGGCGCACGGCGCGATTGACCTGGCCGGGGGTGAGCTCGCCCGTGGCGACGCCGGTGACCCGGGAGACCAGCTCATGGGCCTCGTCGACGATCAGCACCTCGTGCTGCGGCAGTACCGGAGCGCCCTCGATCGCGTCGATGGCGAGCAGGGCGTGGTTCGTGACCACGACGTCGGAGAGCTTGGCGCGCTCCCTGGCCATCTCGGCGAAGCACTCCGCCCCGTACGCACACTTGCTGGCGCCCAGGCACTCCCGGGACGACACGGAGACCTGGGACCAGGCGCGGTCGGAGACGCCGGGGGTGAGGTCGTCGCGGTCGCCGGTCTCCGTCTCGTCCGCCCAGTCCCGCATACGGAGCAGGTCCTGGCCCAGCTTGCTGGTGGGCGCGGCGGCCTCGAACTGGTCGAAGAGGCCGTCCTCCTCTTCCTGCGGAACGCCCTCGTGCAGGCGGTGGAGACAGAGATAGTTCGACCGCCCCTTGAGCATGGCGAACTGCGGGCTGCGGCGCAGCAGCGGATGCAGCGCCTCCACCGTCCGTGGAAGGTCGCGCTCCACCAGCTGGCGCTGCAGCGCCAGCGTCGCCGTGGCCACGACGACACGCTCCCCGTGGGCCAGGGCAGGGACCAGATAGCCGAGGGACTTTCCGGTGCCCGTGCCGGCCTGGACGAGCAGGTGGGAGCCGTCGTCGATGGCAGCGGCGACGGACTCGGCCATGGAGACCTGGCCAGGCCGCTCCACCCCGCCGACGGATGTGACGGCGGCGTGGAGGAGGTCGGGGAGGGATGGCTTCGTCATAGGCCGTCCACCCTAATCCGTCGCTCTGACAGTCCCGGACGTCACGAGATCTTGTTACGGCCTGTTCGAGCCGCGGTGCGGTCCGCCGCGGTCGGATGCTCGGCGCTACTTGACGCGGATGACGACGGTGCTGCACACCTTGTCGGCGAAGGTCTGCTTCTTGTCGTCCCACAGCGGCCACAGCCAGCCGAGGTAGCAAGCGAGGCTGTCCAGGAAGTGGGCGAGCTTGCGGACGAGGGCCATGCCGAAGCCGAGGGTGCTGCCGTCCCTCTCCCGGTGGAGGCTGATCCCGAGGACCCTCTTGCCGATCGTCTGGCCGGTGCTGCCTTCCCTGTAGAGCTGGAAGATGGCCATGCCGAGGGCGTACAGCATGCCGATGATGCCGAGGACCCGGGGGCTGGACGGATCGTCGCTGGTGGCGAGGTCGACGAAGGCGAGGGCGTACATGGGGCCGGCGATGATCAGGACATCGAGCAGGTACGCGCCGACGCGCAGGCCCCAGTGGGCCAGCGGTGGCACACCGGCTCCGGGCATGCCCGGCATGCCCGCCGGCGGGTGGGCGCCGTAGGGGTACGGCTGCTGCTGCGGGTAGCTGTACTGCTGGGGGGAGCCGTACTGCTGCTGTGGCTGGCCGTACTGCTGCGGCACGCCCTGCGGGGCTTGCTGCGGGTAGCCGTAAGGGGGCTGGTCCTGCGAAGGCTGCCGGCTGTAAGGGTTGTTCGGGTCGCCGAAGCTCATGGCGAATTCCCTCCGTCGGTGATTCGGGGACAAGGGCGGTCCGGGCGGAGGGACTTCACATTGCGTGCGGTTTGCTCCCCCAACAGTGCCGCGCTGCTGCGCGGATCATCGTCGTAGGCCGGAGGCCCTTTGTCCAGCCGGACATGTGGGGCGGAAGGTGCAGTCGAGCCCAGGACCGTCGCAGGTGCGAACGTCGGTCACCAGCGGCCAGGCACTCGTCTCAGCCCGCTGCGAGCGGGTTGGGGACCGCGCCGTGGACCGCGGCGTGCGGGCGCTCGGCGCGGTCGCGGTATCCGTCGAGGTGGAGTCGGTTGCGGTTGAGGCAGAGCCGCTCGATACGCGGAGTGAGCAGGTCGAACGTCTCGTACCGGTCCTTGAGTTCGGGAAAGCGCGACTGGTGGAGGATGATCTCCGCTCGCACGAGAGACCAGAAGTCGCCCTCCGCCACGCCGAGTTGCTCCTCGCACAGCGGGGCGAGGAAGCGGAAGACGCCGACGAAGAGGCCGGCGTGGATGAACTGGGTGAGGAAGGCGGGCTCCTCGGTGAGCAGGACCGCCCGCACGTCGTCCGGCATCGTCTCGTGCTCCGGCAGCGGCTGGGCGCTGATGTTCACATCGTCGACGAAGTCCTTGATGGCGAGCCGTACCGGCACGTCGTGGTCGTCGAAGACGACGATGGCGTTTTCCCCGTGAGGGGAGAACACGGTGCCGTAGCGGTAGAGGAAGTGCAGCAGAGGCGGCAGCAACGCGGCGAAGAGGTGCCGCAGCCATGCGGTCGCGGCGAGTCCCGAGCGCTCGACCAGCTCGGCGGTGAAGGCACGCCCCTCCGGGTCGGTGTGCAGGAGCGAGGCGAGGGTGCGCGCCCGCTCGCCGGGAAGCAGCCGCAGTGGTTCGCGCCAGATGGCGCCGAGGAGCTCCTTGTACTGGTAGGGGACCTCGGGCAGCCGGTCGTAGTGCGGGTGCTCGACCGTGACGGAGGCGACCTCGCCCAGCAGGATGACGCCGCACTCCTCGTGGAGGAAGGGGTCGGCGTCGCGCAGGCCGTGCACCCAGGCGGTGACGGCCGGAGCCGCGAGGGTCCGTTCGGTGGGCAGGCCGCGCCAGACGAGGGTGTTGAGGACGGAGAGCGGCAGCTTGACGGTGTGCCGGTCGCGCCGGCTGACGTTGAGAAAGGTGCGGACGGACTGCTGGGGCAGCCGGAGATCGTCGTCCGGAGTGGTCAGCGGGACGATGTCGCCCTGAGCGACGGAGGCCCCGTAGAGGGGCAACAGCACCTGGTCCCACTGCCAGGGGTGCACGGGGAGCAGCAGGTAGCTCTCGGGGTCGAGGCCGCGGGACCGGAGTTCGGCCGCGTGGGTTTCGCGTACGCCGTCGTCGAGTTCCCGGGCGTAGAGAAGGTCGGGGGTGGCGAGCTTGGGGACTCCGCGGTACGTCGCGAGGGAGGTGCTGACGGCGATCCAGGGCAGCCGGGCCGGCGTGCGCGCCTCCGGGGCCCAGCGGGCGGTGTCGCCGGCGGAGAAACCGATGCGGCCCTTGTTGAGGACGAGCCACGGGTGGCCGGTCTGATGGCCTTCGAGTGCGGCGTAGTCCAGGTCGGCGAGCCGGGCTGCGGGCAGTGCGGTGAAGTCGAGCCTGCAGTCGGCCGCGAGTGTCGTGCTCAGTTCGCGGAGGAGATGGCCGAGGGTGGCTCCGTCGAGGGCGAGGAGGCGGCGGGCCCCGACGAGGAACCGGAGTGGATCGGTGAAGGGCTCTCCGCCTCGTTCGATCGAGTCGGGTGCGACGCGCCAGCTGCCGTACGCGCCGCGCCGGGCCCGGAAGGCAAGGGTCTCGCCGTCGTCGAGGCGGAGGGCGTACCGGTCGCCGCAGCCCTTGCCGCCGCCGCTGTGCGGGAGCGGCTCGACGAGCTCTTCGTACGCGAACTCACCGATCATCTTGGCGAGGAGGCGACGCCCTGCGCGACGCCACGTCTCCGGGTTCAGTTCGGGCGGGGCGAGAAGGGCGGGCGGCTCGTCGGAGTCTGGGGCGGCAGGGGGCTTCGGCACGGGGACTCCTCGAGTGGAACCGATGCGGGGCGAGCGGTGTATGTAGATCAGCGGGTCTTTCACAGCAGCTTGCCCAGCGCTCGGTCGCGGACCATCAGGGCGGCTCGCTTGTCGGGGAGGTCGACTTCCGCGGAGAAGCGGAAGCCGGCGCTCAGGAAGGCGGACACGGAGGGGGTGTTGCGCAGGTCGGGTTCTGCGATGACGCGCGCACAGCGCGGGCGGTTGTCGAGGACGAGATCGGCGACGGCGAGGAGCAGTGCGGTGCCGACGCCACGGCCGCGGTCGGCGACACCGCCGATGAGGATGTGGACACCGGTGTCATGAGGTCGGGCCGGATAGTGGCGGGCGAGCGGATCGAGATCGGCGCGATAGATCTCGAAATAGCTCATGGGTGTGCCGTCGAGGACGCCGAGGCAGGGGATGCTGCGGCCGTCGCCGTCCAGCTGGGGGCGGAGGTGTGCGTCGGTGGCCGACTCGGGTCCGGCCAGTTCCCAGAAGGCGGCGACGGCGGGGTCGTTCATCCAGCGGCTGATCAGCTGGAGGTCGCGCTCGATACGGACGGGGAGGAGCTGGAAGGAGCCGAAGGGTGTGGCGGCCGTGCCCCATGCGGCGAGGGAGTCGAGGAGGTCCTCGCCGTCGAGCACCGCACCGACGGCATCGGCGGCGGTCCGCTCCACCTGGGCCTGGAATCCGTCGTCCGACTCGTCCTGTCCGAACAGCGCGAGGAGGTCGTCGGGCAGCCGAAGGTCCAGCGTGTCCTCGGTGCTCTCCGCCGAGGGGGAGGCGGGAGACGGTCCGCTGTCGGTGCTCGAGTCGGTGGGAGGCATGGAAGGGCGCTCTCCTCTCAGCGGTTCGGAATCGGTCGATGTCGTTCAGGAATGAAGGGGGTTGGTGATCGTGACGTAGACGGACTGGGTGTCCACGGGGCCCACGAGTTCGTCGAGGCCGTGGAGCCGGGTGAGCAGATTGGCCTTGCAGCGCAGGGTCGGAGTCCCGAGCAGCTGCTCCGGCAGGGGTGAGCCCAGCGCGGCAGAGGAGGCGAGGAACTGGCGGAAGGCGGCGATGAGTACGCGCTCGTCCGCGAGCCGCTGGGCTCCGAAGGCCCCGATGAGGCCGAGGACGTTGTTGATGCCGAGGTAGTAGGCGAAGCGCTCGTCCGTGACCGCGTCCGGGACGAACGTGTCGCTTGCGCTGCCGATGCCGGGGAGCCTGCGTTCGAGAGCCGCGCGGTGGGACTCGCGGAAGTAGTAGCCCTGGTTGTCGCGGTAGCGGCCGCCGACCGGCCAGCCGTCGGGGCTGAGGATCACCAGCGTGTTCTGCTGGTGCGCTTCGAGGGCGACTCCGGCCGTGGCGTCCAGCCACAGCACCGGGCGCACCACCTGGTCGAGGTAGCGCAGGAACCACTCGGCGGCGACGGCACCCCTGGGCCGGCCTGTGCGGACCGACAGCCGGTCCACGATGTCGGCGAGGCGCGAGTGCATCCCGGGCCGCCCCGGCCAGGGCCGGGGCGAGGTGAGACCGGCGATGCAGACGGCGTCGTCCCCGGGGCCGAAGGGGTTGTGGCGCAGCATGACGTCGAGCCCCGGCACGGCCGGACCCTCGGGCGCGTCGACGGCGAGCCAGGCGGGGTCACGGACGATGTCGAAACCGGGATGGGCCGCGCGCCACTGGTCGGCCAGTCCGCTGCGGAGCAGACGGTGGACCTCCACGCCGCGGTGGAGTTCCTTGCGGAGGTTTTCCCTGCGGGAGTTGGTGATGCGTACGCCGAGAGAGAGCTTGAGCATGGCGGGGGCGCCGGGCCGGTGGACGGTGCGGACCGATGAGGTGGGGTGCCAGGGGGCACCGCTGGGGCCGAGATCGTGGAGCAGGCCGGCGTCGAGCAGTCGGGCGACGGCGGGGCGGTGGCCGAGTTCGCGGGCCTGCCACGGGTGGAGCGGCAACGGCACGCTGTCGGGCGGGAGTCGGAGGTCGTCGGCCAGGCGGTGGATGAGGCGCTCGGCGGGGACTGCGCGACCGTCCTCCGTCCAGGCCGAGTCCGTTGCCAGGACGCTCCGGTCGACGGCCATCCAGTGGAGCGGAAAGGAGCCGTACAACTCGGGTGAGTAGAGGTGTACCTCGGCCTCGGAGAGTCCTTCCCGGCTCTTGGGCGTGGGATGGAGCGGGTGTCCGAGGATCAGCGACTGTTCGGCGGTGAGGAACATGTCGGCATCGGGGCGCGGGCCGGGGCGCTGCCGTCGGTCGGCGATGAAGCCGGCGGTCCGGCGGAGCGAGTCGGCGACTCTGCCGACGAGATCGGCCCCCTCGGAGAGCCGCCCGCGGCCGGGCTCCTCACGGCCGAACGGGGGCCGGTCGAGCTCAGGGCGGGCCAGTTCGGCCCTGGCGGTGTCGGGGAGGGCAGGTGACCGGCCGGTGCTGCCCGGCTCACGGGTGAGCAGGGTGGCGACGGTGACCGCGTCGGCCCGCGGGGCATCGTGGGGAGCGCCTTCGAGGGCGGGCGCGCCGAAGCGGTGCCAGCCGGTGGCAGACCAGTAGAGAACGGGAACAAGGAGGGCGGTGCCGCTGGCATCGAGCGGAATGCGCAGGGTGCGGCAGTCGGGCCGGGGAAGGTCGTTCTCGCGGACCCAGCAGCGCAGCAGGCTCTCCACCGCGGCAGCGTCCCCCGCTACGTGCGGGTCGGGATGGTCGAGCGGATCGGACGTCCCGGCACCGGTCCGGGCCGGGGCCGAGGCCGACGCGCGCGTCGTCGCCGACATCGGCTCCGCCCCCGACGCGGCGGGGGCGGAGGCAGGGGCGCCCAGGACGGAAGCCGGGGCGGTCCGCCCGCCGGGGGACCCCGACAGCTGTCGCGGCACCGTCGCCTGCTCGACCGTGAGGGGGCCGCGCGTGCCGCTCTCCGCTCCGGGGTGGGCGGTGGGGCGGCCGTCGTGCTCGGGGGCGTCGGGTGCGGGATTGGGGTTCACGGGGGACTTCCTTGCGATGTCGTCCGGGATCTGGAGACGGGATCAGTGAGCCGGTCCGGTGGGGTTCCGGCGGTGGGGGGAGCGTTCGGCCGCTGCCAGGGCATCGGCGAAACGGTCGAGGACCGCCATGGCCTGTTCGTCGGTGAGGGTGAGAGGAGGCAGCAGGCGGACCACGCCCGAGTGGCGGCCGCCGAGTTCGACGATGAGCCCGCGGCGCAGGCACTCCTGCTGGACCGCGGCGGCGAGGGCGGTGTCGGGCGGCGGGGCATCGGCATGCGGGGCGTCGAGGTCCGGGTCGACGAGTTCGACCCCGATCATGAGGCCCCGGCCGCGTACGTCGCCGATGCAGCGGTGGGTCGCGGCGAGGCCCTGGAGCCGGCCGAGCATACGGGCGCCGAGGGTGGCGGCCCGGTCGGCGAGACGGTTCTCGCGCACGTAGGCGAGGGTGGCGGCGCCAGCGGCCATGGCGAGCTGGTTTCCCCGGAACGTCCCGGCGTGGGCTCCTGGTTGCCAAGCGTCGAGGTCCGAGCGGTAGACGATGACGGCCAGGGGGAGGGAGCCGCCGATGGCCTTGGACATGACCATCACATCGGGGACGATCCCGCTGTGCTCGACGGCCCAGAAGGTGCCGGTGCGTCCCACGCCGGTCTGCACCTCGTCGGCGATCAGCGGGATGGAGCGGGACGCGGTGATGTTGCGCATCCGTCGCATCCAGGCGTCGGGCGCCGGGATGACGCCGCCTTCGCCCTGCACCGGTTCGAGGATCATTCCGGCCGGGGCGGGGACGCCTCCCTTGGGGTCGTCGAGGAGGTTCTCGGTCCAGCGGGCGGCGAGTTCGGCGCCGCGCTCGCCGCCGATCCCGAACGGGCAGCGGTAGTTCTGCGGGAAGGGCAGCCGGGTCACATGGACTTCGGTCGCGCCGCCCGAGGCGTCGAGGGCCCCGGCCGTCATGCCGTGGTAGGCGCCGGTGAAGGCGAGCAGTCCCGTGCGGCCGGTGGCGGTGCGAACGAGTTTGAAGGCCGCTTCGACCGCGTCGGTGCCGGCCGGTCCGCAGAACTGGATGCGGGCGTTGTCGGCGAGTGCGCGCGGCAGGGTGGCGAACAGCTCTGTGGTGAAGGCGTCCTTGACCGGGGTCGCGAGGTCGAGCACATGCAGGGGCGCACCCGAGTCGAGGACCTTCCTGATCGCCTCCAGGACGACAGGATGGTTGTGACCGAGGGCCAGGGTGCCCGCGCCCGAGAGGCAGTCGAGGTAGCGGCGGCCGTCCGCCCCCTCGATCGTCAGCCCTCTGGCCCGTACGGGAACGATCGGTAGCGAGCGCGCATACGTACGGGCCGCCGACTCGCGGAGCGACTGGCGCCGGAGGATCCCTTCGTGCGCGGCGGGCTGCGCCACCGGGGCAGGTTCGGTCACGGCCACGGGTCTGTGTCCTCCAGCTGTCACAGTTGCGTTCCACGTCGGTACGGTGCTTCTCCGTCGCACCGCGGGGCTGAACGCTGACCTTGTGTCGCCCGTACGTACCAACGACGGCGGCACCAAGGGATCACGGCTCTCGGAAAGATCGTTGCGGCCGGGGAACCACGCCCCTGCCGCACGCCGTCCCCATCGGCACCGGCATAGTGGAGGGCTGTACTTCCGGTGCCGGACAGGCTCACCGGGGGTGCGACGCAACTCGTTTCAGCAGGTTCGGAATTCATGAAGTCCCAGGGGGATCAGGACATGCGACTCAATCGCCCGACCTTCGCAGCACGCCGTGGGAGGAGCGCCGGTCGCAGAACTCCGGCGCTCGCTGCTGCCGCTGTCGCCGCGGCGCTCACGCTGACGGCCACGGCCTGTGGCCCGAGCGAGGACAACGCGGGGGGCACGCCCAGCGCGAGCGCCCCGACCGCCGACGACAAGATCACGATCCCGGACGATCTCAAGGACCGGCTCAAGGAGCACGGGATCGACCTGGACAAGTGGAAGAACGGCGAGTGGAAGAACTGGGACAAGGAGACCTGGCTGCGTGAAGCCAAGGACTTCGTGAACCCGATCATCGAGGACCTCTGGGACCCGGACCGGATGCGGGACGCCCAGCAGCCCGACCAGCCGGTCGAGGAGGAGGACATCTCCGGCGACGAGGGTGTCACCGACCCGACGCCGCAGCCGGTCGAGGCGCAGGCCGTTAAAGCGCAGTACCACGACAACGTGCCCGAGGCGGGGAAGGTCTTCTTCGACGGACCGCAGGGCTCGATGGTCTGCTCGGCGACGGTGGTGAAGGACCCGGCGAACCCCGGCAAGTCCAACCTGGTGTGGACCGCCGGCCACTGCGTGCACGCGGGCAAGGAGGGCGGCTGGTTCCGCAACATCGCCTTCGTTCCCTCGTACAACAACGACGCCAAGTCGGCCGCGGAGCAGGGGAAGCCGACGAAGGAGGAGATCGCTCCGTTCGGCGTCTGGTGGGGCGACTGGGCACAGACCTCCGAGCAGTGGATCTCCCAGGGTGCCGCGACCGGCGGACAGGGCGCGCCGTACGACTTCGCCGTGATCCATGTGACGCCGGAGAAGGGCAGCACCGGCAAGTCGCTGGAGGAGACGGTCGGTTCGGCGCTTCCGGTGGAGTTCAGCGCCCCCGCCGCGCCGAAGATCAGCAGCATGACGGCGACGGGGTATCCGGCCGCGCCGCCGTTCGACGGTGAGCGGATGTTCCAGTGCGAGGACCAGCCGGGCCGGCTGTCCCTCAAGGCGGACCAGCCGACGATGTACCGCATCGGCTGCACGATGACCGGCGGTTCGTCGGGCGGCGGCTGGGTCGCGGCAGGCCGGGACGGGAAGCCCGCCCTGGTGTCGAACACGTCCATCGGTCCGGTGACGGCCGGCTGGCTGGCGGGGCCGCGGCTCGGCCCCGAGGCCAAGGGCATCTACGACGCGGTCAGCGAGAAGTTCGCGGGCCGGTAGCGGGGAGCCGGTAGCCGGTCGCGCGCGGCGCGAAGCCTTTTTTGGGGGCCTCCGGAGCGAGTCCGGAGGCCCCTTCGCCCGCGGCGGGGCCGCGCGACGTCCGGCCCGCCGCCCCGTGGCCCGCGCGACATCCGCTCGGCGGCCCGGATCCACGCCCTTCGCGGCCGGCGCGTGGAGACTCCGTGCAGGAGGACGCCCTGTCAACTGGGCATGTACAGCACGGGCATAGAGTGGAGGCGCACCACGGGCGGTCCGCTGACGACCGCCCTTTCGCGTGACTGTCACGTGACACGTTCATGGCAATTCTCATCAGGGGGACTCGTTTCCATGCGATCCATACGTCCGCTGCTTGCCGTCACCGGCCTCGCCGCGGTCCTCTCGCTGTCGGCCACGGCCTGCGGCCCGACTGAGAACGGCGCGGCCGACAAGCCGGCCGCATCCGCGACGGCGGGGAACGGCAGCGGTGACGCCGCCCTCCCCGCCGACCTGGCCGACAAGCTCAAGGAGCACGGCGTCGACCTGGACAAGTGGAAGGACGGCGAGTGGAAGAACTGGGACAAGGACACATGGCTGCGTGAGGCCAAGGACTTCGTCAACCCGGTGATCGAGGGGCTGTGGAAGCCCGAGCGGATGAAGGAGGCCAAGTCCCCTCAGAAGACCATGGCGGCCGGTGACATCTCGGGCGACCAGGGCGTCACGGACCCGGAGCCGGCACCCGTGAAGGCCGTGCCGGAGGCGAAGCCGTACCACGAGAACGCGGCGCCGGTCGGCAAGGTGTTCTTCGACGCTCCCGAGGGCACGATGGTCTGCTCGGCCACCGTGATCAAGGACCCGAAGGCCCCGGGAAGGTCCAACCTCGTCTGGACCGCCGGGCACTGCGTGCACGCGGGCCAGGCGGGCGGCTGGTACCGCAACATCGCCTTCGTCCCGGCCTACAACGACCTCGGCAAGTCGTCGGCCGAGCTGGAGAAGGCGAAGGCGCAGGAGATCGCACCGTACGGTGTCCACTGGGCCGACTGGGTCGCGACCTCCGCCGAGTGGATCACCCAGGGTGGCCCGACGGGCGGCGAGGGCGCTCCGTACGACTACGCCGTGATGCACGTGAAGCCGGAGAAGGGCAGCAAGTCCCTCGAGGAGACCGTGGGCGTCGCTCTCGACGTCGATTTCGACGCCCCCGAGGCGAAGGACATCGACGCGATGGGCGCCTGGGGCTACCCGGCCGCGCCCCCGTTCGACGGCCTGCTCATGCACAAGTGCGTCGACCGCCCCGGGCGGCTGTCCATCAGCCCCGGTACGCCGACGATGTGGCGCATCGGCTGCACCATGACCGGCGGTTCCTCCGGTGGCGGCTGGTTCGCCGAGCAGCGGAACGGCAAGCTGGCGCTCGTGTCCAACACGTCGATCGGCCCGGTGACGGCCGGCTGGCTGGCCGGACCGCGCCTCGGCGAGGGCGCCGAGCAGATCTACACGACGATGAGCGACAAGTTCGCGGGCCAGTGACCCCGGACGCTCGTCGGCGCATGTGAACGGCCGAAGGCCCGCCCCCCTCGTGCGGAGGGGCGGGCCTTCGTTGCGTCCTGCGCCGCCGGTCGGCCCGTGTCGTGTCCTACGACGCCGGCCGGCGTGTGTCCTGCGGCGGCGCGCAGGTCAGCGGGTCGCCGGTACGTACGGACCGAGTGCCGCGGCCAGCTCCTCGTGGACGCGCGCCTTGAGCAGCGTGCCCTCGGAGGTGTGCTCCTCGGAGAGCACCTCGCCCTCGGCGTGCACCCGCGACACGAGTGCACCCTGCGTGTACGGCACGAGGACCTCGATCTCGACCTCGGGCCGCGGCAGTTCGGCGTCGATCACCGCGAGCAGTTCGTCGATACCCCGGCCCGTTCGGGCCGACACGGCGATCGCGCGCCGCTCGATCCGCAGCAGACGCTGCAGCACCAGCGGGTCGGCCGCGTCCGCCTTGTTGATCACCACGATCTCGGGCACGTCCAGCGCGCCGACATCGCGGATCACCTCGCGCACGGCGGCGAGCTGCTCCTCCGGAACCGGGTGCGAGCCGTCCACCACGTGCAGGATCAGATCGGCGTCGCCGACCTCCTCCATCGTGGAGCGGAACGCCTCGACCAGGTGGTGCGGCAGATGCCGGACGAATCCGACGGTGTCCACCAGCGTGTAGAGCCTGCCGCTCGGGGTCTCGGCCCGGCGTACGGTCGGGTCGAGGGTGGCGAACAGCGCGTTCTCCACCAGGACGCCGGCGCCGGTGAGGCGGTTGAGCAGCGACGACTTGCCCGCGTTGGTGTAACCGGCGATCGCGACCGACGGGACCTTGTTCCGCCGACGCTCCTGGCGCTTGATCTCGCGGCCCGTCTTCATCTCCGCGATCTCCCGGCGCATCTTCGCCATCTTCTCGCGGATCCGGCGCCGGTCCGTCTCGATCTTGGTCTCACCGGGGCCTCGGGTGGCGAGGCCGCCGCCCTTGCCGCCGCCCATCTGCCGGGACAGCGACTGACCCCAGCCCCGCAGCCGGGGCAGCATGTACTGCATCTGTGCCAGCGCCACCTGCGCCTTGCCCTCTCGGGACTTGGCGTGCTGCGCGAAGATGTCGAGGATCAGGGCGGTGCGGTCGACCACCTTGACCTTGACGACGTCCTCGAGGTGGATCAGCTGTCCGGGGCTCAGCTCGCCGTCGCAGACGACGGTGTCGGCCCCGGTCTCGAGCACGATGTCGCGCAGCTCCTCCGCCTTGCCCGAGCCGATGTACGTGGCCGGGTCCGGCTTGTCACGGCGCTGGATGACGCCGTCGAGCACGAGTGCGCCCGCCGTCTCCGCGAGCGCCGCGAGCTCGGCCAGCGAGTTCTCCGCGTCCTGCGCGGTGCCCGAGGTCCAGACGCCGACCAGCACCACGCGCTCCAGGCGCAGCTGCCGGTACTCGACCTCGGTGACGTCCTCGAGCTCGGTGGAGAGGCCCGCCACACGTCGCAGCGCGGCACGCTCGGTGCGGTCGAACTGATCGCCGTCCCGCTCTCCGTCGATCTCGTAGCTCCAGGCGACGTCCTCTTCCATCAGGGCATCGGCCCGAAGGCTCTCGGTGCGGTTCGTGTCCGCGAAGCTCTGCGCGTTCTTGGAAGGGGATGAAGAGGAGGTCATTGGATCCTTACGTCGATGGAAACACGGTACGGAAAGTACAGTACGCCGGTCACAACGCGTGACGGGCCGGAAAGATTCCCGATGGACTCCGGCACCGGCCCCGTGAGGGCCGGCCATCGCCCGGCGGGCCGCCCGATGTGTCGATGGTCGCACGGTGCCCACACGGCCGTCACCCCGGTTTTACGGCTTCACCTTCGGTGCGGCGCTGCGCCAGTCGGCGTGTCCGGGCATCTTCGGGGTCTTCTTCCCGTACAGCCACGCCTTGAAGAACGCGGACAGGTCACGGCCGGCCACCCTTGATGCGAGCTGCGTGAAGTCCGCCGTCGTCGCCGTCGCATCCCTGTGCTCGGCGACCCAGTGCCGCTCCAGCAGGTCGAACGCGCTCTTGCCGATCTCCTGCCGGAGCGCGTACAGCACCAGCGCACTGCCGTCGTACACCACCGGCCGGAAGAGCCCGATCTGCCGGCCCGGCTCCGACGGTGCGGGGGCGGCGGGCGGCCCGCCCGCCGCACGCCAGGCGTCCGACTGCGTGTACGCGTGACGCATCCGCTCCTCCACGGGCCGCTTCGCGTGCTCCTCCGCGTACAGGGCCTCGTACCAGGTGGCATGTCCCTCGTTGAGCCAGAGGTCCGACCAGCCGCGCGGCGTGACGCTGTTCCCGAACCACTGGTGGGCCAGCTCGTGCACCATGATCGAGTCGACGTACCACTCGGGGAATTCGGGGCGTGTGAACAACGACCGCTCGAAGAGCGAGAGCGTCTGAGTCTCCAGCTCGAAGCCGGTGTCGGCGGCGGCGACCAGCAGGCCGTAGTTCTCGAAGGGGTAGGGCCCGACCTTGCTCTCCATCCACTCGATGTGCCCGGGCGTCTTCTTGAGCCAGGGTTCGAGGCTGTCACGGTCGGCCGTCGGCACGACGTCCCGCACGGGCAGTCCGTGCGGGCCCTGGCGGTGGACGACGGACGACTTGCCGATGCTGACCTGGGCGAGCTCGGTCGCCATCGGGTGCCGGATCTGGTAGAGCCAGGTCGTGGTCGATCCGACCCGGGCCTTCGCCGTCAGCAGTCCGTTGGCCACAGCCGTCAGCTCGGCGGGGGCGGTGATACGGAACGTGAAGTAGGCCTTGTCGGCGGGGTGGTCGTTGCACGGGAAGACGCGGTGGGCGGCATCGGCCTGGTTCGCCATCGCCAGCCCGTCCGCGGTGCGGACCCAGCCGCCGTCCCCCTTGCCCTTCGGGTCGCTGGTGTGGGTGATGGTGATGCTCATCGGCGCACCCGCTGCGATCGCCCCGCCGACCGGCGCGATGACGAGGTCCTCACCGGCGGTCGCGAACTCGGCACTGCGGCCGTTCACCTGCACCGTCCGCACCGTGCCGCGGGTGAAGTCGAGGTTGATCCGCTCCAGGCGCTCGGTCGCCCGCGCGTCGATCTTCGTGACGGCGTCCAGGGGCTTGCTGTTCGAGCCGCCGTAGGTGAACGCGATGTCGTACGTGAGGACGTCGTACCCCGGATTGCCTAGGTGCGGGTAGAGCGGATCGCCGATGCCGAGCGGTAGGGGTTCGGGCGCGGGCAGGGCGGCGGCCACCAGGGTGACCGAGGCGGCGGCGAGCAGTGCGCCTCGAAGGCGTCGAGAGGTGAGCGGCATGCACCACCGTTACCAGCGCGATCGTTCTATATGACGACGACGCGCTCCACGCCCCACCCGAACGGGCTCCTCCGGCAGCCGGCCGGCCGCGACGGGCACGCGGCAGGCGTCCGAGCGGGCGTCCGCAGCGGTGTCCACACCTGCGGATCAGGTCGCGGCCGCCGGATGCTGGGCGCGGCTCACGTCGTACACCCCGGGCACGTCCCGCATCGCCCGCATCAGGGCCGGAAGCCCGGCCGCGTCCGGGAGCTGCAGTGTGTAGGTGTGCCGTACGCGCTGCTCGCTCGGCGGCTCGACCGTGGCGGAGACGATCGCCGCGCCCGCCGTCGCGATGACCTCGGTGAGGTCCGCAAGCAGTCGCGGCCGACCGAACGATTCGGCGACGAGCGTGACCCGGCACTCGGCCGCGTCGCCCCAGTGCACACCGACGGGCGCCCGCCCGAGCCCTCGCATCCGGGACACGGCGGGGCACTCCACGCGGTGCACGGTGACGGCGCCGCCGCGCACCGCGAAGCCGGTGACCGCATCGGGTGGTACAGGGGTGCAGCAGCCCGCGAGACGTACGGTCGCGCCCGGCAGGTCGGTGACCGCGTTCGCAGCGGCGCGCCGGCCCGCGGTGACGGCCGCGGTCATGGGCGCGCGGGGGGCGGCGGCCGGCGGCTTCGCGCCCTCCGGGTGCTCGGCCAGCCAGCGGCTGATGGCGATCCGCGCGGCGGGCGTACGGGCGTGGTCGAGCCATTCGGGCGACGGCCCCGATGCGGCGTCCTGGGTGAGCAGCAACTGGACGGTGTCGCCGTCGCCGAGCTGGGTGCTGAGGGTGACGAGCCTGCCGTTGACGCGGGCCCCGATGCAGGCGTGCGCCTCCTCGCCGTACTGCGCGTACGCGGCGTCCACGCAGGTCGCCCCGGCGGTGAGGCCCAGCGTGCCGCCGTCGGCGCGGAAGACGGTGATCTCGCGGTCCTGGGCGAGATCCGCCTGCAGCGAGGTCCAGAAGGTGTCGGGGTCGGGGGCGGATTCCTGCCATGCCAGCAGTCGGGAGAGCCAGCCGGGCCGGGTCGGGTCGGCGCGCTCGCCGTCGGCGTGCTCCGCCTGTTCCGCGGGCCGGGCCTCGTCCGTAGCGGGGCCGGCCGTCGCCTCCGGGCCGGCCGTCTCGGGGCCGTCCGCCGCCGCGTACGGATTTCCCAGGGCGATCACGCCTGCCTCGGCGACCTTGTGCATCTGGTGCGTCCGGATGAGGACTTCGGCCACGGCACCGTCGGGGCCGGCGACGGCGGTGTGCAGCGATTGGTAGAGGTTGAACTTCGGGGCGGCGATGAAGTCCTTGAACTCCGAGATCAGCGGGGTGAAGCAGGTGTGCAGTTCGCCGAGGACCGCGTAACAGTCGGCGTCCTCGCCGACCAGGACGAGCAGCCTCCCGAAGTCCGACCCGCGCAGCTCGCCGCGCTTGAGCCTGACACGGTGCACGGAGACGAAGTGGCGGGGCCGGATGAGGACTTCGGCCTGGATCCCGGCTTCCCGCAGCACCGTGCGCACGCTCTCGGCGATGACGCCGAGTGCGTCGGCCGCGTCGGCGTTCTCCGCGATGAGGGCACGCGTGCGTTCGTACTCCTCCGGGTGGAGGATCGCAAAGACGAGATCCTCCAGTTCCGTCTTGAGGGCCTGTACGCCGAGCCGTTCGGCGAGCGGGATGAGCACGTCCCTGGTCACCTTGGCGATGCGGGCCTGTTTCTCGGGGCGCATCACGCCCAGCGTGCGCATGTTGTGCAGCCGGTCGGCCAGTTTGATCGACATGACGCGGACATCGTTGCCGGTGGCGACGAGCATCTTGCGGAAGGTCTCGGGTTCGGCCGCGGCCCCGTAGTCGACCTTCTCGAGTTTGGTGACGCCGTCGACGAGATAGCAGACCTCCTCGCCGAACTCGGCCCGCACCTGGTCGAGCGTCACCTCGGTGTCCTCGACCGTGTCGTGGAGCAGCGACGCCGTCAATGTCGTGGTCTCCGCGCCCAGTTCGGCGAGGATCAGCGTCACGGCGAGCGGGTGCGTGATGTACGGCTCGCCGCTCTTGCGGAACTGGCCGCGGTGCGAGGACTCGGCGAGGACGTACGCCCGGTGCAGGATGGTGAGATCGGCGTCGGGGTGGTGGGCGCGGTGCGCGTCGGCGACATGGCCGATCGCGTCGGGCAGCCGGTCCCGTGCCGCAGGGCCGAGCAGCGCGGCCCGGCCCAGCCGACGGAGGTCGATCCTCGGACGGCCGCGCCGGCGACTGGGCGCATCGGGGTTGGTGGCCTCTGCACTCATGGGGCACCTCCGGCAGCGTCGACCGGCGGTGGGAGGGGCAGGCTTGCCCTCCGGGCCGGTGCTTGATGCTACCGAGCCCACCACGTGGCGGAGTCCGGCTCTCGCTCAGCGTGAACCGGATCACCCATTCGAGCGAAGCTCCATGCGACTGCCGTTTGGCTGTCCGCCCCATCCGGACCACACCTGCGGGTCGATCGGGCCGTGTCGGTCAGGCCACGGGCAGGTCAGGCCGGGGGCGCGTCAGGCCGGGCTCATCAGGCCGGGGGCGATCCGTCCCTCGGCGACGATCACGGCCGGGCCGGTCATCTCGATCTCGCCGTCGGGGTGTTCGGTGATCACCAGGCGACCGCCGGGAAGATCCACCGTGTACGTCACCGGGGTCCCGGTGACGGCCGGGTCGGATCCGTCCCTGCGCGCCGCCGCGACGGCTACGGCGCAGGCGCCGGTGCCGCACGAGCGGGTCTCGCCGGAGCCGCGCTCGTGCACGCGCATGGCGACATGCCGCGGGCCGCGGTCGACGACGAACTCGACGTTCACCCCTTCGGGATACACCTCGGGCGGGGAGAAGGGCGGTACGGAGAGCAGGTCGCCCGCGTGGTCCAGGTCCTCGACGAAGGCGACCGCGTGCGGATTGCCCATGCTCACGTTGCGGGCCGGCCAGCTGCGGCCGCCGACGCTGACCGTGACGCCTTCCTCGGGGAGGATGGCGCGGCCCATCGAGACCGTGATGTCGCCCTCGGCGGAGCCGCTGTCGGACATCGCCTTGTCGATGTGCACCCGCTTCACGCCGCCGCGCGTGGCGACCGCGAGATCACCCTCATCGACCAGGCCGGCGTGCTGCAGATAGCGGGCGAACACGCGCACGCCGTTGCCGCACATCTCGGCGATCGAGCCGTCCGCGTTCCGGTAGTCCATGAACCACTCGGCGTCGCCTGCCCGGGAGCGCGCCTCGGGGTGCGCGGCTGAGCGCACGACGCGCAGCAGGCCGTCCCCTCCGATGCCCGCGCGGCGGTCGCACAGCCTGGCGACGGCGGACGCGGACAGTTCGATCACGTTGTCCGGGTCCGGGACGATCACGAAGTCGTTCTCGGTGCCGTGGCCCTTGAGGAAGGTGATCGGCGAGGTCTCGGAGATGGTCACCTCCCCATCGTACGGGGCGGTGCCGGCACCCGGCGGGGCCGGGCGTCCGCGGAGGTCCGGCACTCGGCGCAGCAGGCTACCGGGCACGGTCCGGGACTCAGCGGAGCCGGGCGACCCGCCAGACGGCGAGCGCGACCAGCGCGCCCACGACGACGACGTACAGCGCGATCACGCGCCAGTCGGGTCGCTCGCCCGAGCCCCGGGCGGGCAGCCCCGGCCAGGTGTGGCCGACGCGGCGGGCGGCCATCATGCCCCAGCCGGCGGCGCAGCTGCTGATCAGGAGTCCGAGCATGGCGACGACCGCGCCGCCGTCGCCCGAGCCGAAGGCGAGGGGGAACGCGAACATGAGTGAGCCGACGGCCGCGAGCCCCACGATGGGGGCGAGCTGCCAGATCCTCAGCCGGCGCTGCGGACGGAGCTCGACCTCGACCTCCGCGCCGACCACGACCCCGGTATCGGCGTCGTCCGAGGGCAGGTCCAGCCTGACGTCCAGAGCGTCCTCAGGACCGTCCGGGCTCAGACGCGTCGCGTCCTGCCGTGCTTCCTGGTCTCTTTCGCGAGGGCCGGCCTCCATCGCCACGCGCCCTCCCAACTCGGACTCCACTGGTGGATCGATGCTTGATGATGGCATGGCCTCGGGCGCCTGAATGACGAGCAGGGCGTCCCGATGCCATCACGTGATCAGGCTGTGACCGGTCGTTCGACCAACGCCAGGGCATGCTCCGGGAGTTCCTCCCGGTCAGCGGCGGCCCCGCTCAGCCAGTGGACGCGCGGGTCGCGGCGGAACCACGAGTCCTGGCGGCGCGCGAAGCGTTTGGTGGCGCGTACGGTCTCGGCGCGCGCCTCGTCCTCGGTGCACTCCCCCGCGAGCGCCGCGAGCACCTGCTGGTAGCCGAGGGCGCGTGATGCGGTGCGCCCCTCGCGCAGTCCCTGTGCCTCCAGGGCGCGCACCTCGTCGACGAGCCCCGCCTCCCACATGCGGTCCACGCGCAGGGCGATGCGCTCGTCGAGCTCGGGGCGCTCGACGTCGACGCCGATCTGGACCGTGTCGTACACGGCGTCATGGCCGGGGAGGTTCGCGGTGAAGGGCCTGCCGGTGATCTCGATGACCTCCAGGGCGCGGACGATGCGGCGGCCGTTGCTCGGGAGGATCGCGCGGGCCGCGTCGGGGTCGGCGGCGGCGAGGCGGGCGTGCAGGGCGCCGGAGCCGCGCTCCTCGAGCTCGGCCTCCAGGCGTGCCCGCACCCCGGGGTCGGTGCCGGGGAACTCGAGGGCGTCGATCGCCCCGCGTACGTACAGTCCGGAGCCGCCGACGAGGACGGGCGTGCGGCCTTCGGCGAGCAGCCGGTCGATCTCCGCGCGGGCCAGCTTCTGGTACTCGGCGACGCTCGCCGTCTCCGTGACGTCCCAGATGTCGAGGAGGTGGTGCGGGATGCCGCCGCGCTCCTGCGGGATCAGTTTGGCGGTGCCGATGTCCATCCCGCGGTACAGCTGCATCGAGTCGGCATTGACCACCTCGCCACCGAGCTGCTGGGCCAGGTGGACGCCCAGATCGGACTTTCCGGCCGCTGTGGGACCGACGACGGCGATGACCCGCGGTGCGGGAGCTGCACTTCTCACTTCCCCAGTCTCGCAAACCTCACGGACCGTCCCCGAACGAGCTACGTGACGGCACACCACCGGGTTCGTTGCCTGTTGCGAGGTTCCGCCCGCCCCGTTTCCGAACCGGCGGCTCCGGGCGGCGCAATGGGACGCCCCGGACAGGGCGGAGTTTCACCCACACGAGTACGCTATGGAGCAGATATGGGCGTTTTTGCAAGGTTTCGCCGGAAGGGCAAGGGAACTGCCGAGGCGTCAACCGAGGGCGGCGCGGCCGGCACTCCGACGGCCGGATCCGATTCCGAGGGCGGGGCTGCGGCCGGCACCGAGTCCGATTCCGGGGCGGCGTCCGCGGAGGCGCCCGAGGCGGCAGCGGTCGCTTCGGTGTGCGCCTCCGAGGAGGCGGGGGCACCCGCCGCGGAGAGCGTGGATATCCCGAAGCAGCAGTCCGCCGAGGAGGCCGCGGACAACGAGGCCGGTGAGGGCGCCCGGAAGTAGATCTCACGAGCGAAGGTGACCCATGGGCTTCCTGGACACGCTGAAAACCAAGCTCGCCCCCGCCAAGGAGAAGGTCTCCGACTTCGCGCACCATCACGGGGAGAAGCACGGGGACAAGATCGAGAAGCTTGAGCACGGTCTGGACAAGGCCGCGCGGAAGGTCGACCAGCGGACCAAAGGCAAGTACAGCGACAAGATCGAGTCGGGCACCGGCAAGGCCAAAGAGGCCCTCGATCGTCTCGCCCACAGGGACGAGGGCACCGAGCGCAAGGACGAGGGGACGATGCCGCCGGCCTCCTGAGACGGTGACGCGCCGACGCGACGATGCGTGGGCGGAGCAACGGCGGACGGCCGCGGAGCGTTCAGCTCCGCGGCCGTCCGCCGTCCGCCGTCCGCCGTCCGCCGCCGCTGGCCACGGCCCACGGCCCACGGCCCACGGCTCACGGCTCACGGTCAGAACGTCGACCGGACCTGTCCTCCGCGACGGACCGTGCGCCGCGCTGGACGCGGTGGCCCGTCAGGACCAGGCGGCGACGAAGTAGCCGACGCCGTACGGAGCGTCCTCGTACAGCAGCTGCCCGGCCGGGTCGGCGCACTCGGCGGCACCCGCGAGCACCTGCCAGGGGGCGCGGCCCGCCACCTTCAGTTCGTACGCGAGCGAGGCGTCCAGCGCCTTGAGCGCCGTGGTGTCCGCCGCGCCCAGGGCACGGGCCACTCCGGCATCGAAGGCGGCGGCGCGCTCGTCCAGATAGCCGGGCGCCTTCAGCGTGCGGCAGGCACTGCCGTCACCCATGACCAGCAGCGCGACGCGCGGCGCCACGGCAGCGAGCTCACGGCCGGTCTCCGCGCAGCGCTCCGCCGCCAGCCTCTGGTCGACGCCGAGGCCCTCGACAGGGGCGTCGGCCCACCGCACCCGCTCGAGCAGCCAGGCGGCGACGGCCAGCGACGCGGGCAGCGCGCGCTCGGGCGCCCCGGAGCCGGATCCCTCAGAGCCGGGATCCGCGGCACCCGGCGCCCCGAGGCGGACGCCGACATCGACCCCGAAGCCCTTGAAGGAGCCGCGCGCACCCTGCGGATACGCCCCTGGCTCGTCGTCCTCGGCGGGGCCGACCACGACCAGCCGGTCGGGGCGCGACGCGGCGAGGACGCTCAGCGCATCCGCGCACGCGGTCCTGGCGGCGTCGAGTTCGGGCGCGGCGCCGGCGGCCACGTCGGGCACGAGGAGCGGAGGACAGGGGCAGACGGCGGCGGCGACGAGCATGATCGCAGCCTAGTGGCTGGGGGCATGTCCTGTGGATCGGGCCGGACAAGGGAGCGGGGTCCGGCGCGTGCAGCTGCAAGGCGCAGCGGACATCGACGCGGTGGGGGTACCTCCCGTGCCCGCGGGGCTACGGGGGAGCCGGTGGCCGACGCCGACGCGGCTGGGGGTACCTCCCCGGGCGGACTCCGGTGGAGCGCGTGCCGGAGCCCGCGAGCCCGGCAGGATCCACAGGACAGGCCCAGGGCGCGGCCGCCGTCAGCCGACCGCCGAGCAGCCACCCGTCGGCGGCCGGGAGCGGCGCCGGGACTCCGGTGGAGCGCGTGCCGGAGCCCGCGAGCCCGGCAGGATCCACAGGACAGGCCCAGGGCGCGGCCGCCGTCAGCCGACCGCCGAGCAGCCG
>NZ_JBSFDW010000021.1:0-55488 GCF_053594115.1 Streptomyces sp. NPDC001970 | reverse complement strand
CCGCCCGTCGCGGCCGGGAGCGGCGCCGGGACGCCGATCGCCGGGATGCCCAGCATGACGCCCGCCGGCTGGGCCGGGGCCGCGTTGCGCTTCTCCCACGCGTCGCCGGCGCGGGTGCGCCGTACCACCGTCGTCGGGCCCTCGGCCAGCAGGTGGTGGGGCGCCGCGTACGTGATCCCGACGGTGACGACGTCGCCGGGGCGCACCTCGGCCTCGGGCTTCGTGAAGTGCACGAGACGGTTGTCCGGGGCACGGCCCGAGAGGCGGTGGGTGGCGCCGTCCTTGCGGCCCTCGCCCTCCGCGACCATGACCTCCAGGGTCCGGCCGACCTGCTTCTTGTTCTCCTCCCAGGAGATCTCCTCCTGGAGGGCGACCAGCCGCTCGTAGCGCGCCTGGACGACCTCCTTGGGGATCTGGCCCTCCATCTCGGCGGCCGGGGTCCCGGGCCGCTTGGAGTACTGGAAGGTGAAGGCCTGCGCGAAGCGTGCCTCGCGCACGACGTGCAGGGTCTGCTCGAAGTCCTCCTCGGTCTCGCCGGGGAAGCCCACGATGACGTCGGTCGAGATCGCGGCGTGCGGAATCGCGGCGCGGACCTTCTCGATGATGCCGAGGTACCGGTCCTGCCGGTACGAGCGGCGCATCGCCTTGAGCACCGTGTCCGAGCCGGACTGGAGCGGCATGTGCAGCTGCGGCATGACGTTCGGCGTTTCCGCCATCGCCGCGATCACGTCGTCCGTGAAGTCGCGCGGGTGCGGTGAGGTGAAGCGGACACGCTCCAGGCCCTCGATCTTCCCGCAGGCCCGCAGCAGCTTGCTGAAGGCCTCGCGGTCACCGATGTCGGAGCCGTACGCGTTGACGTTCTGGCCGAGCAGGGTGATCTCGGAGACGCCCTCGGAGACGAGCGCCTCGACCTCGGCCAGGATGTCGCCGGGCCTGCGGTCCTTCTCCTTGCCGCGCAGGGCGGGGACGATGCAGAACGTGCAGGTGTTGTTGCAGCCGACGGAGATGGAGACCCAGGCGGCGTAGGCGGACTCGCGCCGCGTCGGCAGCGTCGAGGGGAACGCCTCCAGCGACTCGGCGATCTCGACCTGCGCCTCTTCGAGGACGCGGGCACGCTCCAGCAGCACCGGCAGCTTGCCGATGTTGTGCGTACCGAAGACGACGTCGACCCAGGGCGCCTTCTTGACGATGGTGTCGCGGTCCTTCTGGGCCAGGCAGCCGCCGACCGCGATCTGCATCCCTGGGCGGGCGGCCTTCATGGGGGCGAGCCGCCCGAGGTTGCCGTACAGCCTGTTGTCGGCGTTCTCCCGCACCGCGCAGGTGTTGAAGACGATGACGTCGGCCTCGCCCTCGCCGGTGCCTTCGGGCGCACGCACATAGCCTGCGTCCTCCAGCAGGCCCGACAGCCGCTCGGAGTCGTGGACGTTCATCTGGCACCCGTAGGTGCGCACCTCGTATGTTCCTTTGACGTCCACTGCTTCGCTCCGGTCGCTGCTGGTCATTCCTCCAGGGTAAGGGGGCGCCGGGGCAGCTCTTCCCCGAGCCGGTCGGCGGGATCGGGGCGGCCGGGTCCGGGTCAGGCCTCTGCGGTCGCGGGTTCCTCACCCGAGCTTTCCGAGCCCGCGATGGAGCAGGTGAGCTCGCCGTCCCGGATGTCGCAGACGACCGTGTCGCCGGGGTCGAGGGTCCCGTCGAGCAGCATGTTCGACAGCCGGTTGTCCAGCTCGGACTGGATCGTGCGGCGCAGCGGCCGGGCGCCGAACTCGGGCTGGTAGCCGCGGTTGGCCAGCCACTCCTTGGCCGTCTCGGTGACCTCGAGACCGATCTTCTGCGCGTGCAGCCGACGACGGCTGCGTTCCAGCAGGAGGTCGACGATCCTGATCAGGTCGGCCCGGGCCAGGGCATGGAAGACGACGATCTCGTCGATCCTGTTGAGGAACTCGGGCCGGAAGTGCGCCCGCAGCTCGGCCATGAGGTCGTCCCTGATCTCGTCCACCGAGCCCTCGTGGTCCAGGATGTGCTTCGACGCGATGTTGCTGGTCATGATCACCACGGTGTTGCGGAAATCGACCGTGCGGCCCTGCGCGTCCGTCAGCCGCCCGTCGTCCAGGACCTGCAGCAGCAGGTTGAAGACGTCCGGGTGCGCCTTCTCGACCTCGTCGAAGAGCAGGACGCTGTAGGGCTTGCGGCGTACCGCCTCGGTGAGCTGCCCGGCCTCCTCGTAGCCGACGTACCCGGGAGGGGAGCCGACGAGCCGGGAGACCGTGTGCTTCTCCTGGAACTCGCTCATGTCGAAGCGGACCATCCGGTCCTCCTCGCCGAACATCAGGTCCGCGAGCGCCTTGGCGAGCTCGGTCTTGCCGACACCGGTGGGGCCGAGGAAGAGGAAGCTGCCGGTGGGACGACCGGGGTCGCCCATGCCCGCACGCCCGCGGCGTACCGCCTGGGCGACGGCGGTGACGGCCTCGTCCTGGCCGATCACGCGCTTGTGCAGGGCCTCCTCGAGCTTCAGCAGGCGTTCGCGCTCGGTCTCGGTGAGCTGCGAGACGGGAATGCCGGTGCGCCGGGAGAGGACCTCGGCGATGTCCTCGGCTGTGACGGCGCCGACCTGCTCCCGCTCCTCACCGAGATCGGCGAGCCGGCGCTCCGCCTCCTGGATGCTCCGCTTGAGATCGGCCGCGCGCTCGAAGTCCTCGTTGCTGACCGCCTCGTCCTTCTCCCGGTTGAGCTTGGTGAGGCGTTCGCGGAGGTCGCCCGCCGCGGTGCTGCCGCCGCCTGTCCCGCGCAGCGCCACCCGCGCCCCGGCCTGGTCGACGAGGTCGATGGCCTTGTCGGGCAGGAAGCGGTCGGTGATGTAGCGGTCGGAGAGCGCGGCCGCCGCGTCGATGGCCTCGTCGGTGATGCGCACCTGGTGGTGGGCCTCGTAGGAGTCGCGCAGTCCGCGCAGGATCTCGATGGTCTCGTCCACCGTGGGCTCAGGCACCATCACGGGCTGGAAGCGGCGCTCCAGGGCGGCGTCCTTCTCGATGTTCTTGCGGTACTCGTCGATCGTGGTCGCCCCGACGAGACTGAGGTCTCCGCGGGCGAGGGCGGGCTTGAGGATGTTGCCGGCGTCCATGGCCCCCTCGCCACCGCTCCCGGCGCCGACGACCGTGTGCACCTCGTCGATGAACAGGATGACGTTCTTCTCCGCCGCGGTGACCTCGTCGATCACCTTCTTCAGCCGTTCCTCGAAGTCGCCGCGGTACCGGGACCCGGCGACGAGTCCTGCCATGTCGAGGCCCACGACCCGCCGGCCCTGCAGCGCCTTGGGCACGTCACCGGAGACGATCCGCTGCGCCAGGCCCTCGACGATGGCGGTCTTGCCGACGCCGGGATCGCCGATCAGCACGGGATTGTTCTTCGACTTGCGGGAGAGGACCTCCACGGTCTGCTCGATCTCCTCGGCGCGGCCGACGACCGGGTCGAGCCGGCCGCTGCGGGCCTCGTCCGTGAGGTCGCGGCCGTACTCGTCGAGCGTGGGGGTGTCGCTGTGACCGCCCCCGGCCGCCCGCTGCCCTCCCGTGCCGTCCCGCAGCGCGCCGGTCGAGGCTCCTTCGGAACGCAGCGCCCGTGCGGCCTCGGAGCGCGGGTCCTCCAGCAGCGCGGCGAGGATGTGCTCCGGCCCGATGTACGAGGCGCCCGCCGCCTGGGAGCGAGCGTGGGCGGCGAGCAGGGCGCGCTTCGCGGCAGGCGTGAGTGCGGGATCCCCGGACCCGGTGCCGGAGGGCAGTTGCTCCTGCAGGTCGTCCGCGAGCTTGTCCGGATCGGCACCGACCTGTTCCAGCACATGGCGAGCCGACGGTATCTGCGTGGCGGCCCACAGCAGATGGACGGTGTCCAGGTCGCAGCCGTCCTCCGCCGCTCGGCCGCCTGCGGCTGCCAGCAGCTCGTGCGAGGAGTCGCTGAGCAGGCGGCCGATGGGCACCCGTTGCACGGCGGGCGGGGAGGCCCCCGGGCTCATACCGAAGAAGCGGTTGAAGAGGTCGGAGAACGGGTCGCCTGACCCGAAGGGCGAAGTCGTCACAGTAACCACCCGATCCGGCGCGGCCCACCGCGGGCTTCACTCGACCGCGAGCACCGTCTGCCGTCGTCGAACTGCCCGTACACGCCCAGTCTTCGCTGCGACGGTCCATCGTGCGACCGGAGGCGACCGGCGCAGGGGCCGTCCCGGAGGGCCTGCGCCACCACGCGGGCAGCGGCGCCGATCCGTCGGTGAACGATCAACCACCACGCGTCCCGTGCCGGGCGAGAGGCTGGTGAACTCCCGTGGGAAAGGGCCCCAGGGCCGCCGTCGCACCTCCAGCATGTGGGCGATCCCCGCACTGGAGGTGCTCATGTCACGGTGGAGTTCCGCTCTCACCGCACTGCCCGCAGCCACCCTCGCGGTCGCCGCCCTTCTCGTCGCCCCCGGCCCCGCCCATGCCGCCCCCGCCGATCCCGAACTCGCCCACCGCTGGGCCCCGATCCACTACCAGGACTCCTCGTCCGCGTACTACACGGCCGACTACCTCGCCCCGGTCGACTACGACGGCGACTGGAACACCCTCGACAACTGGGAGGAGCTCGACGCGAACGCCGGCCGGCTGACCGGCACCGTCTACTACTCCGTCGCCGAGACCGGCACGCACTGGTATCTGACCTACGCCTTCTTCCACCCGAGGGACTGGAAGGACCATCCCCTCAACTGGTTCTCGCACGAGAACGACATGGAGGGGCAACTGGAGGTGATCCGCAAGGACGGCAGCACCTACGGGAGCCTGGAGGCCATGGTCACCCTGGCCCACGACAACTTCTACTCCTACACCCCGCCCGGAAGCCCCTTCACCGCCGGCCAGGAGAACATCGACGGCACCGTCGTCATGCAGGACTTCGACGGAGCGGGCCACCCGACCAGCTTCCAGGAGGCCCGTGGCCACGGCGCGTACGCCTGGGACGGCGCGGAGTTCCCGGGCGGCGACGGGATCGTCTACCGGCCCAGCCGCGGCGCGGGATCGGTGCCGAGCGGCGGGAACGACCGCAACGCGACGTACCAGCTCGTCGACATCACGGCCGGCGGGGGCCTCTGGGAGCGGCGCAACAACGCGGAGACGTACGCCTCGTGGGGCGCCTTCCGGGGCGACAACGGCAGGGACAACGCGGCGCACGCCCCCTGGGCCTGGGACGACTCGAACGACGGCAGCGCGCTCCAGCCCGGCGCGATCGTCACCGACCCGGCGCTCCTCGTCTCGCGGTACTTCACCAACACCGGCACCCTGGACCGCACTTACCTGCGCAACCCCTACCGCTCCTGACCACATCCCGGCACCGGAGCGGCGCCGCACCCGCACGGACAGCGTGCGGCGCCGCACGGCGTTCGCGGGTCCTACGAGGCGACCGGCGGCGCGGTCATCGGCTCGGCCGGGTTCCGGTCCTGGGACTTCGGACCGTCGACCGACCAGTCGGCAAGCGTCTCAAGGATCTCGAGCGTGCCGATCTGGGCGTCGTAGGTGCAGCGCCGAGTGGTCCGGCGCAGGGCGTTCAGATCCGTCTTGTGCACGTACAGCCCAACGGCCTTGACGTTGTCGTAGGTGCTCAGCCGCATCCAGGGCCCGCCGTTTTCGAGGATGCGGACCGAGCCCGTCAGGTCGTCCCGTGAGAGCCCGCCGACGGTGCTGTGGACGGGGCGGCCCTGGCCCGGGTCGATGTCGAGGCCGCCGTCCTCGGTGCCCGTCGTGAGGGTGGGCAGTTCTCGATGTTCCGGCCCTTGTCGTCGAGCCAGAGGTGCGGCGGGTTGCCGTTCGCGCTGAAGTGCGCGCCCGGGTGGTACGCGAGGTGCCAGTGCGGCGGATTGTCCGGGTGCAGCCGGTTGTTGGTCTCGAAGCCCATCAGCGTCCAGTGGTGGCCGCGCGCCTTCGCCTCCGCGTCGAACACGGAGTCGATCAGCACGGCCTCGACAGCCGGCCCGCTCCTCGTCGTTGTGCTCGAGCCGGAAGTACGTACCGGGCACCCGCTGCAGATGCGAGAAGGCCTCGAGGGTGTTCTTCGCGCTCGACGCGGACGTCGAGTTCACCGGCATCGAGAAGGTCACCGGGCCGGCGGCCTCGTCACGGGCCAGCGCGGGCCGGGTCCTGTGGCTGACCACGGACGCGATGCGCTCACCGGGCCGGCGCACGGCCACGGGCACCGGCATCTTCTTCGGGCCCGTGATGAAGGAGTGGTACTCGAGCTCGCTCGCCACCCGGTGGTGGGCGCCCCGCACCAGCGCGCACCCCTGCGGCAGCACGATCTCCGGCGTACTCGGCGTGCTCCCGCCTTGATCAGCCGGAAGCTGACGTGGGCCGGGGTCCTCGGCGACCGCTTCCGTGGCCGAGGCCCCCGGCTCGTCCGCATGCGTCCCCCGTCGCCGAAGGCCACCAGGCGGACGGTGGCCATCGCGGCCACGGTCGGTCGCCATGTCGGTCTTCTCACATCCGGGCCTCTCCGTGTCCTGCTGTGTGTGCCCTCGCGTGGAGTTCTACGGGCGTTCACGTACACGGCGAGAACGACGCGGAGTGCGACGTTGAGCGTGGGACCGCACGGTCCGCAGGAGGGCCTGGCCTTCACGGGGAGCGAGCTGGCAGGATCGCGGCCATGCCCCCTGCACTCCCCCGCCTCACCCGACGCCGACGCCGCGCCCTCCAGGGGTCCGCGGTGCTGGCCGTGGTGTGCGGGCTGCTGCTGTGGTGGCTGCTGCCCGTCGGGGAGAGCACTCCGAGCGGGAAGCTCACCTTCAGTACGGGGGTGAAGAGCGGCGTGTACCAGCGATACGGCGAGCTCCTGAAGGACGCGCTCGCGCGCGATCTGCCCCGGGTCTCGATAGATCTGCGGACCAGCGAGGGCTCTCAGCAGAATCTCGCCCGGGTGGCGAGCGGCGAGGCCGACTTCACCATCGCCACCGCCGACGCCGTGGCGAAGTACCGGCGTGACGGCAGGCTCGGCGCTGACCGGCTGCGAGGCTGTGCCCGGCTGTACGACGACTACGTGCAGCTCGTGGTCCCGCAGAGCTCGCTGGCGCGGACGCCGGCCGATCTGCGCGGCAAGCGGGTGGGCGTCGGTCAGGCCGGATCGGGTGTCCGGCTCATCGCCGAGCGGGTGCTGAAAGCGGCGAAGCTGAACCCCGCGAAGGACGTCACTCCGGTCGCCGCGGGCATCGACACCATGCCGGAGTTGCTGGAGCGGGGCGAGCTGGACGCCTTCTTCTGGTCGGGCGGGCTGCCCACCAGTGCCGTACAGACGCTGTCCGAGCGCTTTCCCGTCCGGCTGGTCCCGCTGGGCGAGGACCTGATCGACCGGCTCCACAAGGCGGGTGCGACGACGCGCTACTACCGCTCGGCAGTGGTGCCCGCCGACGCCTACCCGAGCATCACGGGGGCCACCGCTCCGGTGGAGACCGTTGCCGTCACGAATCTGCTGGTCACCACGACCGGAGCGGATTCCGAGCTGATCGAGCGCGTGACCCGCACCGTGATCAACAGCCGGGACCGGATCGGGCACGAGGTGCACCCGGCGCAGCTGGTGGATCTGCGGACGGCGATCTACACCGACCCGCTGCCGCTCCACGAGGGCGCGCGGCGGTACTACCGCTCGGCCAAGCCGTAACCTCGGCCTCGCGGCGGCCCGGCCGGGCCCGCCCGGCCGCAGGCCGCCCCGTCAGGCCGCGGGACCGGCCTGGCCACCCGCCCCGCCCCGCAGGAAGCCGGTCACGCCGCGGGGCCCGGTCCCCGGTCACACCGCGGGTGCCTCCGCGGGATCCGCCGGAACACGCCCCGTCGGCGACGTACGCGGGAGCGTGAGCGTCACGCGCAGGCCGCGCGGCTCGGCGTGCGCGAACGCGATCGAGCCGCCGGCCACCGAGAGCAGCGCGCGGGTGATCGAGAGGCCGAGGCCGGAGCCCTTCACGTTCTGATGGCGGTTGCTGCGCCAGAACCGGTCGCCGACCCGGTCGAGCTCCTCGTCGGTCAGCCCCGGGCCACGGTCGGTGATCACGATCGTGGAGCTCTCGCCGTCCGCCGAGACCGCAACGGTGACCTCCTCCCCCCGGGGCGTGAACTTCAGCGCGTTGTCGATCACGGCGTCGAGCGCGCTGGAGAGCGCTATGGGATCCGCCCACGCGGTCACCGCCGGGTTCTCGCCGGTGAGCAGGACGCCCTTCTCGTCGGCGAGCGGTCGCCACGCCGCGACCCGCTCGGCGGCCAGTTCACCGACGTCGGTCAGCCGGAGGTCCGCGGACGCGTGCTCGGCCAGCGCCAGGTCCAGCAGATCGTCGAGGACCTGGGCGAGGCGCTTGCCCTCGGTGCGCACGGAGGCGATCTCCTCGTTCGCCTCGGGGAGTTCCAGCGCAAGGAGCTCGATCCTCAGCAGCAGGGCCGCGAGCGGGTTGCGCAACTGGTGGGAGGCGTCGGCGACGAAGGCGCGCTGCTGTTCCAGCACCTCTTCGACATTGTCGGCCATCTCGTTGAACGAACGGGCCAGTCTGCGCAGTTCGGGCGGCCCGCCGGCGGCGGCGACGCGCGAGTTCAGCCGGCCGGTCGCGATGTCGTGCGTGGCGGCGTCCAGGACGCGCACGGGCCGCAGCACCCAGCCGGTGAGCCGCACCGCGGCGCCGAGGGCGAGGAACATCGCCGCGGACTCTCCGGCGGCGATGAGCAGCCAGCCGGAGAGGATCCGTGAACGCAGCTGGCCGGTGGGCGAGTCCGTGACGACGACCGCGACGACGTCACCGTCCCGTACCACGGGTGAGGCGACGACGAGCCTGGCGCCCTCCTGCCAGGGCCACACCTGGGGCGGGTCGTGGCTGCGGCGCCCCAGCAGCGACTCCTGGAAGGCCCGGCGGCCCTCGCCCTCCTGCGGGAGATCCCAGTACTCGGGCGCGCGGGCCATGGCCGCGTCGCTGCGGTAGAAGACGCCGGTCCGCATCCCGTACACGTCGTGGTAGCGGCTCAGCTCCTCCTCGAGCATTTCGCGGCGTTCGTTCTGGCCGGAGATCCCGTCGGTGACGAACTGGGCCTGCGCCGCGAAGCGAGCGGTGTCGTCCAGCCGGTCGACGACGACGCCCTGCTGCTCGGCGGCGGCAAGACTCACGGCGAGCGGGAAGCCGAGCGCGAGCAGCACGCCCGCCATGAGGACGATCAGGAGCGGAAGGAGACGGGTACTCAACGGAAGCGGCCGCCCTTACGCGGCGGGCGCGACCAGGCGGTAGCCGACGCCGCGCACGGTCTCTATCAGGGCGGGCATACGGAGCTTGGAGCGCAGCGAGGCGACGTGCACCTCGAGCGTCCGGCCGGTGCCCTCCCAGCTCGTGCGCCACACCTCACTGATGATCTGCTCCCGGCGGAAGACCACACCGGGGCGCTGGGCGAGCAGCGCGAGCAGGTCGAACTCCTTGCGGGTCAGCTGGACGGCCTCACCGTCGACGCTGACGCGGCGGGTGGCGAGCTCGACGGTGACGGAACCGAGCCTCAGGGCGCTGTCGGCGGCCGGAGCCACGTCCTCACCGGGCACGGTGCGCCGGCTGACGGCGTGGATGCGGGCGAGCAGCTCGCCCGTGTCGTACGGCTTGACGACATAGTCGTCGGCGCCGAGGTTCAGGCCATGGATCCGCGACCGCACGTCCGCGCGCGCCGTGACCATGATCACCGGGGTCGAGGTGAGCTTCCGTATCTTGCCGCAGACCTGGTAACCGTCCTGATCGGGCAGCCCGAGGTCGAGCAGCACGACACCGAACGGCGGCTTGCCCTCGGCGGCCGTCGGCAGCACGGCCTGCAGCGCCTCCTCGCCGTTGCGGGCGTGCGTCACGGAGAAGCCGTGCCGGGCAAGCACGGCCGACAGGGCCGCGGCGACATGGTCGTCGTCCTCGACGAGCAGTAGTCTCATGGCCCCCCTCCGGGCGTGGCTTCGTGGGCGTAGCTCTTGCGTGTGTACAGGGCATGAACGCCGATGGCCGCCCTGTCAGTCAAGAGGCATCCCGTTACACCCAGGTTTCCGTTACCCACCCGGTACGGCGACCACCACCCTCTTCACCCAGAGTGTCCGGTTGCGGCCGTATCGTTATGCTCAATTTCCGCTCAGATGTACTGACGCTGATCGCAATGCGTGCTTAGGGTCCTCCCAACCGAGGAGGACGGAGCAATAGGCCGATGAGCGGAGTATCAGTGACCAAGGACGCGGAGGATGCCGTACCGGCGGCGGCCGACCTGGTCGTACTGAACAACGTCAACAAGCACTTCGGCGCGCTGCATGTGCTCCAGGACATCGACCTGACGATCGCGCGCGGCGAGGTCGTCGTCGTGATCGGGCCCTCCGGGTCCGGCAAGTCCACGCTGTGCCGCACCATCAACCGGCTGGAGACGATCGACTCCGGCGTCATCACGATCGACGGCAAGCCGCTGCCCCAGGAGGGCAGGGAGCTCGCCCGGCTGCGTGCCGATGTGGGCATGGTCTTCCAGTCGTTCAACCTCTTCGCGCACAAGACCGTGCTGGAGAACGTCATGCTGGGCCAGCTCAAGGTCCGCAGGACGGACAAGAAGGCCGCCGAGGACAAGGCGCGCGCGCTGCTCGACCGGGTGGGTGTCGGCTCCCAGGCTGACAAGTACCCGGCGCAGCTCTCCGGCGGTCAGCAGCAACGCGTCGCGATCGCGCGGGCGTTGGCCATGGGTCCGAAGGTGATGCTCTTCGACGAGCCCACCTCCGCCCTCGACCCCGAGATGATCAACGAGGTGCTCGAGGTCATGCAGCAACTGGCTCGTGACGGCATGACCATGGTCGTCGTCACGCACGAGATGGGCTTCGCGCGGTCGGCCGCCAACCGGGTCGTGTTCATGGCGGACGGCAAGATCGTCGAAGAGGCCACGCCCGACCAGTTCTTCAGCAACCCGCGCAGCGACCGGGCGAAGGACTTCCTGTCGAAGATCCTGCACCACTGAACCGGGCCATTTGAACCCGGCCGGTCCTGGGCATCGTTGGCCCTGGACAGGGTTCCGCTGATCGCCCACATCACGTCTAACCAAGGGAAGTTCACCATGAAGCTCCGCAAGGCCTCCGCCGCCGCAGCCGCCGCCGTCGCGCTCGCCCTGACCGTCACCGCCTGTGGTTCCGGCAAGAAGGACGACGCCGCGGGCAGCGGCTCCGCGGGCGGCGGCGACAAGATCACGATCGGCATCAAGATCGACCAGCCGGGCATCGGCCTGAAGACCCCGGACGGCACGTACACCGGCTTCGACGTCGACGTCGCGAAGTACGTCGCCAAGGAGCTCGGCTACGAAGAGGGCGACATCGTCTTCAAGGAGACGAAGAGCGCCGACCGCGAGACCGCGATCGAGCGGGGTGACGTCAAGTTCATCGTCGCCTCCTACTCGATCAACGACAAGCGTCTGGCCAAGGTGGACTTCGCAGGCCCGTACCTGCTCGCCCACCAGGACATCCTGGTCCGCGCCGACGACGACTCCATCAAGTCCCCGGCGGACCTGAACAACAAGAAGCTCTGCTCGGTCACCGGCTCGACCTCCGCGCAGAACGTGAAGGACAAGCTCGCCCCGAAGGCGCAGCTCCAGGAGTACGGCGGCTACTCCGAGTGCCTGACCGGCCTGGAGAACAAGGTCATCGACGCGCTCACCACCGACGACTCGATCCTCGCCGGCTACGCCGCGCAGGACGCCTTCAAGGGCAAGTTCAAGCTCGCCGGCTTCAAGATGAGCAACGAGAACTACGGCATCGGCCTCAAGAAGGGCGACACCGAGCTCAAGGGCAAGATCGACGCGGCGCTGGAGAAGATGGTCCAGGACAAGTCCTGGGACAAGGCCGTGGCGGCCCACTTCGGCCCGGCCGGCTACAAGAACGAGCCCGCCCCGGAGATCGGCAACATCGTCAAGTGACCACTGGCTGACCGGGCGCGCCGCCGCTGACGGCGGCGGCGCGCCGAGCCCTTCCCACTCGCACACGCGGAAGCGCGGGAGATCGTGTTCGACTTTCTTGATATGGACGCCCTGCTGGGCGCCTTCTGGGTGACGGTGAAACTCACCGTCTACTCGGCCATCGGCTCCCTGATATGGGGAACGCTGCTGGCCGGCATGCGGGTCAGCCCGGTGCCACTGATGCGGGCCGTCGGCACCGCGTACGTGAACGTCGTGCGTAACATCCCGCTCACCGTCGTCATCCTCTTCACCTCCCTGGGCCTCTACCAGACCCTCAGTGTCACCATGGGCAGCGACATCATCACGGTGATCAACTTCCGGCTGGCGGTGCTGGGGCTCATCGCCTACACCGCGGTCTTCGTGTGCGAGGCGCTGAGGTCCGGCATCAACACCGTGCCCGTCGGGCAGGCGGAGGCGGCGCGGGCCCTGGGGCTGAGTTTCACCCAGGTGCTGACGCTCATCGTCCTTCCGCAGGCCTTCCGCTCGGTCGTCAACCCGCTGGCCAACGTGCTGATCGCGCTGACCAAGAACACCACCGTCGCCTCGGTGATCGGTGTGGCGGAGGCCTCGCTCCTCATGAAGTCCTGGATCGAGACCTACGCCGCCCTCATCCCGATCGTCTCGGTCTTCGCGTTCGGCTTCATCTGCCTCACGCTGCCGACCGGACTGGCCCTCGGCTGGGTGAGCAAGAAGGTGGCGGTGAAGCGATGACTTCCGTTCTCTACGACGCCCCGGGCACGCGTGCCAAGCGCCGCAACATCGGCTACACCGTCCTGTTCGCGGTCGTGCTCGCCCTCGTCTTGTGGTGGGTGTACGACGGTCTCAGCTCCAAGGGCCAGCTCGACTGGATCAAGTGGGAGCCGTTCTTCACGAGTTCCCAGCCGTACACGACGTACCTCTGGCCGGGTCTGCAGAACACCCTGATCGCCGCAGGCCTCTCGCTGGTCATCGCGCTGCCGCTCGGTGCGTTCTTCGGCATCGCCCGGCTGTCGGACCACCGGTGGGTGCGCGGTGTGGCCGGCACGGTCGTGGAGTTCTTCCGCGCCATCCCCGTGCTGATCCTCATGCTGTTCGCCAACCAGGCGTACTCCGACTTCACCGACATCAGCAGCGAGGTCCGCCCGCTGTACGCGGTGGTCACCGGCCTGGTGCTGTACAACGCCTCGGTCCTCGCCGAGATCGTCCGCGCCGGCATCCTGTCCCTGCCCAAGGGCCAGACCGACGCCGCCAAGGCGATCGGCATGCGCAAGGGCCAGACAATGCGGCACGTGCTGCTGCCGCAGTCGGTGACGGCCATGCTCCCGGCGATCGTCAGCCAGATGGTGGTCATCGTGAAGGACACCGCCCTCGGCGGCGCGATGCTCTCCTTCTCCGAACTGCTGGCCTCCGTCCGCCCGATGAGCGCCAACTACGGCGCCAACACCATCGCCTGCTTCACCGTCGTCGCGGTCATCTTCGTGGCGCTGAACTTCGTTCTCACCTCCTGCGCGGGCTGGCTCGAGCGCAAGCTGCGGCGCGGCAAGAAGAGCACGGGCGCGGTGGTGCACGCCGGGCCCGGCGGCGGGCTGGAGACCATCGGCCCCTCGACGAACCACGTCGACGACGGCCGGGCGGTCTGAGCAGTCGTCAGGGATTGACTGTGCGAGGGGCGGTGGCCGCAGGGCCGCCGCCCCTCGCCGCGTTCCGGTGTCGCTTGACGGGGGCACCGGCAGTAGGTTGCATACGTTCTGTGATCGCGCACCGGGCTTCGGCCAGCCCATCCCCACTGTTCCCTCTGTCCCCGCGGGCCTCAGGAGCAGCGCCGTGGACCCGGTGATCGTCGTCGGCGCCGGCCCCGTCGGGCTTGCGCTGTCGCTCGCCCTGGCCGCGCAGGGCGTTCCCTCCGTCGTCCTGGACGAGGGCGCGGGCAAGGACGAGCCGCGTCCGGCCCGTACGGTCGTGCTGCGTGCCGACACCGCGGCTCTGATGGAGCGGCTCGGCTGCGCCACGATCCGTGACGAGGGTGCCCGATGGGTCGGCTGGCGGTCGCTCCGGCGCAAGCAGGAGATGCGCGTGCTGGAGCTCGGCGGGGACGAGTTCCCGGCTCCGCTGCACATTCCGCAGGACGCCTTGGTGCGCGGGCTGCGCGACGCCATCGCCGCCGAAGCCCTCGTGAAGGTCGCCACACACAGCCGGCTGGACACGCTGGAGCAGGACGGAAGCGGCGTCACGGCGCACACGTGCGGGCCCGGGTCGACCTGGTGGCGCGGAAGTTATCTGGTCGGCTGCGACGGGGCACGGTCGACGGTGCGCAAGCTGCTCGGCGTCCGGTTCCCTGGCCGTACCGCCGTGGAGCGCCATGCCGTGGCCGCTCTCCGCACCGAGCTGCCGTGGCCTGACGAGGCGGTGCTGCACCGGCTGCCGCCGTGGCGCTCGGGCGGCGACGAGGTGACGGCCCGTCCGCTGGTGGACGGCGCCTGGCGGCTCGACTGGCTGCTGCCCGCCCGCGGCGAGCTGGTGACACCGGACGCGCTGGTGTCCCGGGTGCGGGACACCCTGTCCGGCTGGTGCGACGGGCCCCCGCAGTACGAGCTCATCGACACGGGCGTCTACACCCTGCACCACCGGCTCGCCCGGCGCTGGCGCGTCGACCGGGCCTTTCTCGCAGGGGACGCGGCCCATCTCCTCGGCGCGGTCGGTACGCAGGGTCTCGACGAAGGGCTGCGCGACGCCGACAACCTGGCCTGGAAGCTGGCGCACGTCTGGCACCACGGCGCTTCGGAGACGCTGCTCGACAGCTATCAGGCGGAGCGGCGCACCGCCGTCGCCGCGCGGCTGCGCGCCGCCGACCAGTCGCTGCCGATACTGCGGGGCAGCGGAGGACTGCGGACCTATCTGCCGGGTGCGGGGCGCGGGCACGACACTCTGCTGACCGACGGGCATCTGGGGCTCGGGCCGCTGGGCGCGCCTCCCTCGTACCAGCACTCCCCCCTCGCGCCGCAACACACCGACGCGCACACCGCGGTCGGCACCCCGTTCGGAGCACCGGTGGACGACGTACGGGTCATGGCACCGGACGGCACGACCGTACGGCTGTGGGACCGGCTGGGCCTGGGCCGGCTGCTGGTGGTGCTGGTGGCGCCCGGCACGGGGGTGTGGGACCGGCGGCACTGGGTGAGCGCGGGTGTGATGCCGCGCCTGGCCTCGGCCGTCGAGGCACTGCCGGTGCGGGCCGAACTGCTGGTCACCGAGGGCTACCCGGGGGCTTCGGCGCACACGGTGCTGCTGGTGCGGCCCGACGGGCATCTCGTGGCTGCCTTCGGCGGGGTGCGCGCTGCCGAGCTGTACGCGGCGGCGGACGCGGCGCGCGGGGGCGCTCCCGAGTCCTCGCCGGTCGGTGCTGACCGCACTGCGGACATCAATTGACCGACACGGGCGCACATGGTGTACTCCGGATCGTGACCGACATCGATGTGCGCCTGTGGCGGAGGGTCCATATGGACCTGCTCCGCTATGCGGGCTGCGTGTGTCGTCCGTCCTGCTGAATTCGCCTTCTCCTCTTCCGCGCGGCCGCGTTCGTCCTACCGGCGCTTCGTACGCCTTCGTACTCGATACGCCGTTTTCTCCGTACGCCGGGCCGCGTGCACCACAGCGAACTCCCAGGACGGTTCTCGTGCCTCAGTCTGTCCCCGTACGTACGGAAAACGCCGCGCCCACCGCGGCCGACCTTCTCGACTTCGTCCGGCGCACCGCCGCCGACCCCGAACTGACCGGGTCCCTTCCGCTCGATCCGGAGGGCCGCACCTGGGTGCGGCTCGAAGGGCCGGGCGGCAGCGAGGCCTGGCTGATCAGCTGGCCTCCGGGCACCGGAACGGGCTGGCACGACCACGCCGAGTCGGCCGGCGCGTTCGCCACGGCCTCCGGCGAGCTGAAGGAGAACTCGCTCGCGGTACGGCTCCCGGCCGACGGCTGGAGGACCCTGGAGCTGGCCGAAGGAGTGGACCGCGAGCGGCGGTTGGGCGCGGGCCAGGGACGGGCGTTCGGGCAGCACCATGTGCACGAGGTACTGAACGAGTCGGCGACCGAGCACGCCATCTCGGTCCATGCGTACTATCCGCCGCTGCCGCTGATCCGGCGCTTCAGCCGGTCCGGAGCGGTGCTCCGTCTTGAGCAGGTCGAGCGTCCGGAGGACTGGCAGTGAGCGAACATCGTGTGGGCATCGACGCGTTGCTGGAGCAGGTCCGGGAGGGCCTGGACCGGGTCGGGCCCCGCGAGGCCTTCGATGCCGCGGGGAGCGGGGCGCTGCTGGTGGACATCCGCTATGCCGCCCTGCGGGACCGGGACGGGCTGATCCCCGGCGCGCTGGTGGTGGAGCGCAATGAGCTGGAGTGGCGGCTGGACCCGCAGGGCAGCCACCGCGCGCCCGAGGCCACGAGCCACGACCTGCACGTCGTGGTGATCTGCAACGAGGGATACGCCTCGTCGCTCGCGGCCGCCTCGCTGAAGCAGCTGGGGCTGCACCGGGCAACCGATCTGGTGGGCGGCTTCCAGGCATGGCGCACGGAGGGCCTCCCCGTGCGGGTACCGGGGGCGACGTCGTAGGTCCTCATGTGCCTGTCCGGCGTGTGAGGACGGACACCCGGGGCCGGGGCCGGTGCCCGTCACGCATCGTGCCCGTCCGGGTTATCGTGCCCGTCCGGGTTGAGGACGGACGCCCCGGGACCAGGACCCACCGGACGGTACCGGGCGTACCCCCAGGGCGCGGGGCGGAGCCCTCAAGAGCAGAGCACCGCGTCAGTACAGGTCGTCGTCCAGGCCGCCCTCGCCCAAGCCCTCGGTGTCCTCGCCCTCTTCCTCCAGGGCCTGGCGGACCACTCGCAGGGCCATGCCCTCCGGGTATCCCTTGCGGGCGAGCATGCCCGCAAGGCGGCGCAGCCTGCGGTCCCGGTCGAGACCGCGGGTACTCCGGAGCTTGCGGTCGACCAGCTCGCGGGCCGTCGCCTCCTCCTGGTCCGCGTCGAGCTGACCGACCGCCTCGTCGATCAGCGCCGAGTCGACGCCCTTGGTGCGCAGCTCGCGCGCGAGAGCGCGGCGGGCCAGGCCCCGCCCGTGGTGCCGGGACTCCACCCAGGCGTCCGCGAACGCCGCGTCGTCGATGAGGCCCACATCCTCGAAACGGGACAGGACCTCATCGGCGACATCCTCCGGGATGTCCCGCTTGTGCAGCGCATCGCGAAGCTGCTTCCGCGTGCGCGGGGTTCCGGTGAGCAGGCGCAGGCAGATCGCCCGCGCCCGCTCAGCCGGATCCCTGGGCGACAGCTCCTTCTCGGCCCTCGACGAGTCGGGGCTGTCGCCCGGCCATTCGGTGCGCCGGGTCACGAGTCGGCTCAGCTCTTGGCCGAGGCCGCCGCCTTGGTGGCCTTGGTGGCCTTCGCGGCAGGTGCGGGCACCGACTTCGCGGGCTCATCGCCGGAGGCCGCAGCGCTCGCCGCGTCCGCGCCCGGCTCCGCCGACGGAGCCTCCGGGCGGACACCGACGCCCAGCTTCTCCTTGATCTTCTTCTCGATCTCGTTGGCCAGGTCGGGGTTGTCCTTCAGGAAGTTCCGCGCGTTCTCCTTGCCCTGGCCGAGCTGGTCGCCCTCGTACGTGTACCAGGCGCCGGCCTTGCGGACGAAGCCGTGCTCCACGCCCATGTCGATGAGGCCGCCCTCGCGGCTGATGCCCTGGCCGTACAGGATGTCGAACTCGGCCTGCTTGAAGGGCGGCGCCACCTTGTTCTTCACGACCTTGCAGCGGGTGCGGTTGCCGACCGCGTCCGTGCCGTCCTTGAGGGTCTCGATACGACGGATGTCGATACGCACCGAGGCGTAGAACTTCAGCGCGCGGCCACCGGTCGTGGTCTCCGGCGAGCCGAACATCACGCCGATCTTCTCGCGGAGCTGGTTGATGAAGATCGCGGTGGTCTTGGACTGGTTGAGCGCGCTGGTGATCTTCCGCAGCGCCTGGCTCATCAGCCGGGCCTGGAGACCCACGTGCGAGTCACCCATCTCGCCCTCGATCTCCGCCCTCGGCACGAGCGCGGCGACGGAGTCGATGACGATCAGGTCGAGGGCCCCGGAGCGGACGAGCATGTCCACGATCTCGAGCGCCTGCTCGCCGTTGTCGGGCTGGGACAGGATCAGGTTGTCGATGTCGACGCCGAGCTTCTTCGCGTACTCGGGGTCGAGGGCGTGCTCGGCGTCCACGAAGGCCACCTGGCCGCCGGCCTTCTGCGCATTGGCCACGGCGTGCAGGGTCAGGGTCGTCTTACCGGAGGACTCCGGTCCGTACACCTCCACCACACGGCCTCGCGGCAGGCCGCCGACGCCGAGGGCGACGTCGAGCGCGGTCGACCCGGTGGGGATGACCTCGATGGGCTCGTTCGGCCGCTCGCCCAGGCGCATCACTGCGCCCTTGCCGAACTGCCGTTCAATCTGTGCGAGTGCGGCGTCGAGCGCCTTCTCGCGGTCGGTTCCTGCCATGGGTTCCACCCGGGTTGCTTGAGTCGATCGCTTCACGTCAAAGACGCTAACCCCTGCCACTGACAATGCGCCCCGACGTCCGTCCAGCCTGTGGAAAACTCGGCGACAAACCCCGGAGTTTCAAGGGCAGAGCTCCATAAGAATGGATGTTCGATTTTCGTGTCAAGGCGGACCCGCGGACCCCGCCCCCGGATTCCGAGCGGGCCCCGGGGGCCGGCGAGGATCCGGAGGAAGACCCGCAGCGGCACGGCGACGTGCCTTCGAGCGCACTTCAATCCGTAGCGTCGAATCATGACCACTCCTCAGCACAAGATCGGTTCGGGCTTCGGAGCCCGAAGCACCACGCAGGAGGTCGTACGGGGAGTCGACCTCACCGGAAAGCTCGCGATCGTCACCGGCGGCTGCTCGGGCCTCGGCCTGGAGACGACGCGGGCGCTCGCCGGCGCCGGCGCCCACGTCGTCGTGCCCGCCCGGCGGCGCTCGGCGGCCCAGGAGGCGGTCACGGCATCGACGGCACCGAGGTCGACGAGCTCGATCTCACGGACCTCGAGAGCGTCCGCGGTTTCGCCGACCGCTTCCTCGCCTCCGGCCGAAGCATCGACTTGGTGATCAACAACGCCGGGATCATGGCCAGCCCGGAGCCCCGGGTCGGACCGGGCTGGGAGGCGCAGTTCGCGACCGACCACCTCGGCCACCACGCGCTCGTCAACCGGCTCTGGCCGGCGATCGCCCGCAACGGCGGTGCGCGCGTCGTCTCGGTGTCCTCCAGGGGCCACCACCTCTCGCCCATCCGCTGGGAGGACGTCCAGTTCGCACGCGGTTACGACAAGTGGCAGGCCTACGGGCAGTCGAAGACGGCCAACGTGCTGTTCGCCGTACAGCTCGATGCACTCGGCCGGGGCTTCGGGGTGCGGGCCTTCTCGCTCCATCCCGGCGAGATCCTCACCGAGCTGGTACGTCACCTGCCCCAGGAGGAAACGGTCGCCGCCGGCTGGATCGACGAGGAGGGCAATCCGTCGGACCCCGGCTTCAAGACCCCTGAGCAGGGCGCGGCGACGCAGGTGCGGGCCGCAACCTCCCCGCAGCCGGCAGCATGGGCGGCGTCTACTGCGAGGACTGCGACATCGCGGAGCCCTCGGACGAGGACGACCGCGTGGGAGAGCTCACCCGTGGGGTGCGCGCCTACGCGATCGACCCCGCGCAGGCGGCGCGGCCGTGGAAGCTCTCGGCCGAACTCACTGGAGTCGACGCGTTCGCGGCAACACCCTGACAACGCCCTGATGGACGGCATCGCCGACATGCACGCTGGGCGCGGCCGGCGTGGCGACTGCACGCCGGGCGGGAGCTGTCACGTCCCGGAGCACGCCTATCCTTCCGTCATGGCTCTCCCCTCCCGCGCCCCCGTCGGCCGTCTGTCCGCGCGGGCCGCCGACACCGCGCTGACGCTCGTCGTCACCGCGGTCGTGGTCGCCTGGTCGGTGGTCGCCATGCAGTACGAGGACGAGCCGCTGAGCCGCACCCTGGTCGGCTGGGCGCTCATCGTTGTGGGCTGCGGGGCGCTGTACTTCCGGCGCCGCTACCCCGTCGCGGTCGCCGTCGTCACCCTGGCCGTCTCGACCGTCTACTACCCGCTGAGTGCATACGACGGCCCGCTGATGGTCACGTTCGCGCTGGCGCTGTACACCGCGAGCGCGGAGGGCCGCTTCACCGCCGCGGTCGCGCTCGGTGTGATCACGCTGCTCGCCGTCGGTTTCGGCGAGGCGCACCAGACCGGGGGCAACCGCCAGATCGACGACACGTCCCTGTTCATGCTGGCGGGATGGCTGATCAGCCTCGTGGCCATCGGCCGCGCGCAGCGCACCCGTACCGCCTATCTCCACGAAGTGGAGCAACGGGCGCTGGCCGCCGAGCGTGAGCAGGAGGCGCGGGCCCGGGAGAGCGCCACCGAGGAGCGGCTGCGGATCGCCCGCGAGCTGCACGACGTGCTCGGCCACAGCATCTCGCTGATCAACGTCCAGTCCTCCGCCGCGCTGCACAAACTGGGCAAGAAGCCCGAGCCGTCCGCCGCGCTGACCACCGCCGAGGAGGCGCTGGAGGCGGTCAAGGCCACCAGCAAGGACGCCCTGCGCGAGCTGCGGGCCACCCTCGGCGTGCTGCGTCACGCCGACGAGGCCGCGCCCACCGCGCCGACCTCCGGGCTCGACCGGCTCGACGAGCTGGTCGAGCGGGCCCGGTCGACCGGCATCGAGGTCCGCACGAGGACGGAGGGCACACCGCGCCCGCTGCCGCCGCCGCTCGACCTGGCCGCGTACCGGATCGTGCAGGAGTCGCTCACGAACGTGACTCGGCACGCGCAGGCGCACAGCGCGCTGGTCACCATCGCCTTCACCGACGAGGACGTACGGGTGAGGATCGACGACGACGGGCAGGGCTCGGCGGACGAGCAGGCGCTCGGCAGCGGCATCCGCGGGATGGCCGAGCGCGCGAAGGCGTTCGGCGGCGAACTGACCGCGGAGAACACCGCGGACGGCTTCCGGGTCAGTGCCCGGCTGCCGCTCACCACCATCGGGGGGACCCAGGGATGATTCGTGTCGTGCTGGCGGACGACCAGACGCTGGTACGGGCCGGCTTCCGCTCGATCCTCGACGACGAGGAGGGCATAGAGGTCGTCGGCGAGGCCGCCGACGGCGAGCAGGCCATCGCGCTCGCCCGCGAACTGCGCCCCGATGTCGTCCTGATGGACATCCGTATGCCGGGGCTGGACGGCCTGGAAGCCACCCGTCGCATCACCGCCGACGAGCGCCTCGCGGACGTACGCGTCATCATCCTCACCACCTTCGACGTCGACGACTACGTCTACGGCGCGCTGCGGGCCGGGGCCTCGGGCTTTCTGGTCAAGGACACCGAGCCGATGGAACTCCTCCACGGCGTACGGGTGGTGGCGCGCGGCGACGCGCTGATCGCGCCCGCAGTCACGCGCAGGCTGATCGCCGATTTCGCGGGCCGCAGCAGGCAGCCCGACCCGAGCCCGCGGCTCAACGCCCTGACCGAGCGCGAGCGGGAGGTGATGGGTCTGGTGGGGGCCGGGCTGTCGAACGACGAGATCGCGCAGCGGCTCGTCCTGTCCCCCGCCACCGCGAAGACGCACGTCAGCCGGATCATGACCAAGCTCGACGTACGGGACCGGGCGCAGCTGGTGATTCTGGCGTACGAGTCCGGGATGATCACGCCGGGCTGGCTGGGCTGACGCCACGGGCGGCCTCGGCCCCCTAGGGGGCCGAGGGCCCGGCCCGCAACCGGGGTGGTATCCGGCGGGCCCGCCCCGCAACTCATGGGGTAGACAGGGTGTCACCCGTCGGCCGACGACCCGGACCGAGCCGTACGCCGACGCTGACCGGGTGGCAGTCTCCAGTGAAAGCACAGAGGTCCTCGATCTCGCCCGGCTCCAGTTCGCCCTCACGGCTGGGGGCCACTTCCTCTTCGTCGCCCTGACGCTCGGGCTGGCGACGGTCGTCGCCTGCATCCAGACCCGGGCGATCAGCGCGTACCACCTGTTCCGGAGGAGTCCGGAGTGGGAGCTGTTCGGCAGCGGTCTGCGTACGGGCGTGTTCCTGTCGCTGCCCGCGCTCTTTGTGACGGCGGCGTTCGGCGGGGTGCAGCTGGCCTCGCTCGCGACCCTCCAGCCCATGAAATCGGCCGTGTTCGGCCAGAAGAAGGCCGAGATCGCCGAGATCCAGGCGGACATGGTCGCCAGATTCGGTCCTGGCGACTATGTGCCGTCCGAGGCATGGACCCGCGGCGGCGCGGTCGTGATGCTGCTGTGCTTCGCGCTGATGATGTACCTCGTCCTGCCGGGCTTCGTCATGGCGCTCTTCAGGACCGCGGTGTACCGCTTCCGCGCCTGGCACGTCGTGCTCATCGCCGCCGTACCACTGCCGTACGTCGCGATGATCAGCGGCTGGGTGTTCCGGGAGGCGGGTCGTCAGCCCTGGGTGGTGTACGGGCTGCTCACGACCGAGGACGCGGTCTCCAGCCTCTCCCCCGGCGCGATGCGGGCCTCGCTCATCACCTTCACCACCCTGTTCGCCCTGCTGGCGGCCCTCAATGGGTGGTTGCTGGTGCGCTTCGCACGGCGTGGGCCCGTCGACGACGGTCTCGGCCACGACGACCGTACGGATTCCGGCGACGACGGGGGCGACGCGGCCGGCTCGCTCGCCGCGCCCAGCTACTGAGGAGCCGTTGTGGAAACTCTTGCCATCGTCCTGCTCGGCTTCTTCGCCGCCGGGTACTTCGCGCTCGCCGGGGCCGACATCGGCACCGGGATGGTCGCCCCTCATCTCGGCCGCGACGAACGGGAACGCCGACTGGTCATCGCCTCCTTCGCGCCGTTCTTCCTGGGCAACGAGGTGTGGCTGATAGCCACCGCGGGTCTGCTCGTGGGCTGCTTCCCGGATCTCGAGGGGGATTTGCTGAGCGGGCAGTTCGCGGTGGTCGTGCCGCTGCTGGCCGGCTGGATCATCCGCGACACGGGCCTGTGGCTGCGGGGCCGCTGCGGCGGGCGCGGCTGGCGCGCCGTGTGCGACGCGGCCGTGGTGTGCGGGAGCTGGGTGGTCGCGCTGGCCTGGGGCTGGCTGCTGGCCGCGCTGTTCACAGGGCGGCCGGGCGAGCTCGCCACCGGTCCCGTCGCGGTGCTCACGGCGACCGCGGTCGCCGCGCTGTTCGCCGTGCACGGGCTCGGATTCGCCGCGATGCGGCTGACCGGGGCGCCGTACGAACGGGCCCGCCGGCTGGTCGGGCGGACCGGGCCCGGGAAGTCGTTCGCACTGACCGCGGTGCTGATGGGCGCCCTGCCGCTGTTCGCGGGGTCCGGGCTGGAGCTGGGCTCGTCGGCCGCGGACGGCGCGACGCTCGCGCTGCTCGTGCCCGCGCTGCTCGTCGTCACTCCGCTGCTGGTCGCCGCACAGGCCTGGACGTGGCGGACGTTCCGGCACCGAGTGACCCGCCCCTCGTACTTCTGAAGCCAAGCCCCGCCCCTCTGAGCCCTCGCACCCTCGCACCCCTCGCACCCTCGCACCCCTTGAACCCTCGCACCCCTTGAACCCTCGCACCTCTGAAGCCTCGTACGTCCGATCCGATGGGAGATCGATCATGACCCTCACCCGGGACACCGACCGCGCGATCCGGCGGCGCGAGAGCGTCTTCGAACGCCTGGCCGCCTTCTCGTTCCGGAACCGCTGGCGGGCCCTGCTCCTCTGGGTCGTGGTCGTGGCAGGGATCACCGTGGCCTCGACGGCCGCCGGCAGCGGTTACCACAACGACTTCTCGTTGCCCGGCACGGACTCGCAGCGGGCCGCGACGGTGCTGGACCGGCACGGCTCGGCGCAGGCCGACGCGACGGTGCAGATCGTCGTGAGGGCTCCGGATGGGATCCGTGACGGTGCGGTCGAGCGACGCGTGGAAGGCATGCTCGGCAAGGTGTCCGGACTGCCGAGTGTCACGACCGTGCGCAGCCCGTACGAGGACGCCGTCGCGGTCTCCCGGGACGGCACCATCGGCTACGCGACCGTGACCCTCGACGGCGAGGCCGAGAACGTTCCCAAGGAGCACGTACGGAAGATCATCGACACCGCCGACTCGATCGAGGGCGACGGACTGGAGACGGCCGTCGGTGGTGACGCGGCCCGCGGTGCCGAGGAGAGCGAGGGCGGCGCGGCCGAGGGGGCGGGCATTCTCGGTGCGCTGGTGATCCTGGTCTTCCTCTTCGGGTCGCTGGTGGCCGCGAGCCTTCCCGTTGTCGCCGCACTGTTCGCCGTGGGCAGTTCGATCGGCCTGATCGCGCTCGCCTCGCATCTCGCGGACGTCGCCGACTTCACCCCGCCGATCATGATGCTGGTCGGTCTGGGCGTCGGGATCGACTACGCGCTGCTGATCTTCTCCCGCTACCGGGGCGAGCTCCTGCGCGGTGCGACGTCCGAGGACGCGACCCGCAGGGCGCTGGACGCCGCAGGACGGACGGTCTTCTTCGCGGGCTGCACGGTGATCATCGCGCTGATGGGGCTGGTCGCGCTGGGGCTGGGCTCACTGCAGGGCGTGGCGCTGGCGGTCGCGCTGACCGTGCTCGTCACGATGGCAGCTTCGCTGACCCTGCTGCCCGCCCTGCTCGGCCTCTGCGGCAACCGTCTGCGCAGGCAGGTCGAGAAGCGGGCCGCGAAGGCCACGGCCAAGGGGCGGACCGAGGGCGCGAGGTGGCGGCGCTGGGCGACCGGCGTGCAGCGCCGTCCGTGGGCGGCCCTGCTGGTGTCGGCCGTGGCGCTCGGCGCACTGGCCGCGCCCGCGCTCGACATGCGGCTGGGCTTCGCGGACGCGGGCAACGACACGGAGACGAAGACCAGCCGACAGGCGTACGACATGCTGGCGGAGGGGTTCGGGCCCGGTTTCAACGGACCGCTGATCGTGGTCGTGGACGGAAGTGGCGCCGGGAATTCGGCCGGAAGCGGAGCCGGCCGGACGGCGGGCACGGGCGCCGCCGACACCGCAAGCCAGGTGCGGGACGTTCTGGAACGGACGCCGGGGGTCACGGCGACCACCCCGCCCGTGCCCACGGAGGACGGTTCGGTCGCAACCGTCATCGTGTTCCCGGACTCGGCGCCGCAGGCCGTCGAGACCTCGCGGCTCGTGGACCGGCTCCGTGACGACGTGCTCCCGCCGCTCGAGCGGCGAACGCGTACGGACCTGCTGGTCGGCGGCTCCACCGCGGCCACGGAGGACTTCGCGTCGACCGTCTCCGACCGGATGCCGCTGTTCGTCGCGATCGTCGTCGGTCTCTCGGCGCTGCTGCTGCTCGTGGTCTTCCGGTCGGTGCTGATTCCGGTGAAGGCGGCGATCTTGAACCTGGTGTCCATCGGGGCGGCACTCGGCGCGATCACGCTGGTCTTCCAGCACGGCTGGTTCGGGGTCGAGCCCGGTCCGATCGAGGCGTTCATCCCGGTCATGATCTTCGCGATCGTGTTCGGGCTGTCCATGGACTACGAGGTCTTCCTCCTCTCCCGGATCCATGAGGAGTGGGAGCGCACGAAGGACCCGCAGGGTGCGGTGCGGGAGGGCCTCGCGGCGACCGGGAAGGTCATCACGGCCGCCGCAGCGATCATGATCGTGGTGTTCGCGGCATTCGTGCTCAGCCCCGACCGGATGCTTCAGCAGTTCGGGCTCGGGCTGGCGGTGGCGATCCTGCTGGATGCCGTCGTGATCCGCTGTCTGATCGTCCCTGCGGTCATGCAGCTACTCGGACGCAGCGCATGGTGGCTGCCGTCCTGGCTGCGCCGGGCGCTGCCGAAGGTGGAGCTGGAGCACCACTGACGGCTGACGGACCCTCAGGCGCCGCTCCCCTCCGAGGGCGGCGCCTCGTCCCGCTTGCTGCGCAGCGCACGCTGGACCCGGGCGAGCGCCGCCTCGCCCTGCCGCCGGTGGCCGTGGAACCGTGGGTCATCCGTCACGGCGTAGCGCCTCACGTAGGCGCCGAGGAAGGCCTGCAGCGTCGCGACCGCGGGGATCGCGATCAGCGCGCCGACCGCTCCCAGCAGCGCGGTGCCGACGATGACGGAACCGAACGCGACCGCGGGGTGGATGTCCACCGTCTTGGAGGTGAGCTTGGGCTGCAGCACATAGTTCTCGAACTGCTGATAGATCAGCACGAAGCCCAGCACCCACAGCGCGTACCAGGGCTCGATCGTGAACGCGATCAGCATCGGCAGGGCGCCGGCCAGATACGTACCGATCGTGGGGATGAACTGCGACACCAGTCCCACCCACACGGCCAGCGCCGGGGCGTACGGCACGCCCAGCAGCGCCAGCAGGATGTAGTGCGCGACGCCGGAGATCAGGGCCATCAGTCCGCGCGAGTAGAGATAGCCACCGGTCTTGTCGACCGCGATCTCCCAGGCGCGCAGCACCTCTGCCTGCTTCGACGGCGGCAGCACCGAGCACAGCGCGCGTCGCAGCCGGGGCCCGTCGGCCGCGAAGTAGAAGGAGAACAGGAAGATCGTCAGCAGTTTGAACAGCCCGCCGAGCACGGTCGCGGAGACGTCGAGCACCCCGCTCGCGCTGTTCTGCACGTATTTCTGCAGCCAGTCGGAGCGCAGCAGACTGTCCTGGATCGCGACCCGGGACAGTTCGCTGTGGAACGTCCTGTTGATCCAGTTGATCACCTGGTCGAGGTACTTGGGGAAGTCCTCGACCATCTCGACGATCTGGCCCGCCAGCATCGAACCGAGCAGCACCACGAAGCCGACGCCGACGATCAGCACGGCGAAGAAGACGAGGAAGGTGGCGATGCCGCGGCGCATACCGCGGGCCGCCATCCGACCCACGGCGGGCTCGATCGCCAGCGCCAGGAAGAACGCGATCAGCACGTTGATCAGCAGCCCGATGAGCTGGTGGAAGGCCCAGCTGCCGAGCTGGAAGCAGCCGTAGAGCGCCAGCGCCAGCACCATGGCGCGGGGCAGCCAGCGCGGCATCCGCGCTGGCTCGCCGGCCGTGACGGCACGCCTGCCGCCTCCGCCCCCGCCGTCCGGCGCGGTGGCGGGCGCGGGAACCCTCACCGGCCCGTCGGCCCCGGCCGACCCGCGTCCGGCATCGTCGTCGAGCCGCCCGGCCTCCGCGTATTCGGCGGTCGAGCGGCTTTCGTCCTGGGGGGTCTCGTCTCTCGGTGCCACGGAGCAAGTCTCGCCTACCGCGGCGACAACCGGGCGCAGGCCTGTGGACAACTCGCGGATCCGGGGCTCACCGCTTGTCCGGAGGGATGCCCACGGCGGCGCAGACCCCGCGCCAGACGTCCTTCGTCTCCCAGCCGGCGGCCAGTGCCTCCTGCACCGTACGGCCGCCGAGTTCGGCCATCACATGGTCGCGTGCGAAGGAGTCGGCGTACGCCGCGCCGAAGTGCTCTTGCATCCGCTCCCAGAAAATCGTCAACCTCATGCCCTCAGTATCCCGCTCCTGAGAGTGCAGCCGAGCCCGTCCGCCTTGCCGAAAGCCGTTTCCGCCCTACCGTCGGAACATGGCTGGAACACCCTTGTCACGGGCCGAGCACTTCATCTGGCTGACGGCCCGCGTGCTCGAGCAGCGGCGGTTCGCGTACCACTTCCTGGGCGCGGACGCGGAACCGGTCGAGGTCGCGCTGAGCGCGTATCTCAACGAGGACGGCGGCTACGGACACGCACTGGAACCCGATCTCCGCGGCCCGGTGAGCCAGCCGCTGCACACGGCGCACGCACTGCGCGTGCTCGACTCCATCGGTCGCTGCGGCGGGCTGCGGGTGGAGCGGATGTGCCGCTATCTCACCGGTGTGGCCACCCGGGAGGGCGCGCTGCCCGCGGTCCATCCCTCGCAGCGCGGCTATCCTGCCGCGCCGTTCGTCCCCATCGTCGACGACCCTCCGAGCGAGCTGCTGGCGACAGGACCCGTCGTCGGGCTGCTGCATCGCAACCGGGTGTGGCACGCGTGGCTGTTCCGTGCGACCGACTTCTGCTGGGCGGCTGTCGACGCGCTCGAGAAGTCGCATCCGTACGAGATCCAGGCGGCGGTCGCCTTCCTGGACGGTGTCCCGGACCGTGCCCGCGCCGAGGCCGCGGCGGACCGGCTCGGCCGGCTCGTGCGCGAGCAGCGCCTGGCGGTCCTCGACCCGTCGCGGCCGGACGCGTACCCGGTCGCCGACGGGTACGCCCCGGACGAGCGCCACTTCCCGTACGACTACGCGCGCGTGCCCGACTCGCTGGCCCGCCGCTGGTTCACCGACGAGGAGATGGAGCGCTCGCTCGACCACCTCGCGGCGGAGCAGCAGGAGGACGGCGGCTGGCCGATCAACTGGCGTGAGTGGGCGCCGGGCACGGCCCTGGAGTCGCGGCCGATCGTGACGATCGAGGCGCTGCGGACGCTGAGGGCGCACGGACGCGCTGTGCGCTGAGGCACGGCTCCTGTCCGCCCGGGAGCAGGCGTGCCGGCCGGTGAGGGTCGCGGTCGCACACTGATCCGGCCGATCCGGGCAGAGATGCGGTAAGGGGCTCGATCAAGAGACCGAGCCCCTTGCATGCGGCATCGCTCTTCTCAGCCTCCGATGGCCCTCAGGCCCGCGGTGACGAGCACGGCCGCGGCCACGACGACGAGGAAAGGCGCGCGCAGGACCAGGGCGACCGCCGCTGCTGCCAGGCCTGCGGCCCTGGCGTCGAGGACGAGTGCGCTGTCGGTGCTGAACGTCTGCTGCGCCGTGAGGGCGGCGAGCAGCGCCACCGGGAGCAGCGCGGCGAGCCGCTGCACGAGCGGGCGCTCCAGTACTCCGGCAGGAACCAGGAGACCGGCCAGTTTGACCAGGTAGCAGGCGGCCGCGGTCACGCCGATCGCGATCCAGACGTTCAACGGTCCGTTCCCTTCCGCTTGTTGATGATCTTGCGGCCTTCGAGCCAGAGGACTGCGGGCGCGGCGAGCGCCGCGACCAGCACCGGCACTCCGGCAGGGAGCACCGGCAGCAGCCCGAGCCCGAGGACGACCGCTACACCGGCGACGACCCGCTCGGTCGTGGTCCGCAGCATGGGTGCGAGCAGGGCGAGGAACACCGCGGGCCCGGCAGCGTCGAGGCCCCAGGCATTGGTGTCGCCGATCGCCTCGGCACCGAGCGCACCGAGCAGCGTGGTCAGGTTCCACAGCACATAGAGCGTGAGGCCGGTGACGGTGAAGCCCAGACGTGCGGCGCGACGGGTGGGCTGCGCCAGGGCGACGGCCGTGGTCTCGTCGATGACCCAGTGGGCGGCGAAGGGGCGTACGGACCGCGGCAGTGCGAGGAGCTGGGACAGCCGCAGACCGTAGAAGGCGTTGCGGGTCCCGAGGAAGAAGGCGCCCGCGGCCGCGGTGAACGGGTTGCCGCCCGCCGCGAGGGCGCCGACCAGCGCGAACTGCGACGCGCCGGTGAACACGAGCAGGCTGAGCGCACAAATCTGCAGGACGTCGAGTCCGGCGCCCGCCGCGGTGACGCCGAAGGCGAAGCCCGAGAGGCCGACGGCGAGACCGACGCCGAGGGCGTCCCGCACGACGGCGGAGTCGGCCTTCACGGGAGCGCCGGGGCCGCCGACGGTGCCGGGAGCGCCGGGCACGCCGCGTCCTGCGGGCTCACGGGCGGCCGCCGGTCCTTCGCCGATGGGTATGTCTGCGGATGCTGTCTGTTCTGCCACGTCGTGGACGTTACGGGGACGAGCCGCACTCGGTCTTGTACGTTCTTGCGCTCCGCACCGGCCGGCCCCGGCAAGGACACCCGCGACGTCAGGTTCGGGCGCCGCCTGCCCGCTGCTCAGCGGGGTCCGCCGACCCCGCGCCCCCGCTGGTACGCACCAGGCGGCACCCCCACGATCCGGGCGAAGTGCCGGTTGAGGTGAGGCTGGTCGGTGAAGCCGACCGCCACGGCCGCCTCCGCCGGGGTGACGCCGGCGTCCAGCAGCCGACGGGCGCGGCGGACCCGGGCGTCGGTGAGCCAGGTGTGCGGCGGCATGCCGTAGCTGTCGCGAAAGGCCCGCAGGAGGGCGAAGGGGCTCGTGCCGAGCTCGGTGGCCAGGGACTGGAGGGTGGGCGGATCGGACATCCGCTCCTCCAGCACCGCACGGGCGCGGGCCGCATCGCGCGCGCCCGCCGTGCACGGCTCGCGCGGGGGCAGGGCGCCGCCGTACGCCCGGAGCAACCGCGAGACCATGATCCGCAGCACGCTGTCGGCGGCGAGCGCGTTGCCCTCCTCGGCCGCACGATGGACCTCACGGATCAGCCGGGCGGCCTGGTGGTCCACCACATCGGTCTCGGCGAAGCCGGGTGTGCCGCGGATCATGGTGGTCTCGGCGGCGATCTCGGCCACGACCTGCGCCGACGGATACAGCGTCGAGTACATCCAGCCCTCGGGGCCTCCTGCCCTGGCGGTGTGCGGGACCTCCGGGTTGATCATGACGACGGTGCCGGGTCCCGCGTGCAGGGTGCCACCGGGCAGGCCGACGTCCTCGATCCCGCCCGTGATCGTGGCGAAGACGTACCCCTCGTGACTGTGGCGGGGGAAGGTGTGGCGGACGTAATGGGCCCGGAGCAGATCGATGCCCGGCAGCCGCTCGTGCTGCCAGTAGCGCGCCCACTCACCCTTGGCCATGCGGACATCCTCCCAGGTCGGGGCCGTTGTCGGTGGTCGGGTGCAGGATGGGTGCATGTCCAGGACAGCGCTCGACTCCTTCTCCCCCGCGACCCGCGGCTGGTTCACGGGGGCGTTCAGTGCGCCCACCGCGGCCCAGGAAGGTGCGTGGCAGGCCATCGGGCAGGGTTCGGACGTGCTGGTCGTGGCCCCGACCGGCTCCGGCAAGACCCTCGCGGCCTTTCTGGCCGCGCTCGACCGGCTCGCGTCCGCTCCGCCGCCCGCGGACGCCAAGCAGCGCTGCCGCGTGCTGTACGTGTCGCCGCTGAAGGCTCTCGCGGTCGATGTCGAGCGGAATCTGCGCAGCCCGCTGACGGGTATCCGCCAGGAGTCGGTGCGGCTCGGTCTTCCCGAGCCAGAGGTGCGGGTCGGGATCCGCTCCGGCGACACTCCCGCCGCCGAGCGGCGGACGCTGGCGACCCGTCCGCCGGACATTCTCATCACCACCCCCGAGTCGCTGTTCCTGATGCTCACGTCCTCGACCCGCGAGGCGCTGACAGGCGTCGAGACGGTGATCCTGGACGAGGTGCACGCGGTCGCGGGGACCAAGAGGGGCGCGCACCTCGCCCTGTCGCTGGAGCGGCTGGACGAGCTGCTGCCGCGCCCGGCCCGCCGGATCGGTCTGTCCGCGACCGTCCGGCCCGTCGACGAGGTGGCGCGCTATCTCTCACCGCAGCGCAAGGTGGAGATCGTCCAGCCGCCTTCCGGCAAGGAGTTCGACCTCTCCGTGGTCGTCCCGGTCGAGGACCTCGGCGAGCTCGGCGGCTCCCCGGCTTCCGAGCCGGACAGCCCGGGTGAGAAGCCGTCGATCTGGCCCCATGTCGAGGAGCGGATCGCCGACCTGGTGCAGGCCCACCGCTCGACGATCGTCTTCGCCAACTCCCGCCGCCTGGCCGAGCGGCTGTGCAACAGGCTGAACGAGATCGCGTACGAGCGGGCCGTCGGAGAAGCTCTTCCCGAAAGCGCTCCCCCGGCCGAGATCATGGCCCAGTCCGGTGCCGCGCAGGGCGCCCCGCCCCTGCTCGCCCGCGCGCACCACGGTTCGGTGTCCAAGGAGCAGCGCGCCCTCGTCGAGGAGGACCTGAAGGCGGGCCGGCTGCCCGCGGTCGTCGCCACGTCCAGTCTGGAGCTGGGCATCGACATGGGCGCGGTCGATCTGGTCGTCCAGGTCGAGTCTCCGCCGTCCGTCGCGTCCGGCCTGCAGCGCGTCGGCCGTGCGGGACACCAGGTGGGCGCGGTCTCCACCGGCGTGGTCTTCCCCAAGTACCGGGGCGATCTGGTCCAGGCCGCCGTGGTCACCGAGCGGATGCGCACCGGCTCCATCGAGTCGCTGCGCATCCCCGCCAACCCCCTGGACGTCCTGGCCCAGCAGCTCGTCGCGATGGTCGCCCTCGACACCTGGCAGGTCGACGACCTGCTCGCCCTGGTGCGACGCGCCGCGCCCTTCGCCTCGCTCCCCGAGTCGGCCTTCACGGCCGTGCTGGACATGCTCGCGGGACGCTATCCGTCCGACGCCTTCGCGGAGCTTCGCCCGCGCGTGGTGTGGGACCGGGTCGCCGGGACGGTCACGGGGCGTCCCGGCGCCCAGCGCCTCGCCGTCACCTCGGGCGGCACGATCCCGGACCGCGGACTCTTCGGCGTCTTCCTCGCCGGGGCGGACCCGAAGAAGGGCGGCGGCCGGGTCGGCGAGCTCGACGAGGAGATGGTCTACGAATCCCGCGTCGGGGACGTCTTCACGCTCGGCACGACCTCATGGCGCATCGAGGACATCACGCGCGACCGGGTGCTGGTCTCCCCCGCTCCCGGTGTGCCGGGCCGGCTGCCGTTCTGGAAGGGCGACCAGCTGGGCCGCCCGCTCGAACTGGGGCGTGCGGTGGGCGCGTTCCTCCGTGAGGTCGGCTCGCTCTCCGAGGAGGACGCGCGGCTCCGGCTGCTGGCCGCCGGTCTCGACGCATGGGCGGCCGGCAATGTGCTCGCGTATCTGGACGAGCAGCGCCGCGCCTGCGGCCATGTGCCCGACGACCGCACCATCCTCGTGGAGCGGTTCCGTGACGAGCTGGGCGACTGGCGGGTCGTGGTGCACTCCCCGTTCGGCGCGCAGGTCCACGCCCCGTGGGCGCTGGCGCTCGGCGCCCGGCTGGCGGAGCGGTACGGCATGGACGCGCAGGTCATGCATGCCGACGACGGCATCGTGCTGCGCCTGCCCGACGCCGATCTGATGGGCCTGGACCTGCTCGACCAGGACCCGGTGCACCTGGACACGACGTACGACAGCGAGCAGGCCCCCGTCGGTGCCGCCGACACCCTCTTCGACAAGGGCGAGATCGGTCAGATCGTCACCGATCAGGTGGGCGGCTCCGCGCTGTTCGCGTCCCGGTTCCGTGAGTGCGCGGCGCGCGCCCTGCTGCTGCCGCGGCGCAACCCCGGCAAGCGCACCCCGCTCTGGCAGCAGCGCCAGCGCGCGGCCCAGCTGCTGCAGGTGGCGAGCGAGTTCGGCTCGTTCCCGATCGTCCTGGAGGCCGTGCGGGAGTGCCTCCAGGACGTCTTCGACGTCCCGGGGCTCGAGGAGCTGATGGGAGACATCGAGTCCCGCCGGGTCCGGCTGGTCGAGGTCACCACTCCCGAGCCTTCCCCCTTCGCCCGCTCCCTCCTCTTCGGGTACGTGGCGCAGTTCCTCTACGAGGGGGACTCGCCGCTCGCCGAGCGCCGCGCTGCCGCCCTGTCCCTGGACTCGCGGCTCCTCGCCGAACTGCTCGGTCAGGCCGAGCTGCGCGAGCTGCTCGACGCGGACGTGCTGACCGAGCTGGAGCGGGAGCTCCAGTGGCTCACCGACGACCGCCGCGTCAAGGACGCCGAGGGCGTCGCCGATCTGCTGCGCGTCCTCGGGCCGCTCACGACCGCCGAGCTGGAGGAGCGCGGCGCCGATCCGCACTGGCCCCAGGAGCTCGCCGCGGCCCGCCGGGCCATCCGGGTCCGTGTCGCGGGCGCCGACCACTGGGCGGCGATCGAGGACGCCGGACGGCTGCGCGACGCTCTGGGCACGGCGCTCCCGGTCGGCGTGCCCGAGGCGTTCACGGAGCCCGTGAAGGACCCCCTGGGCGATCTGCTGGCCCGCTTCGCCCGCACCCACGGGCCGTTCACCTCCTCCCAGGCCGCTGCCCGGTTCGGCCTGGGCTCGGCCGTCACCGACGGGGCGCTGCAGCGGCTCGCGGCGAGCGGGCGGGTGGTGCAGGGCGAGTTCCATCCCTCGGGCATCGGCCAGGAGTGGTGCGACGCCGCCGTGCTGCGGCGGCTGCGGCGCCGCTCCCTGGCCGCGCTGCGCGAGGAGCTGGAACCGGTCCCTCCGGCCGCGCTCGCCACCTTCCTCCCTCAGTGGCAGCACCTGGGGAACAACAGCCTCCGCGGGATCGACGGACTGGCCCGCGCCATCGAGCAGTTGCAGGGCGCGCCGGTGCCCGCCTCCGCCCTGGAGAAGCTGATCCTCCCGTCCCGCGTCGCGGGCTACTCCCCCGCCCTCCTCGACGAGCTGACGACGACCGGCGAGGTGGTGTGGGCCGGAGCCGGTGCGCTGCCCGGTAAGGACGGCTGGGTCTCCCTCTATCTCGCCGAAGCCGCTCCGCTGCTGCTCCCGCAGCCGCATCCACTGGAGCCGACCGCCCTCCACGAATCGGTGCTCACGACGCTGTCCGGCGGATACGGTCTGTTCTTCCGCCAGATCGCCGACCAGGTGCGCGCCACCACCCACCCCGACGTCACCGATCCCCAGCTCGCCGACGCGCTCTGGGACCTGGCCTGGTCCGGGCGGCTCACCAACGACACCCTGGCGCCGCTGCGTTCGCTCCTCGGCTCGGGTCGCACCGCGGGCTCGACGGCGCACCGCGCCAAGCGCACCGTCCCGCGCGGGCGCTACGGCTCCCTGACGGCGTCCGCCCGCCCCGCGTCCCGCACGGGCCCGCCGACCGTCTCCGGGCGCTGGTCACTGCTGCCCGCCCAGGAGCCCGACCCGACGCACCGCGCCCATGCCCAGGCCCGCACCCTGCTGGACCGCCATGGCGTGGTCACCCGGGGAGCGGTCGCGGCCGAAGGGGTCGAGGGCGGTTTCTCGGCGACGTACCGCATCCTGTCCGCCTTCGAGGACAGCGGGCAGGCCCGACGCGGCTATGTCGTCGAGGGCCTGGGTGCCGCCCAGTTCGCGATGGACGGCGCGGTGGACCGGCTGCGCGCCGCGGCCACCGCCCGCGACCGGGCCGACGCGCAGGCGCCACCCCGCGCTGTGGTGCTGGCCGCGGCCGACCCGGCGAACGCGTATGGGGCGGCGCTGTCCTGGCCCGAGCCCCCGACCGGCGCGGGCCACAAACCGGGGCGCAAGGCGGGCTCCCTGGTCGTCCTCGTCGACGGCGAGCTCACCCTCTACATGGAGCGCGGCGGCAAGACCCTGCTGTCGTGGCCCACCGAGCCGGACGCCCCCGCGCTCCGGTCCGCCGCCGAGGCACTCGCCGCGGCGGCCCGGGCGGGCACGCTCGGCACGGTCACCGTGGAGCGGATCAACGGCGCCACGGCCCTGACCTCGCCTCTGTCCCGACCCTTCGAGGAGTCCGGTTTCCACGCCACCCCGAGAGGCCTCCGGATACGGCCTTAGCGGCCCGGGGGCGCCGCCCACCCGTCCTCCCGCATCATGGATGCCATGCCCGAAGGAGACACCGTCTGGCTGACCGCCCGGAAGCTGCACGTCGCCCTTGCCGGACGCGAGCTCACCCGTTCCGACCTGCGGGTTCCACGGTTCGCCACCGCGGATCTCACAGGCCGGGAGGTCCTCGACGTCACCCCGCGCGGCAAACATCTCCTCACCCGGATCGAGGGCGGCCTCACCCTCCACTCGCATCTGCGGATGGACGGTTCCTGGCGGGTGTACGCCGCCGGAGAACGCTGGCGCGGCGGCCCGAGCCACCAGGTCCGGGCGATCCTCGGCAATACGGCGCACACCGCCGTCGGCTATCGCCTCCCGGTCCTCGAACTGCTCCGGACCAAGGACGAGGAGCAGGTCGTCGGACACCTCGGCCCCGATCTGCTCGGCCCCGGCTGGGACCCCACCACCGCCGCGCGCAACCTGCTGGCCGACCCTGCCCGTCCCCTCGGCGAAGCGCTGCTCGACCAGCGCAATCTGGCCGGCATCGGCAATGTCTACAAGTCGGAGCTGGCCTTCTTGGCCCGAGTCACGCCCTGGCTGCCGGTCGGCGACCTCGCCGCCGACGTTCCCGAGCGGCTCGTCGCCACGGCCCATCGGCTCCTGGAGGCGAACAAGGAACGTTTCGACCGCCGTACGACGCCCACCGCGCGTGGCACCGCGGAACGCCGCACCGAGCAGCGCCTGTTCGTCTACGGCCGTGAGGGCCACCCGTGTCTGCGCTGTGGCACCCCGATCCGCAGGGCAGGCCTGGACGACCGCGTCACCTACTGGTGCCCGGCCTGCCAGTCCGGACCCATGGCCGAGCCACACCAGGCTGGTTGACGATCCGTCAGATGCGGTCGTACGGTCACCGGCATGCCCCTCACCGCGTACGACCTCACCGGCCGCACCGCGTTCGTCACCGGTGCGGCGAGCGGCATAGGCCGCGCCACCGCCGTCCTCCTGGCCCGGGCGGGCGCCACCGTCCACTGCGCGGACGTCCACGAGAAGGGCCTCCACGAGACCCGGACCCTGATCGACGACGCCGAGGGCACCGCCCACACCCACCTCGTCGACGTCAGCGACCGCGACCGTCTCCACGCGGCCGTGCAAGCGGCGGTGGATGCGACAGGACCGCTGCACATCATGGCCGCGGTCGCCGGAATCATGCATTCCAGCCCGGTTCTCGAGACCCGCGACGAGGACCTCGACCGGGTCCTCGCGGTGAACTTCAAGGGCGTGCTCCACGCCTGCCAGGCCGCTGCCCGGTCCATGATCGACGCAGGTGTCAAGGGCTCCATCGTCACCATGGCCTCCGGCGCGGTCGATGCCGCGAACCCGGGCCTGCTCTGTTACAGCGCCGCCAAGGCGGCCGTTGTGCAGCTCACCAAGACCCTCGCCGCCGAGCTCGGACCGCACGGCATCCGGGTGAACGCGGTCGCACCGGGCTGGATCCGCACACCCATGACCGACCGTCATGACGCGGGCCTTCAGCAGAAGGCGGAGGCCGCCATGGTCCGGCTGTCACCGCTCGGCCGGGTCGGCGAGCCCGAGGACATCGCGCACGCGGTCCTCCATCTCGCCTCCGACGCGTCGTCGTTCACGACGGGTCAGATCCTCCGCCCGAACGGGGGCGTCGCGATGCCGTGGTAGCCGCGGTCGTTCCCCCGGCCGCACCGGTACCCCCGGCCCGCGACGTGACATGCACCGGCAACAGGCTGAGCCCCCACCCGCCTGCCGCCACTGCCCCCTCGACGAGTCCCGCATGCTCCGGCACCAGCGCCAGCCGCAGAACGGCCCACCACCACAGTGCGCCCAGTGCGAGCGCCGGCAGCAGGACCCATCGCCTCACCATGGCCGCCTCCTCCGGTCGACGCTAGACCGGACCGATCACTCGGCGGGAGGGCGCACCGGATGCACACCGGGCGCGCCCGCAGCGTATGTGCCAGGCGCCCCAGCGGTTCATGCACCGGACCATGCGCCCGCGCACACCCCGAACCTCAGCCACCGGAGCCGCCGATGCCACCGGCCCGGCAGCGACCACGGCCTCAGGAACGCCCACAGCCACACCCCCGGGCGCGGTATCCGGAGCGCCCGCGACCACGGCGGCACAAGTTCCCCCGACCACGGCGGCACGAGTTCCCGCGATCACAGCGGCACGAGCGTCTGTGACCGAGCCCTCGGAAGGCCTCTCGGACAGCCCTGGAGGCCCCTGGGCGGTCACCACCGGGACGCCCGCCACTCGGCTAGACGCTCTCCGCCTGGAACATCCAGGCGTGCTTCTCCAGGTCGCGTGTGAGGCCGATCAGGATGTCCTGGCTGACCGGGTCGGGCTCCTCCGTGGCGTCGATGCGCTCCCGCATCTTCCCGATCACGGCGCCGAGCGCCTGCACCATCGTGCTGACCACGTCCACATCCTGGATCCAGCCCTCCGGCACCTTCCCGATGGCACTCGTCGACGCGACGGTCCCGGCCCGCCCGTCCGGCGCGACACCGATCGCCGAGGCCCGTTCCGCCACCGTGTCGGAGTGCTGCCGCGCCGTGGCGACGACCTCGTCGAGTTGGAGATGCACGGAGCGGAAGCGCGGGCCGACCACGTTCCAGTGGACCTGCTTGGCCACCAGCGCCAGATCGACCAGATCCACCAGCGCGCCCTGGAGCGCCTCGCCGGTGACCTTCCGGTCCGCCTCGGACAGCGGGCTCTTCACGACAGACATGCGTGACCTCCTTGCGATGACACCGCCTCCCACGATGGCACAAATGGTGAGAAACGGTCATTCGACGGCAGAGTGAAGCCCCGGCCGGGTACCCACCCGACCGGGGCTCACACATGCTCACACGCCGAGACTCAGCGAACGGACGCCATGCGGCTCCTCGCTGCCATGCAGTTCCTCGCCGTCACGCGGCGACGACGTCCACCGCTTCCGCGGGCGCCTTGATCGTCACCCGCTCCGTCGGCCCGCCCGCCACCGACGTCACGGACACGGAATTGAGCATCGGGCGTACTGGCGCAGGCACCGGCTCACTCGCCGCTGCCGACTCGGCCAGCTCGGCCAGCGACAGCTCGTCGCTCACTTCACGCATGAGCTCGGACATCCGTACGTCAAGCGCGTCGCAGATCGCGGAGAGCAGCTCGGAGGAAGCCTCCTTCTGCCCCCGTTCCACCTCGGAGAGATAGCCGAGCGAGACTCGGGCGGACGAGGAGACTTCGCGCAGAGTACGGCCCTGGCGCTGGCGCTGCCGACGCAGCACGTCACCCAGCAGGCGACGGAGCAGAATCATCGGTGGCTCCCTCCTCGGACCGCGAAACCGCATCCTTCACGCCCCACCGTACCGCCTCGCGCTGCGGCCGTGCGGGGAGCGATGACGTGTTCACTCAGGGCTGCAAACATCAAGTCCCCCCGTTCTGTTCCGTATCCTGTGCCCGCTCATACTCCGAGAGTTCGCCCAAGCGTTCGCCGGCGAGCTCTGTCGCGAGCAGTTCCAGCACGCTCCGTACACTCTCTCTACGGATTTCCGCACGGTCGCCGTTCAATCGCAGCGCGGACACTTTCCGTGTCCCGTCAGGCCCGGCGACCGCCACAAAGACCGTTCCGACGGGCTGCCCGTCCTGCGGCTCGGGCCCCGCGACGCCCGTGGTCGCGATTCCCCAGCCGGCCCCGAGCCTGGTCCGCACCCCTGCCGCCATCTGCGCCGCGACGTCCGCGTCCACGGCGCCGCGCGCGGCCAGCAGGGTCCCGTCGACACCCAGGATGTCCTGCTTCAGGCCCGTCGCGTACGCCGTCACGGAGCCGCGGAAGGTCTTCGAGGATCCGGGCACGGCGGTCAGCTCGGCGGCCACCAGACCGCCGGTGAGCGACTCGGCGACGGCCAGTGTCTCGCCACGCGCCTCGAGCAGCGCGAGCACCCCGGCCGCGGCAGCGGGCACGACGCTCATCGCGAGCGCTCCGCTCCGCCCCGTCCGGTGGTCTGCGCCTCTGCGGCGGCACGCTCGGCCCTCTCGGCCGCGAGCCCCTTGCGCCGCAGGACCACCGCCTGGCGCACATAGTCGAGCCCGGTGACCACGGTCAGCACGACCGCCACGGCCATCACCCACCACCGCAGGGTGGCCAGCGGACCGGTCAGCACGAGTACGTACATGCCGACCGCCGTGCCCTGTGCGAGCGTCTTCAGCTTGCCGCCGCGGCTGGCCGGGATCACCGCGTGCCGGATCACCCAGAAACGCATCAGCGTGATTCCCAGCTCACGGAAGAGGATCACGCCCGTCACCCACCAGGGCAGATCACCGAGCGCCGAGAGACAGATCAGACCGGACGCCATGATCGCCTTGTCGGCGATCGGATCCGCGATCTTCCCGAAGTCGGTGACCAGGTTGTACGCCCGCGCCAGATGCCCGTCGAAGATGTCCGTGATCATGGCGACGGCGAACGCCGCCCAGGCCCACGCGCGCCAGACCGGGTCGTGGCCGCCGTCCTGGAGCAGCAGGATCACGAACGCCGGTACGAGCAGCAGCCGCACCATGGTGAGGATGTTGGCGATGTTCCACAGGCTGGCCTGATTGACGGCCGCAGCACCCAGCTTGCCCCCGGGCGCCGGCCTTCCGGTCCCGCCCGCTGCGGATGCCGGGACTCCCGTCATCTGGCTGCCTCCTCACGACATTCCGTAACGATGTCGGCCACCAGGTCGACGCCCTCCGTGCCCACCACCTTGGCCTCGACCATGCGGCCGGGGACCAAGCCGTCGGCGCTCGTGAAGATCACCTGACCGTCGGTCTCGGGCGCCTGGTGCGCGGCCCGGCCCACCGCCGCGTACTCGTCCTCGTCCTGCTCCCCGTCCGGATCCGCGTCGAAGACGGACTCGACCAGTACTTCCAGGGTCTCTCCGATCCGCTCTTCCGCGCGCTGGGCGGTCAGCTCCTCGGCGAGCCGCGACAGCCGCGCGAGCCGCGCGTCGACGATGTCCTGGTCCAGCTTGCTGTCGTACGTGGCGGCCTCGGTGCCCTCCTCGTCGGAGTAGCCGAAGACACCGATGGCATCCAGCCGCGCGGCCGTGAGGAAGCCCTCGAGCTCGGCGAAGTCCTCGTCGGTCTCGCCGGGGAAGCCCACGATGAAGTTGGAGCGCACACCGGCCGTCGGGGCCTTCGAGCGGATCGTCTGCAGCAGTTCGAGGAACCGCTCGGTGTCGCCGAAGCGCCGCATCGCGCGCAGCACGCCCGGCGCACTGTGCTGGAAGGACAGATCGAAGTAGGGCGCGACCTTCTCGCTCGACGTCAGGACGTCGATGAGGCCCGGACGCATCTCGGCGGGCTGCAGATAGCTGACCCGGACGCGCTCGATCCCGTCGACGGCCGCCAGCTCCGGCAGCAGGGTCTCGAGCAGCCGGATGTCGCCGAGGTCCTTGCCGTACGAGGTGTTGTTCTCGGAGACCAGCATGATCTCCTTGACGCCCTGCTCGGCGAGCCAGCGCGTCTCGCCCAGCACATCGCTGGGGCGCCGCGAGATGAAGGAGCCGCGGAAGGACGGAATGGCGCAGAAGGAGCAGCGCCGGTCGCAGCCGGAGGCCAGCTTCACCGAGGCGACGGGGCTGGTGTCCAGGCGGCGGCGCAGGGGCGCGCGCGGCCCGCTGGCGGGCGCGAGGCCCTCCGGCAGGTCCACAGGCACGTTCTCGGGGGCCGCGACGGCCACGGGGGCCTGGGCGTGCCCGGGGAGGGCCACGTCGGCCGACTGACGTTCGGCCGGGCTGATCGGCAGCAGCTTGCGCCGGTCGCGCGGGGTGTGCGGGGCGTGGACGCCGCCGTTCAGGATGGTCTGGAGGCGGTCGGAGATGTCGGCGTAGTCGTCGAAGCCGAGCACGCCGTCCGCCTCGGGCAGGGCCTCGGCGAGCTCCTTGCCGTACCGCTCGGCCATGCATCCCACGGCGACGACGGCCTGAGTCCTGCCGTGATCCTTGAGATCGTTGGCTTCGAGGAGCGCGTCGACGGAGTCCTTCTTGGCGGCCTCGACGAATCCGCAGGTGTTGACGACCGCGACATCCGCGTCGGCGGCTTCCTCGACGAGCTCCCAGCCGTCCGCTGCCAAGCGGCCTGCGAGTTCCTCCGAGTCCACCTCGTTACGGGCGCAGCCAAGAGTGACAAGGGCGACGGTACGGCGTTCGGGCATGGGCTCAAGACTACTTTGTCCTGGCCCACACCCGTTCCGCGAGGTGAACAGTCGGGGACCACCCCGCCCCGGGTCAGCCGGCCTCGGGGTCGCCCTTCGAGTACGACAGCCGCTCGACCTGCCCGGGCTCGAACTTGTCCTCGACCTTCTTGCCGTTCACGAACAGTTCGATCGCGCCGGCGTTGCCAAGGATCAGGTCCAGGCGCTCGTCGTCCTGGAACGTCTTGGACTCGCCCGCGAGGAGCAGCCCGTCGAAGAGCAGCTTTCCGTTGGCGGACTTCGCGGAGATCCAGCTCTTGTCGTCGATGGCGGTCAGCTTCACCGTCACCTTGTCCTGCGGAACAGCGGCGATCGCGCTCTCCGAGGGCGCGGGCTTGGGGGTGGCGGGCTGGGGCGGGGTCGGCTTCGGGGTGGTCTTCGCCGGGGCCGGGCCCTCGGCGACCTGCTTTCCGCTCTTGGCGTCGTCCCCACCGTTGAAGAGGGTGAAGCCGGCGAAACCGACGACCGCGACGATCGCCGCGACCATCGCGGCGGTCCAGTTCGGCCGCCTGGGCTCTGGGCGGATACGTTCCGCCTCGAAGAGCGGCGCAGCGGAGGTGGGCGCAGGCCGGCCGCCGTGCTCGGCGTCGTACTGCGCGACGAGCGGGGCGGGATCCAGTCCAACGGCGCGCGCGAGCGTCCTGATGTGCCCGCGTGCGTACACATCGCCGCCACAGCGGGAGAAGTCGTCCTGCTCGATCGCCTGCACGATGGGGACACGGACACGGGTGGAGGTACTGACCTCGTCCACGGTCAGACCTGCATCGATCCGACCCTGCTGGAGCGAGCGGCCGATCGAAGGCAGATCGTCTCCGATCGAGGGCCGGTCGTCCTCGGTGGAAGGCCGGGCGTCTTCGGGGGAGTTGCCGATGGACACGGGGGCGCCTTTCGAGCGTGTAGCCACCTGCTGGATGTTCAGTCTAGGGGTGGTACGAAAGGGTGGGGCAACCGGGCGGGTGCCGTTTGTACGCCATCTGTATGGCCGGACAGCACGGCCCGACAGCGAGAGAGTCGGACACGAACCCGTCCCTCCACCCAACTTGACGTACAACCAAGGGAAACGGTTGCCTCACAATCCCGTACGTCATCCTTTATGACATCTCTTACGAGTCAGACTCCCCACGGATCACGGCAAGCACTCCATCCAGCTCATCAGGTTTCACCAGAACGTCGCGCGCCTTGGACCCCTCGCTGGGTCCGACGATGTTCCGTGACTCCATCAGATCCATCAGCCGGCCGGCCTTCGCGAAGCCGACGCGAAGCTTCCGCTGGAGCATGGACGTCGACCCGAACTGAGTGGACACGACCAGTTCGGCGGCCTGGCAGAGCAGATCCAGGTCGTCGCCGATGTCCTCGTCGATCTCCTTCTTCTGCTTCGTCCCGACCACCACGTCGTCCCGGAAGACCGGGGCCATCTGGTCCTTGCAGTGCTGAACGACGACCGCGACCTCCTCCTCGGTCACGAAGGCGCCCTGCATACGGGTCGGCTTGTTGGCCCCCATGGGGAGGAAGAGGCCGTCGCCCTTGCCGATCAGCTTCTCGGCCCCGGGCTGGTCGAGGATGACGCGGCTGTCGGCGAGCGACGAGGTCGCGAAGGCGAGCCGGGAGGGCACGTTCGCCTTGATCAGACCGGTGACGACGTCCACCGATGGCCGCTGGGTGGCCAGGACCAGATGGATGCCGGCCGCGCGCGCCAACTGCGTGATCCGGACGATGGCGTCCTCGACGTCCCGCGGGGCGACCATCATCAGGTCGGCGAGCTCGTCGACGACCACCAGCAGATACGGGTACGGCTGGAGGTCGCGCTCGCTGCCCTCGGGCGCCTTGGCCTTGCCGTTCCGGACGGCCTGGTTGAAGTCGTCGATATGGCGGTATCCGTACGCCGCGAGGTCGTCGTAGCGCAGGTCCATCTCGCGGACGACCCACTGGAGCGCCTCGGCGGCCCGCTTGGGGTTGGTGATGATCGGCGTGATCAGGTGCGGAATGCCCTCGTACGCGGTGAGCTCGACCCGCTTGGGGTCGACGAGGACCATCCGGACGTCCTCCGGGGTCGCCCTCATCATCACCGAGGTGATGAGGCAGTTGATGCAGGACGACTTTCCGGAGCCGGTGGCACCGGCGACCAGGACGTGCGGCATCTTCGCCAGGTTGGCCATGACGTAGCCGCCCTCGACATCCTTGCCGAGCGCCACCAGCATCGGGTGGTCGTCCCCCGCCGCGTCTGCCAGCCGCAGCACGTCGCCGAGGTTGACCATCTCGCGGTCGGAATTGGGGATCTCGATGCCGACGGCGGACTTGCCGGGGATCGGCGAGATGATCCGTACGTCGGGGCTGGCCACGGCGTACGCGATGTTCTTGGTCAGCGCGGTGATCCGCTCGACCTTCACGGCCGGGCCGAGCTCCACCTCGTAGCGCGTGACCGTCGGCCCGCGGGTGAAGCCGGTGACGGCGGCGTCGACCTTGAACTCCGCGAAGACGTTCGTCAGCGAGGCGACAATCGCGTCGTTGGCCGCACTGCGGGTCTTGCCCGGTCCGCCCCGCTCCAGGAGGTCGAGCGACGGCAGGGAGTAGGTGATGTCACCGGACAGCTGCAGCTGCTCGGCGCGCGGCGGGAGCGGCTGCGGCTCCTCGGGCGCGGACTTGGTCAGATCCGGTACGGAGACACCCTGATCCGGTACGGGGACACCCGGCTCGGACTGCCCGGTCCGTGCGCCCGGCACGGGGCCGACGGCGCGCAGCCGGTCGGCGGCGAGGTCCCGGGTCAGATCGGCGACGACCGGTGAGGGGGGCATTCCGTTGAGCACGGCCCCGTCGAGGGCCGCCGCGGCGGCCGCGGCGACGTCGACCGCGTCCATGGACCGCTCCAGGGCGGCGGGTTGCACGGAGGTTCTGCGCCCCCGGCGCCGCGAGAGCGCCTCTTCCTCCACGAGTTCGGCGTCGTACACGTCTGCCCCGGAAGACGGTCCACGACGGCGCGAGGACCTGGCGGGCACGGCGTCGCGCCACTGGTCGTCGTACCGCTCGTCGTCGTCCCCGCCGTCCTCGCCGGGCTCGTGGGGCGCGTCGATGAGGCCGAGCCTGATCCCGAGCCCGCGCAGCCGCTGCGGGATCGCGTTGACGGGGGTCGCGGTGACGACGAGCAGACCGAAGACGGTGAGCAGCACCAGCAGCGGTACGGCGAGGACCGTGCCCATCGCGAAGATCAGCGGCTTGGAGGCGGCCCAGCCGATCAGCCCGCCCGCGTCCTGCATCGCCTCCGAACCCTGGCCGCGGCCCGGCGAACCGCAGGCGATGTGGACCTGGCCGAGCACACCGATGACGAGGGCCGAGAGGCCGATGACGATACGCCCGTTGGCCTCGGGCTTCTCGGGGTAGAGGATCAGCCGTACGGCGATCGCGGCGAGCAGTATCGGCACGAGCAGGTCGAGACGGCCGAATGCGCCCGTGACGAGCATGTCGACGAGGTCGCCGACCGGGCCGCGCAGATGGGACCAGGTGCCGGCGGCGACGATCAGGGCGATGCCGATCAGGAGGAGCGCGAGGCCGTCCTTGCGGTGCGCGGGGTCGAGTCCCTTGGCGCCGCGCCCTATGCCGCGGAGCATCGCGCCGAGGGCGTGCGCGACGCCCAGCCACACGGCGCGTGCGAGCCGGTACACGCCGCCGGTGGGGCTGGGTGCGGACCTGGGCGCGGGCTTCTTCGCCGCCGTCTTCCTGGCGGGCGCCTTCTTCGCGGGCGTGGTCTTCTTGGCCGCGGTCTTCTTCGCGGGCGTGGTCTTCTTGGCGGGTGCCGCCTTCTTCGCGGCGCCAGTCGTACGGCCGGCGCGCGGCTTTGCGGTGCCCGCCGTGCCCTGGGAACCCTTGCCGGACGTACGTGAGGCCATGGTGGTGAGGTTACCGGTGTGAACGGCGGCGGACACGTGTGCCCACCGCTTCACCCGTTCGTGTCGCCCTTACTGGACCCGGAACTGACGTTTCCTCAAGCGGCAGGCGTACAACACACGTACACGCGGCAATCCGGTCCCGCCCGGCCGATGATCCGTCCGGCCGATGGCGCCGAGGTGGCACCGGAACGGCAGGACGGGGTCGAGAGGCCCGTCCTCCGGATCGGGCCTGGCCCTGTCGGGGGCCCCTAGCTCTGCGAGGGGAGCGTGGGCGCGCTGCTGCCCGTGCCCGGCTCCAGGGCGTCCAGCGCCCTGCGCAGGCCGGTGAGTTTGCGCTCGAGGTGAGCGGCGGTGGCGACCGCCGCGGCGTCCGCCGATTCGTCGTCGAGCTGCTTGGACAGCGCCTCGGCCTGCTCCTCGACGGCCGCGAGCCGGGCAGAGAGCTCGGCGAGGAGGCCGGCCGGCTCCTTGCTGTCACCGGCGCCCGCGTGGCCGCCCTCGAGCTGGAGCCGGAGCAGCGCGGCCTGCTCGCGCAGCTGGCAGTTCTTCATGTACAGCTCGACGAAGACGGAGACCTTCGCGCGCAGCACCCACGGGTCGAACGGCTTGGAGATGTAGTCCACCGCGCCCGCGGCGTACCCGCGAAAGGTGTGGTGCGGGCCGTGGTTGATCGCGGTCAGGAAGATGATCGGGATGTCCCTGGTCCGTTCCCGCCGCTTGATGTGCGCGGCGGTCTCGAATCCGTCCATTCCTGGCATCTGGACGTCCAGCAGAATGACCGCGAAATCGTCCGTCAGCAGCGCTTTGAGCGCTTCCTCCCCGGACGATGCCCGTACCAGCGTCTGATCGAGCGCAGAGAGGATGGCCTCCAGCGCCAGCAGATTCTCCGGCCGGTCATCGACCAGGAGGATCTTGGCCTTCTGCACCATGCCTCGCCCTCCTCGCCCCGGCTTGGGGTCACCCCAGCTCGACGAGCCGGGGGAAGCACCGGGCGCCGCCCCAGGGGACGACTCCCTTGCGTCGCCCGTCCTTGTGCCGGTCATGGTAGCCGCACCCCGCCCGTCGCCACACCCTGTCACCGCGATGTCACTGTGCACGTAGCAGAAACGCGGTAGGAGACCAGAAGGTTCCCCGGACAGCGCCTCCTCACACGCCTTCGGCCACAGCCGGTCAGCAACTCGCGGATACTCGCACAGCCCGCAATCAGACCGTGATGCACCCGCGACCAACCCTCGTCACTTTCCGCGCATCCACTGCTCCATCACCGACAGCAGATGATCAGGGTCGACCGGCTTGGTGACGTAGTCGGACGCGCCCGACTCGATCGCCTTCTCCCGGTCGCCCTTCATCGCCTTCGCGGTCAGCGCGATGATCGGCAGTCCGGCGAACTGCGGCATTCTGCGGATCGCCGTCGTCGTCGCATATCCATCCATCTCGGGCATCATGATGTCCATCAGTACGACCGTCACATCGTCGTGCTGCTCGAGGACTTCGATGCCTTCGCGCCCGTTCTCCGCGTACAGCACGGACAGCCCGTGCTGCTCCAGCACGCTGGTGAGCGCGAAGACGTTACGGATGTCGTCGTCGACGATGAGCACCTTCTCGCTGTGGAACTCGAAGGTGCGCCGCGGCTCGCCCCCGGCCTCCTGCGGATGCTGCCCGGCCCACGAGTCCTGCACCGGGCCCGGCGATCCTGCCGGCTGGCCGGGCAGAGCGGACCTCAGGTCCATGCCGCCCAGTGCCTTGCGGCGGCGCCGGAAGAGCGTCGCCGAGCCGGCGGCGTGCCCGTCGACGTTCGACGGCGGCGCGCTCGCGGTGCGCTGCGAGTGCGAGTGCTGCGATTCCTGCGGACCGGTCTCGACGGCCGCCGGATCGTCGAGCCGGGCGAACTGCGGATCGGCACCGGGAGCGAGCTGCGGGTAGCCCTGCGGGGGCAGTTCGCTCGGGTGGAGCGGCAGATACAGCGTGAACGTCGAACCGCGGCCCGGCTCGCTCGCCGCATGGATCTCGCCACCCAGCAGCCGTGCGATCTCCCGGCTGATGGACAGCCCCAGGCCCGTACCGCCGTACTTGCGGCTGGTCGTACCGTCCGCCTGCTTGAAGGCCTCGAAGATGACGCGCATCTTGCTGGCGGCGATCCCGATACCGGTGTCGGTGACCGAGAAGGCGATCAGATCACCGTCCGCGTCACGCAGCGAACCCGCCTCCAGCAGCTGCTCCCGGATCGACTGCGGCACGTCGGCGTTCGCGGGCCGGATCACCAGCTCGACCGCCCCGGTGTCGGTGAACTTCACCGCGTTCGACAGCAGATTGCGCAGCACCTGGAGCAGTCGCTGCTCGTCGGTGTGCAGCGTGGCCGGCAGCTCGGGCGAGACCCGCACCGAGAAGTCGAGCCCCTTCTCCGCCGTCAGCGGCCGGAACGTCGCCTCCACGTAGTCGACGAGCTGCACCAGCGCGATACGGGTCGGGCTGACGTCCATCTTGCCCGCCTCGACCTTCGACAGATCGAGGATGTCGTTGATGAGCTGGAGCAGATCGGATCCCGCGCCGTGGATCGTCTCGGCGAACTCGACCTGCTTCGGCGTCAGGTTGCTGTCGGCGTTGTCGGCGAGCAGCTTGGCGAGGATCAGCAGCGAGTTGAGCGGGGTGCGCAACTCGTGCGACATGTTCGCCAGGAACTCGGACTTGTAGCGCATGGAGACCGCGAGCTGCTCGGCCCGCTCCTCCAGCACCTGCCGCGCCTCCTCGATCTCGGTGTTCTTCACCTCGATGTCGCGGTTCTGCTGGGCCAGCAGTTCGGCCTTCTCCTCCAGTTCGGCGTTGGAGGACTGGAGTGCCTTCTGCCGGTTCTCCAGCTCCTCCGAGCGCTCGCGCAGCTGCTCGGTCAGCTCCTGCGACTGCTTGAGCAGCACCTCGGTCTTGGTGTTGACACTGATGGTGTTGACGCTCGTCGCGATCATCTCGGCGATCTGGTTGAGGAAGTCGCGCTGGATCTGGGTGAACGGCTGGAACGACGCCAGCTCGATCACACCGAGGACCGTCCCCTCGAACAGCACCGGCAGCACGACCACATGCGCGGGCGAGGCCTCGCCGAGACCCGACGAGATCTTCAGATAGCCCGGTGGCACATTGACCTGAATGGTCCGCTTCTCCTCGGCGGCCGTCCCGATCAGGGTCTCCCCCGGCCGGAAGGACGTGGGCATCGAGCCCGCCGAGTAGCCGTAACTGGCGCGCATCACCAGCTCGTACGAGCCGTCGCCGTCCGCGCCGAGCTCCCCGCCGCCCGTCGGCATCGCCAGGAAGAACGCGCCGTGCTGGGCCGAGACCACCGGCGTCAGCTCACCCATGATGAGCGAGGCGACGTCCTCGAGGTCGCGGCGGCCCTGCATCAGACCGGAGATACGGGCCAGGTTGCCCTTCAGCCAGTCCTGCTCCTCGTTGGCGAGGGTGGTGTCGCGCAGGTTCGCGATCATCGTGTTGATGTTGTCCTGGAGGACCTGGATCTCGCCCGCCGCGTCCACATCGATCTTGAGGTTGAGATCGCCGCGGGTCACCGCGGTGGCGACGGCGGCGATCGCGCGCACCTGCCGGGTCAGGTTCCCGGCCATCTCGTTCACGGACTCGGTGAGGTCGCGCCACGTGCCGTCGACGTCCCGCACCCGCGCCTGGCCGCCCAGCATGCCGTCCGTGCCCACCTCGCGGGCCACTCGCGTGACCTCCTCGGCGAACGACGACAGCTGGTCGACCATCGTGTTGATGGTGTTCTTCAGCTCCTGGATCTCACCGCGGGCGTCGATGTCGATCTTCTTGGTGAGATCGCCCTTGGCGATGGCGGTGGTGACCGTGGCGATCTGGCGCACCTGACCGGTGAGGTTGGACGCCATCGAGTTCACGGACTCGGTGAGGTCCTTCCACGTGCCGGAGACGCCCGGGACGCGGGCCTGGCCGCCCAGTTCGCCCTCGGTGCCCACCTCGCGGGCCACCCGGGTCACCTCGGCCGCGAACGACGACAGCGTCGTCACCATCGTGTTGACGGTCTCGGCGAGCTCGGCGACCTCGCCGCGCGCCTCGACCGTCACCTTCTTGGTCAGATCGCCGTTGGCGACCGCGGACGACACCCGGGAGATGTTCCGCACCTGGCTGGTCAGGTTGGCGGCCATCGTGTTGACGTTGTCGCTGAGGTCCTTCCAGATGCCCGTGGCGCCGCGCACGCGGGCCTGGCCGCCGAGGATGCCCTCCGTGCCCACCTCGCGCGCGACTCGCGTCACCTCGTCGGCGAAGTTGGACAGCTGGTCGACCATCGTGTTGACGGTCGTCACCAGCTCCAGGATCTCACCCTTGGCGTCGACGGTGATCTTCTTGGACAGGTCGCCCTTGGCGACCGCTGTCGTCACCTCGGCGATGTTGCGCACCTGCGAGGTGAGGTTGTTCGCCATGAAGTTGACGGACTGGGTGAGGTCCTTCCAGGTGCCGGAGACGCCCTGTACCTCGGCCTGGCCCCCCAGGATGCCCTCGGTGCCCACTTCGCGGGCCACCCGGGTCACCTGCTCCGCGAAGTTCGAGAGCTGGTCCACCATCGTGTTGAGGGTGTTCTTCAGCTCCAGGATCTCGCCGCGCGCGTCCACGTCGATCTTCTGCGACAGGTCACCGCGCGCCACGGCCGTGGCGACCTGGGCGATGTTGCGCACCTGGGCGGTGAGGTTCCCGGCCATGCCGTTCACCGAGTCGGTCAGATCGCGCCACACACCGGCGACGCCCGGCACCTGTGCCTGACCGCCGAGCCGCCCGTCCGTGCCCACCTCGCGGGCCACCCGGGTCACCTGCTCGGCGAACGCCGACAGCTGGTCGACCATCGTGTTGATGGTGTTCTTCAGCTCGAGGATCTCGCCGCGCGCGTCCACGTCGATCTTCTGCGACAGGTCACCGCGCGCCACGGCCGTGGTCACCTGGGCGATCTGCCGCACCTGCGAGGTCAGGTTCCCCGCCATGAAGTTGACGGAGTCGGTGAGTTCCTTCCACGTACCGGACACACCGTCGACGCGGGCCTGGCCGCCGAGCCGGCCCTCCGTGCCCACGTCCCGCGCCATCCGCGTCACCTGGTCGGCGAACGACGACAGCTGCGCCACCATCGTGTTGACGGTGTTCTTCAACTCCAGCATCTCGCCGGCCACGTCGACCGTGACCTTCTGCGTCAGGTCGCCGTTCGCCACCGCCGTCGTCACCTGCGCGATGTCCCGCACCTGGCCGGTCAGGTTACGGAACGCCGTGTTGACCGAATCCGTGAGGTCCTTCCACGTCCCCGCCGCGCCCGGCACCTCGGCCTGGCCGCCGAGCCGGCCCTCGACGCCGACCTCACGGGCCACCCGGGTCACTTCGGAACCGAACGACTGGAGCTGGTCCACCATCGTGTTGACGGTGTTCTTCAACTCCAGCATCTCGCCCGCGACATCGACGGTGACCTTCTGCGACAGATCGCCGTTCGCCACCGCCGTCGTCACCTGCGCGATGTCCCGCACCTGTGTCGTGAGGTTGCGGAAGACGGTGTTGACCGAGTCGGTCAGGTCCTTCCACGTCCCCGCCGCGCCCGGCACCTGCGCCTGACCGCCCAGCAGGCCCTCGGCGCCGACCTCGCTCGCCACCCGGGTCACCTCGTCCGCGAACGTACGAAGCGTCTCCGTCATCTGGTTGATGGTCTCGGCGAGCTGCGCCACCTCGCCGCGCGCGCTGACCGTGACCTTCTGCGACAGATCGCCGTTCGCGACCGCCGTGGTGACCTCGGCGATGCCCCGCACCTGCGAGGTCAGATTGCCCGCCATCGTGTTGACGGAGTCCGTGAGGTCCTTCCACACACCCGCGACGCCCGGGACGACCGCCTGGCCGCCGAGCTCGCCCTCCGTACCCACCTCGCGCGCGACCCGCGTCACCTCGGAGGAGAACGAGGACAGCTGGTCCACCATCGTGTTGACGGTGTTCTTCAGCTGGAGCATCTCGCCGTCCACATGGACGGTGACCTTCCGCGACAGATCGCCCTTGGCGACCGCCGTCGTGACGAGAGCAATGTCACGCACCTGAGCCGTCAGCCGGTACGCCATGGTGTTGACCGAATCCGTGAGATCCTTCCACGAACCGGACATACCTCGCACTTGCGCCTGGCCGCCGAGCTTGCCCTCGGTGCCGACCTCCAGTGCGACCCGCGTCACCTCATCGGTGAACGCCGACAGCTGGTCGACCAGATTGTTGACCGTGCGCGCGACCTTCAGGAACTCACCGCGCAGCGGCCGCACCGAGCCGTCGCTCTCGGACCCGTGCGACCGGAGCTCCATGCGCTGCTGCAGATCGCCCTCGGCGACCGCGGACAGCACCCTGCCGACCTCGGACACCGGTCGGGCCAGATCGTCCACCAGCGCGTTGGACGCGTCGATGGCGGCGGCCCAGGAGCCCTCGCAGGCCCCGGGCTCCAGCCGCTCCGTGAGCTTTCCCTCACGTCCGACGACCCGGCGCACCCGCGCCAGCTCACCCGTGAGATGCAGATTGCGGTCGGCGACCTCGTTGAACACCGCCGCGATCTCGGCCATCACACCGTCGCCGGAGACGGTCAGCCGCTTGCGGAAGTTCCCGTCCCGCATCGCGACGAGCGCCGCCAGCAGCCGGTTCAGAGCGGCGGTGTCCACCGCCGTCGTCCCCCCACGTGGCTGATTTCTCCGGGACTGTCCGCCTTGTGCGCGCGTGCCAGTGACCCGCGCTGCTGCACCAGACTCCACCGTGTCCCTCCCACAGGGGTCGACCGTCATGCTCGTGCTGACTCAGGAAGCTTTCCCAGTGTTTCACCACAGCCGAACCAGGCCATAACAGTTCGGCAGCTTCGCATAGCGTCCCCGCCCTTTGTGGGCGGAAACGGCGGTGACCGGCATCCGCTCGGACAGTGAAGGTAAGTAACCTGGCATCCGGCTGTCCAACCGCCCCGGTAGCCCGGCGCGGACGGGACGGAGCGAGGGACTACCACCGGGCACCGGGAGGGGCAGGCACCGACCATGGCAGAGCCGGGCGTCGAGACGCGTACGAAAACTTCTGTGATCACCGCGCGGGCGGCCGCCAGCTTCGACCCCGTGGGGCGGTCCGTCGCGACCGCCCGCGCCTTTGTCAGAGACACCCTCCAGGGCTGGGGGTACTCCGACGTCGTCGACGACGCCGTGGTCCTCACGAGCGAACTCGTCACCAACGCGGTCATCCACGCCGGAACCGCCGCCGACGTGCTCTGCCTGCGGACCGACGAGGGCGTACGGGTCGAGGTCGCCGACCGCTACCCCGAGCGCGAGATCCCCCTCCAGGGCTCCGGCAGGACCCTCGCCCATCCCGACCGCGAGAACGGCCGGGGACTGCTGCTCTGCGCCGCCCTCGCCGCCCGCTGGGGTGTTGAGTACACGCCGACCCACAAGCAGGTCTGGTTCCAACTCGACATGCCGCAGCGCCAGGTCGGTACCCGCTCGGCGGGCCCGGTCCTCCCTGCCGACCTCCTGCCCGTCGCCGACGAACGCGTCCGCGTCGCCGTCGTCCAGATCGACCGGAACGGCGCGATCGGCTCCTGGAACGACGATGCCGAGCACCTCTTCGGTTACGCGGCCGACCAGGTCCTCGGCAAGCCCCTCGGCGACTTCGCGGCCTGGCCGCACACCCCCGGCACCGGCACCGGCATCGCCGAGGCCCTCCAACTCTCCCGCTGGGAGGGCAGTTACGGACTTCGCGACGCCGACGGACGCGTCGTCCCCGTGTACGCCTCCCATCTCCGCGTCCGCGACACGCAGGGCGAGGCATCCACGGTCTGCCTCCTCGTCCGCGACTACGAGCGCGCGGTCCTGCAGACGCCCCTGCGCACCCCTTCCACCGACGGCGGATCCGAGAGCCGCAGCTCGGACCCGTTCGAACTGTTCATCGGTTCTCCCGCCCCCGACGACCTCGACGGCCTCCTCCAGCGCACGGTGGAGCGCGCCCGCGACATGCTCGACGGCGACTCCGCGTTCCTGCTGCTGGCCACCGACGACGAGACGGAGCTCGAGGTCCGGGCCACCACCGGCCTCCCGTCCGCCCGCCAGCGCTTCGCCCGCGTCCCCGTCGAGGCCGGCACCGGCCGCTACGGCTCGGCGCGCATGCCGGCCGTCCACGAGGACCTCACCGCCGTACCCGGCGCCGTCCCGCTCCTCGCGGGCACGGGCATGCGTTCCGTCGTCACCGTGCCGCTCAAGGTCGAGGGCCGCCTCACCGGCTCGCTCGGCGTCGCCGCCGAATCCGCGGGCCGCTACTCCAACGAGGAGGCCCTGCGCCTCCAGTTCGCGGCCGACCGCATCGCGCTCGCCGTCGAGTCCGCCCGCCTCGGCGAGCTGGAACGGCTCCGCCGAGGCTCCCTCAGCTTCCTCGTCGAAGCCTCCGACCTGCTGGCCGGCACGCTCGACCGCGACCAGACCCTGGCCCTCATGGCCCAGATGACGGTGCCCACTCTCGCCACCTGGTGCGCGGTCTACACGATCGCCGACCAGGCGTCGGACCCGTACCTCTCGTACGTCCTCCACGAGGACGAGGAGCGCATCGACGGCCTCAAGGCACTCCTCTCCAGGATCGCGCCTCCGGACCCGGTGCCGACCCCGGGCGCCCGCGTATGGACCGCCCCGGCCGAAGCCGCCCACAAGGCCGCGCTGCGCACCTCGATGCGCGAACTGGGCCTCGGCACCACCTATCTGTCCGCCGGCAGCAATGCGACCCTGGCCACCGCATCCGCGGTGGGCGGCGAGACCGTCGTCCTCCCGCTCGTCGCCCGAAACCGCGTCATCGGCATGCTGACCCTCGGCAAGCCCTCCGACGACCACTTCCGCCAAGAGATCCTCGAACTCGCCGAGGACCTCTCCCGCCGAGCGGCCCTCGCCCTCGACAACGCACGCCTCTACTCCGAGCGCACGGCCATCAGTCAGTCGCTGCAGCGCAGCCTGCTCCCACCCGGCCTGCCGCAGATCCCGGGCGTCGAGGTCGAGGTCATCTACCGCGCGGCGGGCGAAGGCAACGAGGTCGGCGGCGACTTCTACGACCTCTTCCCCATCCGCGACGGCGCGTACGGCTTCGCCATCGGCGACGTCTGCGGTACGGGCCCGGAGGCCGCAGCGGTCACCGGCCTCGCCCGCCACGCCCTGCGCCTGCTCGCCCGCGAGGGCTTCGGCGGCCCGGCAGTGTTGGAGCGACTGAACGCGGCGATCCTCGACGAGGGCGCCCGCAGCCGCTTCCTCACGCTCCTGTACGGCGAGTTGTGGCCCCAGGAGGACGGCTCGGCGCTCCTCAAGGTCGTCTGCGCCGGCCACCCTCTTCCCCTGCGCCTGCGCCAGGACGGCACTGTGGAGCCCGCGGCCGAGCCACAGCCGCTGCTGGGCGTGATGGACGACCTGGAGCTGTACGAGCAGACGGTCACCCTCGACCCGGGCGATGTCCTGCTCTGCGTCACCGACGGCGTCACGGAACGCCGCGAGGGCACACGCATGCTCGGCGACGACGGCCTCGTCGACGTTCTGACGACCTGTACGGGCCTGACGGCCGGCGCGGTCGCGGCACGCATCCTGCGCGCGGTCGAGCGTTTCGCGGCCGAGCCCGCTTCGGACGACATGGCGATCCTCGCGATGCGCGTCCCGGAGCCGCAGAAAATCTGAGCTTGCGTCAGGGTACGCAAAAGGCCCCCGCCGTGAGGCGGGGGCCTTTTGCAGTCCTGAGCCCCCAAACGGAATCGAACCGTTGACCTTCTCCTTACCATGGAGACGCTCTACCGACTGAGCTATAGGGGCCTGTTGCACTCTCACGGTCTCCCGCGCGGCAACGCAACAGAGCATACCCCGAACTGACGTGTGCACCAAACCTCGTCTGGCAGGGCATCACTTCGGAGGATCGCCGGGCGGGTTGGAGCCTGAACGCAGAAAAGCCCCGGACCACAAGGTCCGGGGCTTCCCCCAATAATTGTTCGGCGGCGTCCTACTCTCCCACAGGGTCCCCCCTGCAGTACCATCGGCGCTGAAAGGCTTAGCTTCCGGGTTCGAAATGTA